>NZ_JBEYVV010000011.1:0-83520 GCF_040644155.1 Streptomyces sp. NPDC047022 | reverse complement strand
TCCGCCTTCGCCGACGAAGTCACCCGCGTCGCCCGCGAGGTCGGCACCGAGGGCAATCTGGGCGGGCAGGCAATCGCCCGGGGTGTGTCGGGCACCTGGAAGGACCTGACGGACAACGTCAACGTGATGGCGTCCAACCTGACCGGACAGGTCCGTTCCATCGCCCAGGTGGCCACGGCCGTCGCGCGCGGCGATCTGTCCCAGAAGATCACGGTCGAGGCGAAGGGCGAGGTCGCCGCCCTTGCGGACGTCATCAACACCATGGTCGACACGCTGTCCGCCTTCGCCGACGAGGTCACGCGCGTGGCCCGCGAGGTCGGCACCGAGGGGCGGCTGGGAGGCCAGGCGCATGTGCCCAACGTGGCGGGCACCTGGAAGGACCTCACGGACAACGTCAACTCGATGGCCAACAACCTCACCGGCCAGGTGCGCAACATCGCGCTGGTGACGACCGCGGTGGCCAACGGCGACCTGTCCAAGAAGATCGACGTCGACGCCCGCGGCGAGATCCTGGAGCTGAAGACCACCATCAACACCATGGTCGACCAGCTCTCGTCGTTCGCCGCCGAGGTCACCCGGGTGGCGCGGGAGGTGGGCAGCGAGGGACGGCTCGGCGGGCAGGCCGAGGTCGAGGGCGTCTCCGGCACCTGGAAGCGGCTGACGGAGAACGTCAATGAACTGGCAGGCAACCTCACCCGCCAGGTCCGCGCCATCGCCGAGGTCGCGAGCGCCGTCGCGGAGGGGGACCTGACCCGCTCCATCACCGTGGTGGCGTCGGGCGAGGTCGCCGAGCTCAAGGACAACATCAACTCCATGGTCGAGTCCCTGCGTGAGACCACGCGGGCCAACCAGGAGCAGGACTGGCTCAAGACCAACCTCGCCCGGATCTCCGGCCTCATGCAGGGCCACCGGGATCTGCCGGTGGTCGCCGAGCTGATCATGGATGAGCTGGCGCCCCTGGTGTCGGCACAGTACGGCGCCTTCTACCTCGCCGAGGACACCGAGCGCGGGCCCGAGCTGCGGCTCATGGGCGCGTACGGCCTCCCCGACGACGACCGGCCCACCCGTATCCCCGTGGGCCGCTCGCTGGTGGGCCAGGCCGCGCGCAGCCACCGCGCCATCAGCGTGGAGGAGCTGCCGCCGGGATACGTGACCATCTCCTCGGGGCTCGGACAGATCGTGCCGAGCGCCCTGATGGTGCTGCCCATCGTGGTGGAGGACCAGGTGCTCGGCGTGCTCGAGCTGGCGTCGGTCACCCGGTTCACCCAGATCCACCAGGACTTCCTGGGCCAGCTGATGGAGACCATCGGCGTCAACGTCAACACCATCGTGGCCAACGCCCGTACGGACGAACTCCTTCAGGAGTCCCAACGGCTGACCGCCGAACTCCAGGCCAGGTCGGAGGAGTTGCAGGTACAGCAGGACGAACTCCAGCGCTCCAACGAGGAGCTGGAGGAGAAGGCCTCCCTGCTGGCTTCCCAGAACCGCGACATCGAGGCCAAGAACCTCCAGATCGAGCAGGCACGGCAGGAGCTGGAGACCCGCGCCCAAGAGCTGGCGCTGGCGTCCAAGTACAAGTCGGAGTTCCTGGCGAACATGAGCCACGAGCTGCGCACCCCGCTCAACAGCCTGCTGATCCTGGCCCAGTTGCTGGCGCAGAACCCCTCACGCAACCTCACCCCGAAGCAGGTCGAGTACGCGGGGATCATCCACTCGGCGGGATCCGACCTGCTCCAGCTGATCAACGACATCCTCGATCTGTCGAAGGTCGAGGCGGGCAAGATGGACGTCAGCCCCGAGCGGGTTCCGCTGCGGCAGCTGCTGGAATACGTCGAGGCGACGTTCCGGCCGATGACCACGCAGAAGAGCCTGGACTTCACGGTGACCACCGCCCCGGGCGCCCCGGCCGACCTGCTCACCGACGACACCCGGCTGCGGCAGATCCTGCGCAACCTGCTGTCGAACGCGGTCAAGTTCACCGAGCGGGGAAGCGTCGAGCTGCGTATCGAACCGGCCGCCGACCGGGAGGTGCCCAGGGGAGTGCACCGATGCGGCACCGTCGCGGCGTTCCGGGTGAAGGACACCGGCATCGGCATCCCGCAGCAGCAACTGGAGACGATCTTCGGGGCGTTCCAGCAGGCGGACGGGACGACGAGCCGGAAGTACGGCGGCACGGGTCTGGGGCTGTCGATCACACGGGAGATCGCGCATCTGCTGGGCGGCGCCGTCACGGTGGACAGCACGCCGGGGCAGGGCAGTACGTTCACGCTCTATCTGCCGGTGGCGCGCGCCGACTTCGAGGAGTTGCTCGGCGGCACCGGCCGGCCCGGGCACACGTCCGCGGAGCAGCCCCGGGCCGCTCTCCCCGCGGAGGCGGTGCCCGCGCCGCGTCAGGAGTCCGCTCCCTCAGCGCGCAGGCGCCGTCTGCTGGTGGTCGAGGAGCGTCCGCGCGGTCTGCTGACGCTGGTCGCGGAGAGCGCGGTCGCCGACATCGCTCACGATCACGACAGCGCCGATCCACGGGGCGCGGTCGACATCATCACCGTGGTGGGAGCGCAGGAGGCGGCGAGCGCGCTGGCGGCCGAGCCCTGCCACTGCGTCGTCCTGGAACTCGGCATGCCGGACGACGAGGGCGCCCGCTTCCTGGAAGCCATGCAGGGCGATTCGGCCCTCTCCAGCGTTCCCGTACTGGTCCACAGCGGGCATCGCGTGGACCTCGTGCAGGAGCAGGCTCTGCGGTCCCGTTCCGGCGGCCGTCCGCTGGACTTCCTCTCCAGCCTGGACGAGCTGCGCGAGCACATCACGCTGCACCTGTCCGCGGAGGAACCCGGAGACGTGCTGTCCCTGGTCCGGGTCGAGGAGCCCCAGCACTCGGCGGCGCAGCCCCTGGACGACGCCTTCCTCGGCACCACGGTGCTCGTCGTGGACGACGACGCGCGCAACCTCTTCGCGCTCAGCGGGATCCTGGAGCTGCACGGCTTCAAGGTGCTGCACGCGGACAACGGCCGTCGGGGCATCGAGACGCTGCTGGCCCACCCCGATGTCGCGGTGGTCCTGATGGACGTGATGATGCCGGAGATGGACGGCTACGCCGCCACCGCCGAGATCCGCACGATGCCCCAGTACGCGAATCTTCCGATCATCGCCGTCACCGCGAAGGCGATGCCCGGCGACCAGGAGAAGAGTCTCGCCTCGGGCGCGAACGACTACGTCACCAAACCCGTCGACACGAACGATCTCATCGCCCGCGTCCGGCGCTGGCTGCCCGCCTGAGGGAGAGGGGGCGAGTCATGAGCAACGCGCAGCAACCGCCCGTCGGCCCCGCCGAGGACCGGCGGGAGAAGGAACCGGCCGACCTGTCGGCCTCCCCCGTCGGCAGGCTCGCCGCCACCGTGGAGCGGCTGCGCCGTGAGGTGCGGGCGGCGCAGGCGGAGGCGGACGGGCGTGCCCTGATCGAACTGGCCAAGGGCATCCTGGTGGAACGGCTGGGCTGTGGTCCGGCCCAGGCCGCCAGGCAGCTCGCCGAACTGACCGAGCAGGCCGACGTGACCCCGCTGGAGTTCGCCGTCGAGGTCATCAACCAGGCTTCGCGGGACCGGCTGACGGAGGTGACCTCCGCCTTCCTGGCCGTCGCCTCGGGCTCCACGGGTGGGCAGAGCACCACCGCGGCCGCCGGCCGGCCCACGGGCCGGTCCTCGGCGGTGCGGCTGCGGGCCGCCGAGAGTGGCGCGCTGGCCGCCGACGACACCCAGGCCGTCGCCGACTCCCTGCTGGAGCACGCGCTTGCCCCCCTCGGAGCGGTCGCCGTGGCCATCTGGTCCGTGTCGTCCGACGGCTCCCTCACCCTGGCGGGCAGCGCCGGCTTCCCGTCGACGGAGGCCGGCCGCTGGCGCTATGTGCCCCCCGGTGTGACGACGGTGGCGCGTACGGGGCTCGCCGAGCGCGCCGGGCACTGGATCGGTTCCCTGGCCGGGAGCGGTCTGCCCTCGATCGGCCAGCACGACCACCCCGACGGTGGCAGGGTCGCCGTTCCCGCGGGCACGGGCGGCCGGATCCACGGGGTGCTGGAGATCGCCTGGCCGCAGCCGCTCGAGCCACAGCAGCCGCAGATCGTGCGCCAGGTCGAGGCCCTGGCCGAGCTGTGCGCGCACACTCTGGAGACCTACGCGCTGCGGAACCCGGGCGGCGATCCCGGGCCCAGGCTCCTGCCGGACGTCGCGGAGCTGATGAACCTGGCCGACGGTCTGCACGACCCGGCCCTGGTGCTCGTCCCCCAACTCGACGGCGACGGGCATCTCGTCGACTTCCGCATCCACCACGTCAACGGCCGCTTCCTCGACCCGGCGGGCCGCCCGCGCGGGGTCGTCAGCGGCGCCCTCCTGCTGGAGGCCTATCCGATGGCCGCCGGGGAGAGCGAGCTCTTCGAACGGATCGAGCGTGTCTACGCCACCGGGGAGCCGTTCCGCGCCGACCGTATGAGGCTGACCGCGCTGGTGGACGATGTCCCGCTGGCGGCGGTGGCCGACATCAACATCAGCCGGCACGCGGGCAGCATCCTGCTGATATGGCGTATCGAGGACGAGACGGCCCGTCTCGCCAGCCTGCTCCAGCACGCCCAGCGCCTGGGCCGGATCGGCGGCTTCGAGGAGAACCTGCTGACCGGCGAGATCACCTGGAACGGCCGGCTCTTCGGCCTCTACGGCAAACCGGTCTCCAGTCCCCCCGTGCCCCTGGAGGAGCTGCCCGCCCACGCCCACCCCGACGACGCCGTGGCCATCGGCAGGTTTCTGCGGACCCTGCTGCACCACCGGCGCCCGGCGTCCACGGCCTTCCGTCTCCAGCGCCCCGACGGGGTGACCCGGCACATCAGGGTGGTTGCGGAACCGGCGCTCGACTCCGACGGGCGGCTGTTCGTCGTACGCGGCGCCTACCAGGACATCTCCGCCCAGCACTGGACGGAGGTCGCCCTGGCCGCCACGCGGGACCAGCTCGCCCACACCGAGCAGCAGGCGAGCGAGCGCAACCGGCTCACCCTCCAGCTCCAGCACGCCATCATGCCCCCGGCCCAGGCACCGCTGCGTGCGCCCGGGCTGGGGGTGGCGGTGCGCTACCGCCCCGCGGAGACCGAGCAGCTGGTCGGCGGTGACTGGTACGACGCGGTGGTCCTGCCGTCCGGTCTCGTGCTGCTGTGCGTGGGCGATGTCGCCGGGCACGGCATAGAGGCGGCGACCAGCATGGTCGTCCTGCGCAACGCGCTGCGCGGGCTCGCGGTGACGGGTGCGGGTCCCGGCCAGCTGCTGTCCTGGCTCAACATGGTGGCGCACCATCTGACCGGCGCCGTCACCGCCACGGCGGTCTGCGGCCTGTACGACCCGTCGAGCCGGGCGCTGCGCTGGGCCAGGGCCGGGCATCTGCCGCCGGTCCTGGTGCGGGGCACCGACGCGGCGGCGCTGCCCCTGGTCAAGGGGATACTGCTGGGCGCGGTGCCCGAGGCGGCCTACGAGGAACACGAGGTGCAGCTCGCCGTGGACGACACGCTGCTGATGTACACGGACGGCCTCATCGAGCGCCGCGACCGTTCCATGGAGGAGTCGCTCGCACAACTGCTGAGGGCCGCGCGCACGGTGCCGCCCACGCTGGACCAGCAGCTCGACCGTCTGCTCACCTACAGCAGGTCGGACACGGACGACGACACCTGCATCGTGGGCATCAGGGTCTCCTGAGTCAGGTGAGGGCGGGGACGCGGCTGGACTAACGTCGTGGCCATGGGCCCCCGCACCTCCACCGCCCTCGCCGAGGCACTGGCCGCCGGACCGGTCGTCCTGGACGGCGGTCTGTCGAACCAGCTGGAGTCGGCGGGGCACGACCTGGGAGACGCGCTGTGGTCGGCACGGCTGCTCGCCGAGCGGCCGGAGGCGATCACCGGGGCGCATCTCTCGTACTTCCTCGCGGGCGCGGACGTGGCCATCACCTCGAGCTACCAGGCCACGTTCGAGGGCTTCGCGCGGCGCGGCACCGGACGCGACAAGGCGGCCGGGCTGCTGCGGCTGAGCGTGGACCTGGCACGCGAGGCAGCCGCCCGGGCCCGCGCCAGGGGCGTACGGCGGCCCCTGTGGGTGGCGGCGTCGGCCGGTCCGTACGGGGCGATGCTCGCCGACGGCTCCGAGTACCGGGGCCGCTACGGGCTCACCGTCGCCGAGCTGGAGGCCTTCCACCGGCCCCGTCTGGAGGCGCTGGCGGCGGCAGGCCCCGATGTGCTGGCGCTGGAGACGGTGCCCGACACCGACGAGGCGGCGGCCCTGCTGCGTGCGGTGCGCGGGCTGGGCGTGCCCGCCTGGCTGTCGTACAGCGTGTCCGGCGACCGTACGCGTGCGGGGCAGCCGCTTCAGGAGGCGTTCGCCCTGGCCGCCGACGCGGACGAGGTGATCGCGGTGGGCGTCAACTGCTGTGCCCCCGAGGACGTGAGCGCGGCCGTGCGGACGGCGGCGCGGGTGACGGGCAAGCCCGTGGTGGCCTATCCGAACAGCGGCGAGGGGTGGGACGCGGAGGCCCATGCCTGGGACGGCCGGGTCACGTTCACCGCCTCGGAGGCGGTGGGCTGGCGTGACGCCGGGGCGGGGTTGATCGGGGGGTGCTGCCGGGTGGGACCGGACTCGATCACCGCGGTGGCGCGGGCGTTGGCCCGCGGCCGGCCTCCGGGGTGACGCGGGTGCGACGTCGCCTGCGGGAGCACTGTGATCACTCCCGACCACGCGGCGGAGCCGCACATCGGCACAGCCCCGCGCCCCTGTCGGGCGCGCTCCGCGCGTCCCAGGAGGGACCGGGCAGGTCAGCGGCGGCCCTCCGCCCCCGGGCGCCGCAGCCGTCGTACCGCCGACAGGGGCACCGCTCCGCGCAGCAGTGAGCCGCTCCCGGCGCCCGGTGTGCGTGTGGTGAACCCCGTGGGTGCGGACGCCGTCTCCCACAGCGCCATCTCCGAGTCCCGGGGGCCGTAGAGCACCGGATCGCCGTCGCCGCCGAAGACGCGCACCGGATGGGCGGCGTTCCAGGACGGCCAGCCGGGGTCGCCGTCCGTCGCGAAACGCACCCACGCCGTGTGCATCTCGCGGGCGAGTGCGCGGGGCGCGTCGGGGCCGGCCAGCTTCTCCGCCTCCGGCGCCCCGGCGCTGTCGAAGACGAAGCCCAGCTCCAGGGCGTGACAGGCGCCGAGGCCGGGGATGCCCGAGCGCCAGGCGAACTCGTAGACGTGGGTGGCCGCGTGTCCGGTGCGGGAGTCGGCGAGCCGGTGCAGCGGGTGGCGGAGCAGATAGTCGGTGACCATCTGGCCCACCAGGTCGGAGATGGGGGCGTCCGGGTGGGCGTTGCGGTAGCCGCGGGGGACGTCCGGGCCGCAGTGGCAGCGGGCCATCGCACCGGCCATGGCGACCGCGCCCAGCCGGTCGATGCGCTCGATCAGCCCGGTGGGCGCGAGCCACAGCCGGTGCTCCTCACTGGTCCAGCCCAGCAGCAGGGGAACGTCCCGGGCGGTGCCGTCGAGCAGTGCCTCCAGCGGGTCGTGCGGCACCAGGTCGCCGTCCACGACGATCCCGAAGGCGGGTCCGCCGAGGATGGGGCCGGCCCGGCGTCCCACCTCCGCCTGGACATCGGCCAGCAGGGCGCGGTCCACCTCGCCGAAGGCCGCCGCGGTCGCCGGAACCCTCAGCTTCGCGGCCATGCGCCGCACCAGGCGCCGTACCCTGTCCCGTTCGGTGGACTCGGGCGGCCCGCTCTGCAGCACCGCCCGCTGGAACAGGCCCCGGGCGCGCGGGCTCGCCAGCAGGGCGCCGATGCTGATGGCGCCCGCGGACTCGCCGAAGACGGTCACCCGGCCCGGGTCGCCGCCGAACGCGGCGACGGTCTCGTGCACCCACTCGAGCGCGGCGAGCTGGTCGCGCAGCCCCGCGTTGGCCGGGACGTCCGGGAAGAGGCCGTAACCCTCCACGCCGAGGCGGTAGTTGAAGGAGACGAGGACGACGCCGTCGCGGGCGAAGGCGCTGCCGTCGTAGACGGGCACGGCGGAGGACCCGCGGGTGAGGGCGCCGCCGTGGATCCACACCATGACGGGCAGCCGGGCTCCGGGATCGGGGTCAGGTGTCCAGACGTTGAGGTTGAGGCAGTCGTCACCGGGGACCACCGGGTCGGACAGATAGCGGGCGAAGGCCTCCGAGTACGGCGGCTTGGGCGGGGTCGGCCCGAAGGCGCCCGCGTCCCTCATCCCCTCCCACGGCTCGGGCGGGACGGGCGGGCGGAAGCGGTGCGGGCCGAAGGGCGGGGCGGCGAAGGGAATACCGCGGAAGACAGCGACGCCCTGCTCGTACCGGCCGCGCACCGCCCCGTGGGGTGTACGGGCCACGGGGTCCGAGGGGTTCGCCGGGGCTCCGGTCGTCTCGTACGTCCTACGGTCCATCCGGCCCTCTCCCTTACGGTCCATCCGGCCCTGTGCTCACCGCCCGGGAACCGGCAGTGTCACCGCATCACATCACTACCCGGGCACGGGGCACGCTGCGCCGCGCGGGGACCAGGGGCGGGTCACGGCCCTGTCACCAGGGGGAGGCACGCGGTGATGCCTCCATGGCCGCCGCCATGGTGGGCCGGCTGGGCGGGCGCAGAGGCGGTGGCGAGGCTCCGGCCGGTATCCGCGACCGTGTGCGGGTCCTGCTCGCGGCCTGCGCTCAGGGGCGCGGGGAACTGCGCAAGAACGCACCACGCGCCCGGAGACGACAACGCGCCCTCAGCAACAGCGCGCGCTCACTCCACAGGATGCTGGTGGTCCTGGGGCTTGCGCGGACGCGGCTGCCGCAGGCGTGACGTGACGTCTTCCGGGGGCAGGAAGCGGGACCAGCGCTCCGGGAACTCGGACGGCATGTCCGGGTCGTCGGGGTCATCGGGATCGTCGGAGTCCTCGGGGTCCGCCGCGCGGGCCGCGGCTCGGGCCACGTACTGGGCGGCCTGCTCCTGACGCAGCCTTTCGTTCGCCGCGCGTGCCGCCGCCGTGGCCGCGGCCGGCCACACCCGGTCGATCGCCGCGTTGACGGCCGCGCCCACCAGCACGGCGAAGGCGGCCACACCGATCCACAGCAGCACCGCCACGGGCGCGGCGAGCGAACCGTAGATCGTCGGCCCCTCGATGGTGTGCGTGAGGTAGATGCGCAGCAGGAAGCTCCCCAGCACCCACATCCCGAGGGCCACCAGGGACCCCGGCACGTCCTCCACCCACGGTGAGCGCACGGGCACGGAGACGTGATACAGCGTCGTCAGGAAGACGACCGACAGGATGATGACCACCGGCCAGTACAGGACCTGGACCGCCGTCGCCGACCATGGCACGAAGGTCACCACCGCGTCCGGACCCGCCACCATCAGCGGCAGCGCGACGGAGCCGATCAACAGCGCCACGATGAACAGGAAGAACGACAGCAGCCGCGTCCTGACGACCCCCCGGGTGCCGTCGAGCCCGTACATCACGGTGATCGTGTCGATGAAGACGTTCACGGCGCGCGAGCCCGACCACAGGGCGAACAGGAAGCCGATGGAGATGACGTCGGGGCGTCCGCCCCTCATCACGTCGTGCAGGATCGGCTGCGCGATCTCCTTGACGCCCTTGTCGGACAGAACCGTGCGGGACGCCTCCAGGATGTTGTTCTCCAGGCTGCGGATGGTGTCGGCCCCGGTCCAGGCGTCGACATAGCCGAGCAGTCCGATCAGGCTCAGCAGCAGCGGCGGCACGGACAGCAGCGTGAAGAACGCCGCCTCGGCCGCCAGCCCGAGGATGCGGTACTCCATGCAGGAGTCGATCGTGTCCTTGAGCAGGAGCCAGGCGGTCCTGCGTTTGGAGACGTTCCGGTAAAGGACACGCGCCCGGTGGAGCCGGCCCGACGGCCGCTCGGGGTTTTCTCTTCCTGCTGACTGCACATCTTTACGTTATCCGCCGCCCGCCTCCCCGCTCATCTCCTGGTGGGACGGCCCCGTCAGCGCGGTCGTGGGGCTCGGCCGATCAGGGTGACCTGGAGCGTACTGAGGAGTAGGTTCGCTCTCATGGCAGCGACCACCCACACCGTCACCAACCAGCCCCCGCCGCTGGCCGGATACGACGTCTTCACCGCCGACCGCGTCCTCGTGGAGGCCGTCGAACGGCATCTGGACCCCGCGCTCCTGGACGAGGCCCTCGGGGAACTGTCGTCGCTCGGGCTGAGCGCGGGATCCGCCCAGGCACAGGAATGGGGCGCGCAGGCGAACGAGAACCCGCCGAAGCTGCGGACCCACGACCGCTACGGCAACCGCATCGACGAGGTCGAGTTCCATCCCGCGTGGCACCGGCTGCTCGGCAAGGGCGTGGCCGCGGGTCTGACCACGGCCTGGGCCCGGCCCGGCGGGCATGTGCGGCGTGCGGCCGGGTTCCTGGTCTGGTCGCAGGTCGAGGCGGGCCACGGCTGCCCGATGTCGATGACCCACGCCGCGGTGCCCGCGCTGCGCACGGACCCGGCGCTGGCCGCCGAGTGGGAGCCCCGGCTGACCTCCACGGTCTATGACCGGGAGCTGCGCCCGGCATCGCAGAAGGCCGGTGTGATCTTCGGCATGGGGATGACCGAGAAGCAGGGTGGCAGCGACGTCCGCGCCAACACCACCTCGGCCCGGCCGCTCGCCGAGGACGGAACGTACGAGCTGACGGGCCACAAGTGGTTCTGCTCGGCGCCCATGTCGGACGGGTTCCTGGTGCTGGCGCAGGCACCGGGCGGTCTGACCTGCTTCCTCGTGCCGCGCGTCCTGGAGGACGGCACCCGGAACGTGTTCAGGATCCAGCGGCTCAAGGACAAGCTGGGCAACAGGTCCAACGCCTCCAGCGAGGTCGAGTTCGACGGCACCTGGGCGCGCCGGGTCGGCGAGGAGGGGCGCGGGGTGCGCACCATCATCGAGATGGTCGCGGCCACCCGTCTCGACTGCGTGCTCGGCTCGGCGTCGCTGATGCGGCAGGCGGTGGCGCAGGCGATCCATCACTGCGCCTACCGTGAGGCGTTCGGCGGCAAGCTCATCGACAAGCCGCTGATGCGCAATGTGCTCGCCGACCTGGCGCTGGAGTCCGAGGCGGCGACGACGCTCGGGCTGCGGCTCGCGGCGGCGTACGACGACGGCGGCGAGGAGGAGCGCGCGTTCCTCAGGCTCGCGGTGCCCGCGGCGAAGTACTGGGTGACCAAGCGCTGCACCCCGGTGGCGGTGGAGGCGTCGGAGTGCCTCGGCGGCAACGGCTATGTCGAGGAGTCGGGGATGCCCCGGCTGCTGCGCGAGTCACCGCTGAACTCCATCTGGGAGGGCGCGGGCAACGTGCAGGCGCTCGACGTGCTGCGCGCGCTGCAGCGCGAGCCGGGCGCCCTGGACGCCTTCCTCCACGAGGTCGGCCGGACACGCGGCGCCGACCACCGCCTGGACGGCGCGATCAAGAACCTGCTGTCCGAACTCGCCGATCTGGAAGGCGTCGAGGCGCGGGCACGCCGCGTGGTGGAACGGATCGCACTGGTGCTGCAGGGCTCGCTGCTCGTGCGGTACGCACCGCCGCAGGTCGCCGACGCCTTCTGCGCCTCCCGGCTCGGCGGCGACTGGGGTTCGGCCTTCGGCACGCTGCCGCACAGTCTGGATCTGGCCACGGTGGTGGAGCGGGCACGACCGCTGGTCTGACCGGCTCACGCCGTACGAGGCCACGTATGCCTCGCAGGCATGTGCTGTGCGCGGGGGTGGTGCTGCGCCGACACGGCACCACCCCCGCTCTCCTGCCCCCTGATCAAGGAGCGCGGACACCGCCGGAGCGGCGTTGCACAAGTTTCAACCACCGCCGGGCCGTTCGCCAGGGTTGCAAGAGGTTGCAACTCGCTGCGCGCTGTTGCCGGAGTGTGCCCCTCCGTCATGGGGCAGACGGCAAGATGAGAACAACCGTCAACACCGGACCCTCGACACGGGACCGCCACCACGGATTCGGGCGCTCATGATCAGGTACTCATGAGCGGAATCCGCCGACGGGCCCCGGCTCGCGCCCGGGGGTGGCGAACGCGCCGGGACACGGGAGAGGCCTTGGGGGAGGTTCATGTGGGGCACTCGGCGAAGGACGTCGGACAGCTCACCGCCCACGATGTCGAGCGGGCGGCACGACTGCTCAGCGAGGTGCGCAGCGCCACGCTCGCCGGACAGCGCGCTCCGGTGCCGCCGCGCCCCGTGATCGAGGCGTCGTGGGAGCGCGTGCTGCGCAGCGGTGTCGACCCCGAACACGGTGTCCGGGCCGATGTGCTGGGCCGCGACGAGATCGAGCGGCGCCGTCAGGACTCGCCGCTGCGCCAGGTGCTGCCGGTGCTGCGCGAAGGCCTGCTGTCGGTCGCGGACGTGGCGCGGCACATCATGGTCGTCGCGGACGCCGACGGACGGGTGCTGTGGCGCGAGGGCTGCTCGTCGGTGCTGCGCAGGGCGGACGACCTGGGCTTCGAGCCGGGCGCCGACTGGGGCGAGGGCGCCGTCGGCACCAACGGGGTGGGCACCGCGGTGGTCACCCGGCGCCCCGTACAGGTCTTCGCGTCCGAGCATTTCCTGCGGCCCCACGCCTCCTGGACGTGTACGGGCGCCCCGATCACCGACCCCCGTGACGGCCGGTTGCTCGGCGTCGTGGACATCAGCGGCCCGCTGGAGACGATGCATCCGGCGACGCTCGCCTGGGTGGAGGCCGTGGCCAAGCTGGCGGAGGCACGGCTGAGGGAGGCACATCTGGCCTCCCTGGAGCGGCTGCGCGCGGTGGCCGCGCCCCTGCTGGCGCGGCTCGTCGGCCGGGCGCTGGCCGTGGACACGGACGGCTGGACGGCTGCGGTGACCGGGATGCCGTACACCGGCCGCGTCGCGCTGCCCGCGTCGCTCACGCCCGGATCCTGTGTGCTGCCGTCGCTGGGGCCGTGCACGGTGGAGCCGCTGCCGGGCGGCTGGCTGATCCGCAGGGCGGAGGCGCCCACGCCCGCGGGTGCCACCCATATCGTCCTGGACGTCACGCATCCGCGCCGATGGTCGGTGACGGTGTCGGGCGAGATGGGCTCCTGGTCCCATGAACTGAGTCCACGGCATGCCGAGTTGCTGTATCTGCTGGCCGTGAACCGGTCCGGGCGCACGGCCTCGGCGCTGGCCGCGGACATGTTCGACGACCCGGCCCGCACGGTCACGGTACGCGCCGAGATGTCCCGGATCCGCAGATACCTGGGAGCCTTCCTGGAGCACCGGCCGTACCGCTTCCGCGAGTCGGCGGAGGTGGAACTGCGCTCCCCGGAAGACCCCCGCGACCTGCTGCCGCACTCGCTGGCACCGGGCGTGACGCGGGCCCGCCGCGCCCCGCGCCTCACGACGGGTCCCTCCCTCGCGCTCCCACTCGTCCCACTCGTCCCGCGCGGCGATGTTCCGGACGCCACTGAGTCGGGACAAGACACCTGAGGGCGAGAGGCCCCGGGCCCTCACCCCAACGGTGGGGATATCCCTGCATTTCCCGGGTCTTCGACCGGCTTCGCATCCGGCTGCCGTAGCATCCCCCTTACAGGCCGACCCACCTGTTTCTCAGATCAATGCCCGTCAATGCCCGGGCCACGAGGAGCAGTTGGCTCAAGCCGGGAGGTTGTGATGAAGCACCGAGGCAGACACCGACGAAGGCGCAGGGGCCGGGCACTGCGGGCCACGCTGGCCGGGACCGCTCTGGCGCTCACCGCCGCCGCCACGCTGATCAGCACCTCCCAGGCCGCGGGCGGCGACAACCCGGGCGGCCTCACCCGTGTCACCGCCGCGGCCGAGACCGCGAAGTTCCGCCTCCACGAGGACCTCACCGACCGCTCCGCCCTCGACACGCTCACCCGCGCGACGGGAGGCGGCGTCGGCGTCCATGACGTTCTGGCGTCGGCCGACCGCGTGATGCGCAACCGGCCCGAGTGCGACGCCGCCGAGACCGCCGCGCTGCCCGTGAAGCCGTCCGCCTCGCGCGCGTACTGCTGGGACCAGGAGGACGCGACGACGGCGCAGTGGCTGCCCCGGTCCGTCACCACCTCGGGCGACGCCGACGACCACGGCCGCTGGGGCGGCGACCGGGTCATCCTGTCGGGCTGGACGCACAACGACGGCGACCTCGCCGAGCCGGTCTCCGACCAAGGCCTCGCCCGGGTCGCCTTCGTCGATGCGAACGACCCGGCGAACCTCTCCTACCGCTGGGCCCTGCTGGTCGCCCCGCGCGCCGGCGGCCGGGACTTCACCGCCGTGCGCACGGGCATGTCCGGCATGGTCTGGTTCCAGGACAAGCTCTACGTCACCGACCGGGACTCCCTGCTGGTCTTCGACCTGCGCCGCATCCTGCGCGCGAACATGGACAGCCCCGTGATCGGCCGCACCGAAGGCGGCTACTCCGCGCACGGCTACCAGTTCGTGCTGCCCGAGGTCGGCTCCTACCGGCTGACCGGCGGCCCCTGCTCCATGGCCGACGACCGCGCGGTGCCCTGCTTCTCCGCGCTCTCCCTGGACCGCACCTCGACCCCGCCCAGCCTGGTGGCCGGCGAGTGGTTCCGCCCGGGAAGCACCGGATCCCCGGCCCGGGTCTGGCGCTACGCGTTCAGCACCCTGCCCGGCCACCGAGGTCTGCTCGCCACGGACACTCACGGCGACGTCCGGGCCGACGAGGCATACCGGACGGACGCGACCGGAGTGCAGGGCGTGCTGTCGTACCGGCGCGGCGGGGCGGCACGGCCCGACTGGTATGTGGACCGCGCGCCGACCGCGGGCGGGCGGCACGGCACGCTGTGGCGGCAGAACACCTCCGGCGCGAAGGCGGCGGTCTGCTCGGCCGACGAGAGTCACGCCTGCTGGGGTCGGCACACCGCCTCCCTGTCGTACTGGCAGGGGACCGGCGAGCTGTGGACGCTGACGGAGGGGGCCACGAGCGGGGACACGGCGCAGGGGGCGGCCGGAGCGGCGGGAGGCCGGGTGCTGTACGCCGTGCCGCTGCACTCCGTGGACGACGCGCTGGAGTAGGACCGCCGGGTGCAGGGAGCGAAACGCTGTTTGTCGTACCGCTCACCCCCGTGATTCCCTGACCGCATGAGCACCCTCACCGTGACCGAGTGGTCCCTGGAGCAGACCTCCCCCGCGGACCTGCTGCCCGCGACGGCCCCCGAGGGCGATGTCCGGATCGCCCGGGCACAGGTGCCTTCGCCCGAGTTCAGCCGCTTCCTGTACGCGTCGGTCGGCGGGGACATCTGGTGGACCGACCGGCTGAGCTGGTCCCACGCGCGGTGGCAGGAGTACCTGGACCGGCCGGGTGTGGAGACCTGGGTCGCCTACGACCGGGGCACTCCGGCCGGGTACGTGGAGCTGGACCCGGGGGACGAGGGGGACGTGGAGATCGCGTACTTCGGGCTCATCCCCGCCTTCCGCGGCCGGCGCATCGGCGGCCATCTGCTGGCGTACGGCACGGCCCGCGCCTGGGACCTCGCCGAGCGCCGGCCGGCCATGGCGCCGACGAAGCGGGTGTGGCTGCATACATGCAGCCGGGACGGCGAACACGCGATGGACAACTATCTGCGCCGTGGCTTCCGGCTCTTCGGCACCAAGGTCACTCAGGAGCCCGACATCTCCACGCCCGGCCCCTGGCCCGGGGCCTGAAAGGGCCTCACCGGCCATCCGGCCGGGGCACCGGCGATGTGACCCACGACACCCCTGTCTTGCACAACGAGACAGGGGTGTCCGCATGACGGACAAAGCTGGACTGGGTCCAGACTGCCATGACACGCTTCCGTCATGTCTGGAACTGGAATTGCCTTGGTGAGTCGGCGGCACGTCGACCTCGGCCGCATGTCCAGCGCCATCTGTCCGGCGAGCTGACCGCACCAGCCAGCCCGGAACTTCCCCTTTTCTTTCACCATCGCGCAATGCCGCGCGTGCTTCTCGCATGCTCGTATGCGCAGGTCACAGCCGTCCCCTGCCTGTCCCGAAGGACGTACCCACCATGGCTGCCATCCCGCAGAATCCCCCCGCGCCCCGTCGCAAGGTGAGCCGTCACCGTGGCGAGGGTCAGTGGGCCGTGGGTCACTTCACCCCGCTCAACGGCAACGAGCAGTTCAAGAAGGACGACGACGGTCTCAATGTGCGGACACGTATTGAGACGATCTACTCCAAGCGCGGCTTCGACTCCATCGACCCCAGCGACCTGCGCGGCAGGATGCGCTGGTGGGGCCTGTACACCCAGCGCAAGCCCGGGATCGACGGCGGAAAGACCGCGGTCCTGGAGCCGGAGGAACTGGACGACGAGTACTTCATGCTGCGCGTCCGTATCGACGGAGGCCGTCTGACCACGGCCCAGCTGCGCGTCATCGGCGAGGTCTCGCAGGAGTTCGCGCGCGGCACCGCCGACATCACCGACCGGCAGAACATCCAGTACCACTGGATCCGGATCGAGGACGTGCCCGAGATCTGGAACAGGCTGGAGGCCGTCGGGCTGTCCACCACCGAGGCCTGCGGTGACACGCCCCGAGTCATCCTCGGCTCGCCCGTCGCGGGCATCGCCGAGGACGAGATCATCGACGGCACACCGGCGATCGAGGAGATCCAGCGCCGGGTCATCGGGAACAAGGCGTTCTCCAACCTGCCCCGCAAGTTCAAGTCCGCGATCTCCGGCTCGCCGCTCCTCGATGTGGCGCACGAGATCAACGACGTCGCCTTCGTGGGCGTCGAGCACCCGGAGCACGGTCCCGGCTTCGACCTGTGGGTCGGCGGCGGACTCTCCACCAACCCGAAGATCGGCGTACGCCTCGGCGCGTGGGTGCCGCTGGAGGAGGTGGCGGACGTCCACGAGGGCGTCATCTCCATCTTCCGGGACTACGGCTACCGGCGGCTGCGCAACCGCGCCCGGCTGAAGTTCCTGGTCGCCGACTGGGGCCCGGAGAAGTTCCGCCAGGTGCTGGAGGACGAGTACCTCGAGCGCAGGCTGGCCGACGGCCCCGCCCCCGCGCAGCCGGTGCGGCGCTGGCGCGACCACGTCGGGGTGCACCGGCAGAAGGACGGGCGCTTCTACGTCGGCTTCGCGCCGCGCGTGGGCCGGGTGGACGGCGCGACCCTCACGAAGATCGCCGAGCTGGCCGAGTCGCACGGCTCGGGCCGGGTCCGGACCACCGCCGAGCAGAAGATGATCGTCCTCGATGTCGAGGAGGCTCAGGTCGACTCCCTGGTGGAGGGTCTGGAGGCGCTGGACCTCACCGCCGAGCCCTCCTCCTTCCGGCGGGGCACGATGGCCTGCACCGGCATCGAGTTCTGCAAGCTCGCCATCGTCGAGACCAAGGCGCGCGGTTCCGCGCTGATCGACGAACTGGAGCGCCGCATCCCGGACTTCGACGAGCCGATCACCATCAACCTCAACGGCTGCCCGAACGCCTGCGCCCGTATCCAGGTCGCGGACATCGGTCTCAAGGGCCAGCTGGTCCTCGACGACCGGGGCGAGCAGGTCGAGGGCTACCAGGTGCATCTGGGCGGTGCGCTCGGCCTGGAGGCGGGCTTCGGACGCAAGGTCCGCGGTCTGAAGGTGACGTCCGAGGAACTGCCGGACTACATCGAGAGGGTGCTCACGCGCTTCCAGGCGGAGCGCGAGGACGGCGAGCGGTTCGCCGCCTGGGCGGCCCGGGCCTCCGAGGAGGCCCTGTCATGAGCGAGCGGGCAGCGCCCTTCTACTGCCCCTACTGCGGGGACGAGGACCTGCGGCCGAGTGCGGAAGGCCACGGCGCGTGGGAGTGCGCGGCGTGCAATCGAGCGTTCCAGCTCAAGTTCCTCGGCCTGCTGGCCCGGGGGCTCCAGCGAGCCGACAGCGGAGGGGACGAGACATGACGGCAACTCAGGAAGAGCGCTCCACCGAGGAGTTGAAGGCACTCGCCGAGCGGGCGGGCCGTCAGCTGGAGGACGCCTCCGCACTGGAGATCCTCCAGTGGGCGGCCGGCACCTTCGGAAAGCGCTTCTGCGTGACCTCGTCCATGGAGGACGCGGTGGTCGCCCACCTCGCCTCCCGGGCGATGCCCGGTGTCGACGTCGTCTTCCTCGACACCGGCTACCACTTCCCGGAGACCATCGGCACCCGCGACGCGGTCGAGGCCGTGATGGACGTCAACGTCATCACGCTCACCCCGCGTCGGACGGTCGCCGAACAGGACGCCCAGTACGGCCCCAGGCTGCACGACCGCGACCCCGACCTGTGCTGCAAGCTCCGGAAGGTCCAGCCGCTGGAGGAGGGGCTCGCGGGCTACGACGCCTGGGCGACCGGACTGCGCCGCGACGAGTCCCCGACCCGGGCGGACACCCCGGTCGTCGGCTGGGACGAGAAGCGCGGCAAGGTCAAGATCTCGCCGATCGCCCGCTGGACCGAGGACGACGTGGAGGCGTACATCGCCGAGCACGGCGTGCTCACCAATCCGCTTCTCATGGACGGATACGCCTCCGTGGGCTGCGCCCCCTGCACCCGCCGCGTCCTCGCGGGTGAGGACGCGCGTGCCGGCCGGTGGGCGGGCCGGGCCAAGACCGAGTGCGGGCTGCACGGCTGACCATGACAGAGATTCAGGAGACAGACGTGACCACCGGAGCCACCATCTGGCTCACGGGTCTGCCGAGCGCCGGCAAGACCACCATCGCGTACGAACTCGCGGGACGGCTGCGCGAGGAGGGCCACCGCGTCGAGGTCCTCGACGGCGACGAGATCCGCGAGTTCATCTCGGCAGGACTCGGCTTCGGCCGCGAGGACCGGCACACCAATGTGCAGCGCATCGGCTTCGTCGCCGACCTGCTCGCCCGCAACGGCGTCAAGGTGCTGGTCCCGGTGATCGCGCCGTACGCGGACAGCCGCGAGGCCGTGCGCAAGCGCCACCGGGAGAGCGGGGCGTCGTACGTCGAGGTTCATGTGGCAACCCCCGTCGAGGTGTGCTCGGTGCGCGATGTGAAGGGCCTGTACGCCAAGCAGGCAGCGGGCGAGCTGACGGGTCTGACGGGGGTCGACGACCCCTACGAGGAGCCCGAGTCGCCCGATCTGCGGATCGAATCCCAGAACCAGACCGTGCGGGAGTCCGCGGCGTCCGTGTACGCGCTGCTGAACGAGAGGGGACTGGCATGACGACCGTCGCCGGGGCCAGGGAGGGTGACGAGGGCACGGACAGCCCGTACGCGCTCTCCCACCTGGACGCGCTGGAGTCCGAGGCGGTGCACATCTTCCGGGAGGTGGCGGGCGAGTTCGAGCGGCCGGTGATCCTTTTCTCCGGCGGCAAGGACTCCATCGTCATGCTGCACCTGGCGCTGAAGGCGTTCGCGCCCGCGTCGGTCCCCTTCTCCCTGCTGCACGTCGACACCGGGCACAACTTCCCCGAGGTCATCGAGTACCGCGACCGCACGGTGGCCGAGCACGGCCTGCGCCTGCATGTGGCGTCCGTGCAGGACTACATCGACCGCGGTGTGCTCAAGGAGCGCCCCGACGGCACCCGCAACCCGCTCCAGACCCTTCCGCTGACCGAGAAGATCCAGGGCGAGCGGTTCGACGCGGTCTTCGGCGGCGGGCGCCGCGACGAGGAGAAGGCCCGCGCCAAGGAGCGGGTGTTCTCGCTGCGTGACGAGTTCTCGCAGTGGGACCCTCGCCGCCAGCGGCCCGAGCTGTGGAACCTGTACAACGGCCGGCATGCGCCCGGTGAGCACGTACGCGTCTTCCCGCTCAGCAACTGGACCGAGCTGGACGTGTGGCAGTACATCGACCGCGAGGGCATCGAACTGCCCCAGATCTACTTCGCGCACGAGCGTGAGGTGTTCCGGCGCGGCGGGATGTGGCTGACGGCAGGCGAGTGGGGCGGGCCCAGGGACGACGAGAGCGTCGAGAAGCGGATCGTCCGGTACCGGACCGTCGGCGACATGTCCTGCACCGGCGCCGTCGACTCCGACGCCGTGACCCTGGAGCAGGTCATCACCGAGATCGCCGCCTCCCGGCTCACCGAGCGCGGCGCCACGCGCGCCGACGACAAGCTCTCGGAGGCCGCGATGGAGGACCGCAAGCGGGAGGGGTACTTCTAACCATGAGCACGATCACTGCCGAGGAGCTCTCGGCCACCACCCTGCTGCGGTTCGCCACGGCCGGATCCGTGGACGACGGAAAGTCCACCCTCGTCGGACGGCTGCTGCACGACTCCAAGTCGGTGCTGGCCGACCAGCTCGAAGCCGTGGAGCACGCGTCCCGCAAGCGCGGCCAGGAGGCACCCGACCTCGCCCTGCTGACGGACGGCCTGCGCGCCGAGCGCGAGCAGGGCATCACGATCGACGTGGCGTACCGTTACTTCGCCACGCCCCGGCGGCGGTTCATCCTCGCCGACACGCCCGGCCATGTGCAGTACACCCGCAACATGGTTACGGGCGCCTCCACGGCCGAGCTGACGGTGATCCTCGTCGACGCCCGCAACGGTGTCGTCGAGCAGACCCGCCGCCACGCCGCCATCGCCGCGCTGCTGCGCGTGCCGCACGTGGTCCTCGCGGTCAACAAGATGGACCTCGTCGCATACGAGGAGAAGGTCTTCGCGGCGATAGCCGAGGAGTTCACGGCGTACGCGACCGAGCTGGGCGTCCCCGAGGTCACCGCGATCCCGATCTCCGCGCTGGCCGGGGACAACGTCGTGGAGCCGTCCTCGACCATGGACTGGTACGGCGGCCCGACCGTCCTGGAGCACCTGGAGACGGTCCCGGTCACCCATGACCTGCGCCACTGCCACGCGCGCCTTCCCGTGCAGTACGTGATCCGGCCGCAGACGGCCGAACACCCGGACTACCGGGGCTACGCGGGTCAGATCGCCGCCGGTTCGTTCCGCGTCGGCGAGGAGGTCACCGTCCTGCCCTCCGGCCGTACGTCGAAGATCTCCGGCCTCGACCTGCTGGGCGAGCCGGTCGACATCGCGTGGACCACTCAGTCGGTGACCGTCCTGCTGGAGGACGACATCGACGTCTCGCGCGGCGATCTGATCGTGCCGAGCAAGGACGCGCCCGCGACGACCCAGGACATCGAGGCGACCGTCTGCCATGTCGCCGACCAGCCGCTGGCGGTCGGGCACCGGGTGCTGCTCAAGCACGGCACCCGCACGGTCAAGGCGATCGTCAAGGACATCCCGTCCCGTCTCACACTGAACGATCTGTCCCTGCACCCGCACCCGGGGCGGCTCGCCGCCAACGACATCGGCCGGGTGAAGATCCGTACCGCCGAGCCGCTGCCGGTGGACTCGTACGCGGACTCCCGCCGCACCGGCTCGTTCATCCTGATCGACCCCTCCGACGGCACCACCCTCACCGCCGGCATGGTCGGCGAGTCGTTCGCCGCGCCGGAGCCGGTGAAGGACGAGGCCGACGACGACGGCTGGGACTTCTGAGCATGACCGGCAGATGCGTCTACTCGACGTTCGCGAAGGAGGGCGGCCGCGTCGGCAGCGGCGCCCTCGGGAGCGGGCAGGGCGGAGTGGCCCGATGTGCGCGATGACGTACGCGCACTGCCCGCGCGCCCTGCCGTGTTCCCACCGGACTCCCCGGAAGCGACGAAGACCCTTTGCCGACCCCCCGGCCACGATCTGAGAGACCGTGACCGCCGGGCCAACGAGAGGAACCCCTCCCGTGCCTGCCAACAGCTCCCGCTCCTTCCTTCGCGGCGGCGCAGCCGCGCTCGCCGCCCTTCCCCTCCTCGCGCTCGCCGCCTGCGGCTACGGCTCCCAGGCCCAGAGCGACGCGTCCGGCCAGAAGCCCGTCGCCGGGGCCAAGAAGGTCGACGGACTCGACTCCGTGAAGATCGGCTACTTCGGCAACCTGACCCACGCGACCGCGCTCGTCGGCGTCCAGAAGGGCTTCTTCCAGAAGTCGCTCGGCGGGACGCAGGCCAAGTACCAGATCTTCAACGCGGGCCCCTCCGAGATCGAGGCCCTCAACTCCGGCTCCATCGACATCGGCTGGATCGGTCCCTCCCCCGCCGTCAACGGCTACACCAAGTCGGACGGCAAGAGCCTGCGCATCATCGGCGGTTCGACCTCCGGCGGTGTGAAGCTCGTGGTCGACCCCAAGAAGATCAAGTCGCTGAAGGACGTCAAGGGCAAGAAGATCGCGACCCCCCAGCTCGGCAACACGCAGGACGTGGCGTTCCTCAACTGGGTCGCGGAGCAGGGCTGGAAGGTCGACCCGGAGAGCGGCAAGGGCGATGTCTCCGTCGTGCGGACGGACAACAAGGTGACACCGGACGCCTTCAAGTCGGGCTCCATCGACGGCGCCTGGGTGCCGGAGCCCACCGCGTCCAAGCTCGTCGCCGAGGGCGGCAAGGTACTGCTGGACGAGTCGTCGCTGTGGCCCGGCAAGAAGTTCGTGATCACGAACATCGTCGTGTCGCAGAAGTTCCTCAAGGAGCACCCGGCGGCCGTCGAGGCGGTCCTGAAGGCCTCGGTCGAGACCAACAAGTGGATCAACGCCAACCCGGACGCGGCGAAGGCCGCCGCGAACGAGCAGCTCGCCGCCGACTCCGGCAAGGCCCTCCCGGCGAACGTGCTCGACCCGGCGTGGAAGTCCATCCAGATCACCGACGACCCGCTGGCCTCCACCCTGAACACGGAGGCGCAGCACGCCGTCAAGGCGGGTCTGCTCCAGGACCCGAAGCTGGACGGCATCTACGACCTCACCCTGCTGAACAAGGTCCTCAAGGCCGAGGGCGACCACCCGGTCGACGCCGCCGGTCTCGGCGCCCAGTAAGCCCGGATCCCCAAGAGTTCCCAGGAGGTGACGACCATGGCCACCGCCCTCGCCAGGGCCGCCGAACGCACCGAGCCGGTGGAGCACGCCGCCCGGATCGAGCATGTCTCGAAGTCCTTCACCGGGCCCACCGGTCAGCAACTCGTCCTCGACGACATCACGCTGGATGTCGCGCCGGGTGAGTTCGTCACCCTCCTGGGGGCCTCGGGCTGCGGCAAGTCGACCCTGCTGAACCTGGTGGCGGGGCTCGACAAGCCCTCCGCCGGCAGCATCACGACCCAGGGCCGCCCCGCCCTGATGTTCCAGGAGCATGCCCTCTTCCCGTGGCTGACCGCGGGCAAGAACATCGAACTCGCCCTGAAACTCAGGGGAGTCGCGAAGAGCGAGCGGCGCGGCAGGGCCGAGGAGCTGCTCGAACTCGTACGCCTGGGGGGTGCGTACGGAAAGCGGGTGCACGAGCTGTCCGGCGGTATGCGCCAGCGCGTCGCCATGGCCCGCGCCCTGGCCCAGGACAGCAAGATCCTGCTGATGGACGAGCCGTTCGCCGCCCTGGACGCCATCACGCGGGACGTGCTGCACGACGAGCTGACCCGGATATGGGCGGAGACCGGGCTGTCGGTGCTCTTCGTGACGCACAACGTGCGCGAGGCGGTGCGGCTGGCGCAGCGCGTGGTCCTGCTCTCCTCCCGTCCGGGCCGGGTGGCCCGCGAGTGGACGGTGGACATTCCGCAGCCGCGCCGTATCGAGGACGCCCCCGTGGCCGAACTGTCCCTCGAGATCACCGATGTACTGCGTGGGGAGATCCGCCGTCATGGCCAGCACTGAGACCACCGCCGAGAAGACGGAGCGCGCCCCCGCCGGGGAGGACGGCGACGGCTCCGGGCTCGGCGGTCTGGAAGCGGGCCTCGACGCCCTGGAGTCCTCGGCGCCGTCACGTACGCCCTTCCGGCAGACCTTCGTCAGCAAGATCCTGCCGCCGCTGGTCGCGCTGGCCGTCGTCCTGGTGATCTGGCAGGCGCTGATCTCCTTCAAGGTCGTGGACGACCCGACCAAGCTGCCCTCGCCCGGCGATGTGTGGGGAGTGGTCAGGGAGGCGTGGCTCCAGGGCAAGCTTCTCGGCTACATCTGGACGTCCGTCTCGCGCGGTCTGCTGGGCTTCCTGTTCGCGCTGGCGATCGGTACCCCGCTGGGCCTGCTCGTGGCCCGGGTGAAGTTCGTGCGCGCGGCCATCGGCCCGATCCTGTCCGGGCTCCAGTCGCTCCCGTCGGTGGCGTGGGTGCCGCCCGCCGTGATCTGGCTGGGCCTGAACAACTCGATGATGTACGCGGTGATCCTGCTGGGCGCCGTGCCGTCCATCGCCAACGGTCTGGTGTCCGGCATCGACCAGGTACCGCCGCTGTTCCTGCGGGCGGGCCGCACGATGGGGGCGACGGGACTCAAGGGGACCTGGCACATCGTCATGCCGGCCGCCCTGCCGGGCTATCTGGCGGGGCTCAAGCAGGGCTGGGCGTTCTCCTGGCGGTCACTGATGGCCGCGGAGATCATCGCTTCCTCGCCGGACCTGGGCATCGGCCTCGGGGCGCTTCTGGAGAACGGCCGCAACGCCAGCTCCATGGCCATGGTGTTCGAGGCCGTACTGCTGATCCTGTTCGTCGGCATCGCCATCGACCTGCTGATCTTCAGCCCGCTGGAGCGGTGGGTGCTGCGCACCCGCGGCCTTCTCGTCAAGGGCTGATCTCCATGAACAAGCCGGTTCTCCTCGTCATCGCCCACGGCAGCCGCGATCCGCGGCATGCCGCGAGCGTGCACGCCCTCGTCGAGCGGGTGCGCTCGCTGCGGCCGGGGCTGCGCGTGGAGACCGGCTTCCTGGACTTCAACGTCCCGTCCGTGCACGGAGTGCTGGAGTCGCTGGCGGCCGAGGACGTCCGGGACGTGGTGGCCCTGCCGCTGCTGCTGACCCGGGCGTTCCACGCCAAGGCCGACATCCCGGCGGTGCTGCGGCAGGCGCCGCCACGGCTGCGGATCCGGCAGGCGGACGTGCTGGGTCCCTCGCCGCTGCTGCTGGACGCGCTGGAGCGGCGGCTGTACGAGGCGGGGCTGACCCCCGCCGACAAGTCCTCGACGGGGGTCGTGCTGGCCTCCGCCGGGTCCACCGACCCGGAGGCGATCGCGGTGATCGCAGATATCGCGCGGGAGTGGCGGCGCACCGGTTGGTGTGCCGTGCGGCCCGCGTTCGCCTCCGCATCCCTTCCGCGCACCGAGGACGCGGTGCGCGAGCTGAGGGCCGCCGGCTGCGCCGGGGTGGCCGTGGCGCCGTACGTCCTGGCTCCCGGCTTCCTGCCGGACCGCATCGCACGCGGCGCCGCCGGGGCGGATGTGCTGGCGGACGTGCTCGGTCCCGCGCCGGAGGTGGCGCGGGCCGTGCTGGGGCGGTACGACGAGGCACGGCGGCCTTCGCTGGCGGCGCTGGGCGCCTGACCTGCCCCAGCCCCTTCGGCAACGGGTCTTTTAAGTGCTGGGCACCCTGTACCAGGGCGCTTCGACGCGGGGACGCCGGCCGGAGCCCGGGCCGCGCCGCACCCGTTCAGTCGAACGAAAGCCCTCCGGTCCTGGTCCGCTTGAGCTCGAAGAAGTCGGGGTGGGCGGCCAGCACCCGGAAGCTGTCGAAGAGCTCCGCCGCCTCGGTGCCCCGTGGAACGGCCCGCAGCACCGGCCCGAACCACACGGAGCCGTCGACATGCAGGGTGGGCGTGCCCACATAGCCGCCCGAGTCGCGTTCGGCGCCCGCGTCATGGCCCCGGCGCACGGCCTCGTCGTACGACGGATCGTGTGCGGCGGCGGCGAGGTCGGCCGGAAGACCGAGTTCGGCGAGGGATTCGGCCACCACCTGGTCGAAGTCCTCCGCCTCGCGCTCGTGGATACGGGTGCCGAACGCGGTGTACAGGTCCCGCAGCACCTTGTCGCCGTGCCGCTCGGCGGCGGCCACCGCGACCCGCACCGGGCCGATCGACTTGTCCACCAACTCTCTGTACCAGGCGGGGAGTTCATTCCCGGCGTTGTGCAGATACAAGCTCATCGCATGGAAGCGGAGGTCGAGCGGACGCTCTCGCTCGACCTCCAGCAGCCAGCGGGAGGTGATCCAGGCGAAGGGGCAGGCGGGGTCGAAGTAGAAGTCGACGCGGGTGGGTGCGGTGTTCGTCATGTCCGTCACGCTAGTCGCACAATGGCATGTCAACCTGGGCCATTGAGCAGCGATTTCATTGGTCCACTTCGGCTGACGCCGTCCGGCGCGGGTCGCGTCCGCTCGCCGCCAGTGCGCGGTCGAAGAGGGGGGCGTCGACGGACACGGTGACCGGGGCGGCGAATCCGTCGTACTGGCGGTAGAGATCGCCATGCGTCTCGACCACGTCCAGGACCAGCCGGGCGGCGGCGTCCGAGATCCGGTACTCCTGGCCGGTGGCCACCGCCACGTCCCAGCCGTGCACGGCCATCTCCTTGACGATCATCGAGGCGAGCCCGGTGGCGGGCATCGCCGCCATGCCGAGGTCGACCTCGCCCTCCCACACCGCGGGGTCCTTCCAGGCGTCCACGGCCCGGTCCAGCTGGGCGGCATACGCCTCGGCCCAGTCCTCGGCGGCGGTGAAGTCGCGCTGCACGAGCTCCTCGGCGAGCTGCCTGCGCAGGGCCCGGTGCTCCAGGCCGTGCGAGGTGTAGAGGACCCAGTGGTTGACCAGGGCTCGGACATCCCACTTCGGGCAGTGGGTGGGCCGGGCGAGCTGCGCCGGCGTGACGCCGCGCGCCACACGGGCCGCCTCGGCGGCACATTCGGTCATGTACGGGAACACGTCGTCCTTGTTCATGCCCTCCACGCTAGGGAGAGACCCGCTCAGGGTTCTTGAACAAACGCGTCAGACGCGTGAGCCCGTGTGACGTATCGGGGTCACCTACCCGCACCGGTCAGCTCGGCCAGTTTGACCACGGTGTTCCAGTTCCGCGAGGTGGCGATCAGGCCCTTGTTCAGCCGGGACCTGGCCAGGTGCTCGGCCAGCTTGGAGCGGCCCAGTCCGTCGGGGGCGTACAGGTAGAGCGCGCGGTCGCCCAGCCGGAACTCCTCCGGCAGGTACGCGGCGGCGTCGATCTCCGCGTACCGCTCGGCGTCCACCGGCGCCGAGAAGTAGGTGACGTGCAGCTGCCTGCCTTCCAGCTCGGCCGCCGGGAACGGGCATGCCTCGCGCACGGCCGCCAGATAAGCGTGATCACGGACGAGCACGTCGACACGGAAGCCGAACTGCTCCTCGATCGCCCCGGCCAGCTCCTGGGCCAGGGACTCCTCGTCGCCGTAGGAGGCGGTGAAGACCGCGTTGCCGCTCTGCAGGTAGGTGCCGACACCGGTATGCCCGAGCCCGGTCATGAGCGTGCGCAGCCCGGCCATGGGCAGCTTCCTGCTGCCGCCCACGTTGATCCCGCGCAGCAGCGCCCCGTACGTCGTCGCCATGCGCACACCCTAGTGCGGCCGTCGTGCCCCGTGGGGGTGGGCACGAGGGCCGCCGCCAGGGTGATGACCGCCCGACTACTCGACGATCTTGAGCAGTCTGTTCGGGGTGCCGGAGGACGGGTTCGATATCGCGCCCTGTGTGGCACCTTCGGTCAGCGCCTTGGACACCTGTGCCGGGGCCGCGTCCTTGTGGCCCGCGAGGTAGACGGCGGCGGCGCCCGTCACATGCGGGGTCGCCATCGACGTACCGGAGATGGTGTTGGTCGCCGTGTCGTTCGTGTTCCAGTCGGAGGTGATGTCCGAGCCTGGGGCGTAGAGGTCCACCCCGGCGCCGAAGTTGGAGAAGTCCGACTGCTTGTCGTCCTTGGTGGAGGAGGCGACGGTGATGGCCTCGGGCACACGGGCCGGCGAACTCTGGCTCGCGTCCGTGGACTCGTTACCGGCGGCGACCGCGAAGGTGACGCCGGAGTCGATGGACTTCTTCACGGCCGCGTCGATGGCTTCGTCCGTGCCCCCGCCCAGCGACATGTTGGCCACGGACGGTCCCGAGTGGTGCTGGGTGACCCAGTCGATGCCGGCGACGACCTGCTCGGTGGTCCCGGAGCCCTCGTTGTCCAGGACGCGGACGGCAACGATCTTCGCCTTCTTGGCGACACCGTGCGTCTCACCGGCGATGGTGCCCGCCACATGGGTGCCGTGGCCGTTGCCGTCGTCGGCGCTGTTGTCCTTGTCGACCGCGTCGTAGCCGTAGGAGGCCCGGCCGCCGAAGTCCTTGTGGCTGATGCGGACTCCGGTGTCGATGACGTACGCGGTCACACCCTGGCCGGCGCTGTCCGGGTAGGTGTACTTCCCGTCGCCCTTGGCCGCGCTCTGGTCGATGCGGTCCAGGCCCCAGGAGGGCGGGGCGGCCTGCGTGGCCTCGATGTGGAACTTCTTGTTCTGCACCACCTTGTCGACCGCCGGGTCGGCGGCCAGCCGCTTGGCCTCGGTCTCGGTCAGCCCGGAAGCGGAGAATCCGCCGAGGGAACCGTAGTTGCGCTGAACGGAGCCGCCGTACTGCTTGGCAAGGTCCTTCGCGCTGGACATGCTCTGCGTGGCGGACATGGACTTCTTCTTGTCGAGCAGCACGATGTAGCTGCCGGAAACCGCGCCCTTCGCGTCGAGCCCGTAGACCCGCCCCTCGGCGGGAGTGCTCGCACCCGCGAAGGAGCTGGCCACAAAGGTGGCGCCCACCGCGGTGGCGGCGGCCGATACGGCGACGGCCAGCCGGAATGTGCGTGTGCGTCGATGTAGTGCCATGAAGAGGGATCTCCTCGTGGTTTTGTGGGGGGATTCAACCATTCGGGCAACCGGATGCACCCGTGGGTCGACTTGGAACCCTGTCGGATTGACACGCGCAGATCAACATCCGTTCAAGATCTCCGTGTATCTGTGACGCAATCAACAAGTGTTCGCAATAACAAAATGGACGGTGCTTCACACATCGGACAGCGCCGCTCCGGTCGAGCCGGCTGAATTCCTGGTTTCCACAAATGCCCTGCAGGGACGCCGAATCGAGCCAACGAAGGAACGCCTGATCCATGACGACGGACACCGCGCCCAGGCGGACAAGCGGAGATGCCCCCTTTCCCCGACCTGCGCGAATGCGACACTGGCCCGGGCAATGACCCTCGAGGACCGGGAGGCGCACAGCATGGACGAGGGAGAGGCGCGTGCCGTACTGGCCGCCGCGAGAGTGGGCGGCACGGCACAGGAGGCGCGGCTCCTCGCCCTGGGCGAGAACGCGGTGTTCGCCGCCGGTGACGTGGTGGTCAAAGTGGGCCGCGACGCCGAACTCCTCGAGCGTGCCCGGCGGGAGCTGGCCGTCGCGCTCTGGCTCGCCGAGGCCGGCGTCCCCGCGGTGCGCGCCGCCGAGCCCGAGCCGCTGCTGGTGGAGGGCCACCCGGTGACGTTATGGCACCGCCTGGCCGATCCCGTACGCCCCGCCGAGCCACGGGATCTGGCCGAACTGCTGCGGCTCGTGCACTCACTCGAGAGCCCCTCGTTCGGCCTGCCGCCCCGCGAACTGCTGAGCGGTGTGGAGCGCTGGCTGCGGCTCGCGGGCGACGCTGTCGACCCGGCGGACGCGGCCTATCTGCGCGAGCGCCGCGACGGGTATGCCGCCGCCGCTTCCGCGCTCACACCGCATCTGCCGCCGGGGCCCGTTCACGGCGACGCACTGCCGCGCAATGTGCACATCGGTCCGGACGGGCCCGTCCTGGTCGATCTGGAGACCTTCTCCTCCGATCTGCGGGAGCACGACCTGGTGGTCATGGCACTGTCCCGCGACCGCTACGGGCTGCCGGCCGAGGCGTACGACTCCTTCACCCGGGCGTACGGCTGGGACGTGCGCGAGTGGGAGGGCTGCTCCGTGCTCCGCGGGGCGCGCGAGACCGCCAGCTGTGCCTGGGTCGCCCAGCACGCGCCCAGCAACCCCAGGGCACTGGCCGAGTTCACACGGCGGGTCGCGTCCCTTCGGGACGGGGACGAGACGGTCCGCTGGTACTCCTTCTGAGACCGGCGGCAGCCGTCCGGCCGGCCGACCGGCTCACAGCGGGCTCGGGGACTTCTCCTCCCGCAGGGGCCATCTTCCGTCCACCACCGCGTCCGCCTCCCCCTTGCGGCGCAGGAAGTCCTGGAAGTCCGCCGCCCAGTCCGCGTACCACTCGATCTGGCGGCGGTGCAGCTCCGCCGGGCCGAGGGCCGCGACCTTCGGGTGCCGGACGGCTATCGCGCCTGCGAGCCGGGCGGCGGCCAGGGCGTCCGAGGCGGCGTCGTGCGCGGACTTCAGCTCGACGCCGTACTCCGCGCAGACCGCTTCGAGGTTGCGCTTGCCGCGGCGGTAGCGGTCGGCCCACCGGTCTATCGTGTACGGATCGATGACCGGGGCGGGGTCCGTCCCGCCAAGGCGGTCGCGCAGGGAAGGCAGCCCGTGGCGCCGCAGCTCGGCGGAGAGCAGGGTCAGGTCGAAGGCTGCGTTGTAGGCCACGACCGGAACGCCCGACTTCCAGTACGCCACCAGCACATCCGCCATGGCGTCCACGACCCGGTCGGCCGGTCTGCCCTCGGCGGACGCGCGTTCGCTGCTGATCCCGTGCACCGCCACCGCGTCCGCCGGGATCTCCACCCCGGGGTCCGCGAGCCACTCCCGGCGCCCCCGCACATGCCCGTCCCGGACCTCGATCACGGCGCCCGTGACAATGCGCGCCTCATACGGGTCCGTGCCGGTCGTCTCCAGGTCGAAGCCGATCAGCAGCTCTCGGTGCCAGGCCATGGCGGCCCCCCTTCTCGGTGGTGCTTTCCCCCAGTGGCCTCCACCTTCGCACGGGCCACTGACAATCCGAGGACCGCGCTCCGCTCGCGCCCGGGACAGGACAACGGGAGGGGACGCTTCAGGACACCGGCCGCGAATCCACCCAAGCCTGCTCGAACTCCTCGCGGTAGGTCGGAAACAGTCCGCCCTCCTCCGCATGGTCCGGCTTGACGACCCGGCTGCCGCCGCGCAGCACCAGCACGGGCGCCTCCATGCCCCGGGTGCGCCGCAGATAGGACTGCACGACCGCGATTCCGTCCGAGCCGTCCCCGTCCACCAGGTACGCGGTGAAGCGGGGTGTCTCGTCGAAGACCTGGATCTCGAAGGCGCCAGGGTCACGCAGCTTCGAGCGCACCCGGCGCATGTGCAGGATGTTCATCTCGACGGCGCGGCTCAGTTCGCCCTTCTTGACACCCAGCTCCCGCTCGCGCCGCTTGACCGCGCTGGAGGCGGGGTTGAGGAACAGCAGCCGCACCCGGCAGCCGGACTCGGCCAGCCGCACAAGCCGGCGCCCGGAGAAGTTCTGCACGAGCAGGTTGAGCCCGATACCGATGGCGTCCAGCCGGCGGGCGCCGCCGAAGATGTCCTCGGCGGGGAACTGTCGCAGCAGCCGCACCCGGTCCGGATGGACGGCGACCACGTCCGCGTACCGGTCGCCCACAAGGTCCTCGACGGCGTCGACGGGCAGCCGCCGCGCGGACGGCACATCGCCTCCGGCGCCGAGGGCCTCCAGGAGCCGGGCGGAGGCGCGCTCGGCCTGGGCGAGGACGGACTGGGACAGCGCCCGGTTGCGCGAGACCACGTTGCGGGTCACTTCCAGCTCGTCCAGGGCGAGTTCGACGTCGCGCCGGTCGTCCAGATAGGGCTCGAAGCACGGCCAGTGCTGCACCATCAGCTCGCGCAGCTGCGGAAGCGTCAGGAAGCTCAGCACGTTGTCGTCGGCGGGATCGAGCAAGTAGCCCTTGCGGCGGCTGACTTCGCGCACCGCGACCGCGCGCTGCACCCACTCCTGGCCGGCCGGCCCTGCCGCCGCGACGACCCAGTCGTCGCCGTGGACGGGTTCGTAGACGGGCCTCAGAACGGCGGCCACGACCGCGCGCAGCCGCTGTTCGACCAGGTTCAGCCAGATGTAGGCCCGCCCCGCCCGCTGGGCGCGTGTGCGCACCTCACGCCAGGCGTCGGCGTTCCAGTCGAGTTCCGGTCCGATGGAGCCCATCTCCATCGGCCGTGCCAGGGACACCGCCCCGGGCGGGACATCCGTGGAGCCACCCTCGTGACCCTCGTCACCAGGGGGAAGCTCCAGCCCTCCCGAGCCCACCCGCGCACCGCCTTCCGCTCCCCCGGGCCTCCCCGGGGGCCGAACCCCACCAACGATCAAGGAAGGGTACTCCGCGAGCGCGGCGCGATGCAGCCGGATGGACAGCATCTGTTCTCAACTACCGCCCCGTGCATGTCCGTTCTGCCCGTCGAGTGTGGACTGCGTTAGCGGATTCATAGCGTCGGCGCCGGGCGGAGCGGTCCGGCCACCCGGCCGGTGAACAGCCACGGGCTGCGGATAGTCGTCTAGTCGTCGCACCACTATGTGGTGAAAACCGACATTCACCCACACCATGGGGTGAGTGAACATCCGGCCGTTGACCCGGGCGCCGCGAGCGTGACGTTCCCTCACTTTCGTGGAGACTCGGCGGCAAGGCACCCCGCGAGAGCCACGACAACTGGGATAGTCGTGTCCATGCAGGTCTGGCCTGGAGAGGCGTATCCGCTCGGCGCCACCTACGACGGTGCCGGGACCAACTTCGCGGTCTATTCCGAGGCCGCCGACAGGATCGAGTTGTGCCTGCTGCACGACGACGGTTCGGAGACGGCGGTCGAGCTGCGCGAGACCGACGCGTTCGTACGGCACGCGTATCTGCCGGGGGTGATGCCGGGGCAGCGGTACGGGTTCCGGGTGCACGGCCCGTACGCCCCCGGCCGCGGGCTGCGCTGCAACTCGGCGAAGCTGCTGCTCGACCCCTACGCGCGCGCCATCAGCGGCTCGGTGAAATGGGGAGAGGAGGTGTACGGCTACCCCTTCGGCGCCCCGGACAAGCGCAACGACCTGGACTCGGCCCCGCACACCATGGCGTCGGTGGTGATCAATCCCTACTTCGACTGGGGCGACGACCGGCCGCCGCGTACCGAGTACCACCGCACGGTGATCTACGAGGCCCACGTCAAGGGCCTGACGATGTGCCACCCCGCGCTCCCCGATGAGCTGCGCGGCACCTACGCGGCCCTGGCCCACCCCGCGATCATCGAACATCTGACCGAGTTGGGTGTCACCGCACTCGAGCTGATGCCCGTACACCAGTTCGTCAACGATCACCGTCTGGCGGACATGGACCTCGGCAACTACTGGGGCTACAACACGATCGGCTTCTTCGCCCCGCACAACGCCTACGCCTCCTGGGGCGACCGCGGCCAGCAGGTCCTGGAGTTCAAGTCGGCCGTCCGGGCGCTGCACGAGGCCGGTATCGAGGTCATCCTGGACGTGGTCTACAACCACACCGCCGAGGGCAACCACCTGGGTCCCACGCTCTCGTTCAGGGGCCTGGACAACCCCTCGTACTACCGGCTGCCGGACGACCCGCGGTACTACATGGACACCACGGGGACCGGTAACTCCCTGCTGATGCGCTCGCCGCACGTCCTTCAGCTGATCATGGACTCCCTGCGCTACTGGGTCACCGACATGCACGTGGACGGCTTCCGCTTCGATCTCGCGGCGACCCTTGCGCGACAGTTCCACGAGGTGGACCGCCTGTCGTCGTTCTTCGACCTGGTCCAGCAGGACCCGGTGGTCTCCCAGGTGAAGCTGATCGCCGAGCCGTGGGACGTGGGCGAGGGCGGCTACCAGGTGGGCAATTTCCCGCCGCTGTGGACCGAGTGGAACGGCAAGTACCGCGACACGGTCCGTGACCTGTGGCGCGGCGAACCGCGCGCGCTCGCCGAATTCGCCTCCCGGCTGACCGGTTCCTCCGACCTCTACCAGGACGACGGCCGCCGTCCGCTCGCCTCCATCAACTTCGTGACCTGCCACGACGGCTTCACGCTGCACGACCTGGTCTCGTACAACGAGAAGCACAACGAGGCGAACGGCGAGGACAACCGCGACGGCGAGAGCCACAACCGGTCCTGGAACTGCGGGGCCGAGGGCGCGAGCGACGATCCCGCGGTGCTGGAGCTGCGGGCGCGGCAGATGCGGAACTTCATCGCCACACTGATGCTGTCCCAGGGCGTGCCGATGCTCAGCCACGGCGACGAGTTCGCGCGCACCCAGCGGGGCAACAACAACGCGTACTGCCAGGACAACGAGCTGTCGTGGGTCCAGTGGCCCGGGGACGGCGAGGAAGACGAAAACGGCGGGTACGGCGGGTACGGCGGGTACGGCAACGAGCTGCTGGAGTTCACGCGCGCGATGGTGTGGCTGCGCCGCGACCACCCCGTGTTCCGCAGGCGCCGCTTCTTCCACGGCCGCCCGGTGCAGGGCACGCACGACGAACTGTCGGACATCGCGTGGTTCACCCCGCGGGGGCAGGAGATGACCCAGCGGGACTGGACGTCCGCGCAGGCGCGGGCACTGACCGTGTTCCTCAACGGCAACGCGATCTCCGAGCCCGGGCCCCGGGGCGAGCGGATCGCCGACGACTCCTTCCTCCTGATGTTCAACGCCTCCCCTCAGACGCTGGAGTTCGTGGTGCCGGTCGACCACGGGCGCCAGTGGCAGGTCGTCGTCGACACGGGGGTCGCCGAGGGAGTCACGCCGGGGACCGGGGCGAAGGTCGAGGCCGGGGGGCGGGTGACGGTGGTGGACCGCAGTCTGGTGGTGCTTCAGCGGCCGGCGTGAGCACGGTGCGTCCAGGAGCGGTCGGCGGGTACCACGTCCGGCAGCCGTTGGGGCGCGCCGGTGGGACGGGAGGGGGCGGCGCGGGTACGTAGGGTGTCATGACACCTGAGCGTTCCGTTCCGGCGGTGCCCGCGAGCACCTACCGGCTGCAGCTGCAGCCGGAGTTCCCGTTCGGTGCGGCGGAGGCGGCCGTGCCGTATCTGGCCGCCCTCGGCGTCTCGCATCTGCATCTGTCTCCCGTCCTGGAAGCGGTTCCGGGCTCGACGCACGGCTACGACGTCGTGGACCCCTCGCGTGTACGGGACGAGCTGGGCGGCGAGGCGGGGCTGCGCTCCCTGGCCCGCACCGCGCGCGAGCACGGGCTCGGCCTGGTCGTGGACATCGTGCCCAACCACATGGCCGCCTCCCCCCGCCACAACCACGCCCTGTGGGAGGTGCTGCGCGAGGGCCCCGTATCGCCGTACGCACGCTGGTTCGACATCGACTGGGACGCGCAGGGCGGGCAGCTGCTGCTGCCGGTGCTGGGCCACAGGCTCGGCGAGGAGCTGGAGGAGCTCAAGGCGGACGGGGACGTACTGCGTTACCACGAACACGCGTTCCCGCTGCGCGAGGGCACGGCGTCGCTGCCGCTGCCCCAGCTCCTGGACGCCCAGTGGTACCGCCCGGTGTGGTGGCGGCTGGCCCGTACGGAGCTGAACTACCGGCGGTTCTTCAGCATCTCCGAGCTCATCGGGGTGCGCGTGGAGGACCCGGAGGTCTTCACCGCGACGCACGGAACGCTTCTGCGGCTGCTCGACGAGGGGGTGATCCACGGGCTGCGCGTGGACCACCCCGACGGTCTGGCCGACCCGGAGGGCTATCTGCGCCGGCTGCACGAGGCGAGCGGGGGCCACTGGACCGTGGTCGAGAAGATCCTCGCGGCCGACGAGGAGCTGCCCGGCGCCTGGGCGGTCGCGGGCACCACCGGGTACGACGCGCTGCGACACGTGGACGGGCTGTTCGCCGACGCCACGGGCGCGGCCGAGCTGCTCGGCCACTATCGCGAGTTCGCGGCCCCGCCGGACGACCGCGGCGGCGACTGGGGCCGGACGGCGCGGCGCGCCGCCCATGAGGTCCTCACGCACGAACTGGCCACCGAGCTGGACCGTCTGACGCGGGAGGCGGCCCGCCTGTGCGCCGCCTCCCCCGACCCCGCCCTGCGCGATCACGCCCCCTGGGCGCTGCGCACCGCGCTCAGGGAACTCCTGGTACGGCTGAAGGTGTACCGGCCGTACTCCCCCGCCGACGCCGCCGCCGTGGTCACCGAGGAGGCCGCCGCCGGGGCCCGGGCCGCATTCACCGTGCCCGAGGAGGCGCACGCGGTCGACACGGTGCGCGCACTGGTGCTGGGGCGCGCCGGGGACGGGGCCGCGCAGGCCGGGTTCCGCGACCGGTTCGCGCAGACGGCGTCGGCGCTGCGCGCCAAGTCCGTGGAGGACACGGCCTTCTACCGCTATGTGCCGCTGCTGTCGGTGAACGAGGTGGGCGGTGAACCGGGCGCCCCGGCGGTGTCCCCCGAGGAGTTCCACGCGTACTGCGCGCGCGTGCAGCGCGACCGGCCCCTGACCGGCACCGTGCTGTCGACGCACGACACCAAGCGCAGCGCGGACGTGCGGGCGGCGCTCTCGGTGCTCACCCAGTGCCCGCGGCGCTGGGCGGACGTGCTGGCCGAGGTGAGCCGCGCGAGCGGCGGCGCACCCGACCCGCATCTGGTCTGGGTGGCGTGGCAGACCGCCTTCGGGCTGGGCGGCGCGGACGAGGAGCGCCTCACGCGGGCGCTCCTCAAACATGTCCGCGAGGCGGGGCTGCACACCACGTGGACCGAGCAGGACCCCTCCTACGAGGAGGCGGTGGCGGCGTTCGTGACGGGCGGGCCGTGCGGGGCGCCGGGGCGGCTCGTGGCGCACTTCAGGGACGCCGTGGAGCCGCACATCCGGGCGAACGTCCTGGGGGCCGCGCTGACGCATCTGACGATGCCGGGTGTGCCGGACGTCTACCAGGGCACGGAGGGCGAGTACCGGGCTCTGGTCGACCCCGACAACCGGCGGCCGTTCGCGCCGCGGGAGGCGCCCTCGGACAAGGCGGAGCTGACCGGGGCCGCGCTGCGGCTGCGACGGTCGAGGCCGGAGGTGTTCGGCGCGTCGGCGACATACGCGCCGCTCGTGGCGGAGGGTCCGGGCGCCGGGCACTGCGTGGCCTTCGTGCGTTCCGGGGAGGTGCTCACGGCGGTCACCCGGCTGTCGCTGCGGCTGGCGGAGGCGGGCGGCTGGCACGACACGTCCCTCGCGCTGCCGCCCGGCCGGTGGGCCGATGTACTGGCCCCCGAGCGGGAGTTCGAAGGGCGTACGCGCCTGGCCGGCCTCCTCGGACGGCTTCCGGTCGCGCTGCTGGAGCGGGTCGCCGGGTCGTGAGAGTCCCGGGGACGTGAATCAGCCCACTGGTACGACGAGACCGCGCGTGTGTCCCCGGCGCCTGCCCCGCGCGCGTGCCCCCATGCCGGGCACGCGCGCGGGGGGCGGTTCAGCGTGGCAGTCCGGGCACCGGCCCGGTCTTGTGCGGGTCGGGCAGGTCGAACACCGACCCCGTCCGCGCAGCCAGGTCGCAGGTGTTCGCGAAGGTGTGGCCGTAGTCGACGCGGCGCCCCGTCCACCGGCCTCGCGCGGACACGGTGACGGGGTCGTAGATCATCGGGCAGAGCAGGTGCCGGGGCGGGATGAGGTCGACGTCCCCCCGTGCCGCGTCGAGTTCGGCGCACGCCTTGGCCGCACCGACGTGCCCCCGGGGCGGGTCGCACATCAGGAGCCTGCCGTGGATCTCCCTGGCGCGGATGTCGCCGCCCTTGGCGACCGTCAGATAGAGCCACTTGCCGCCGGCGGCGTGCTGGGACAAGGCGGGTGCGGGCGTCGCTGCGAGCAGGGCGGTCGCGGCGAGCAGGGTGCCGCGCAGGGCCAGGGTCTTCTTCCTCATTCCATACGCATCGGCAGCCGGGCCCCGGTACCCCAGCCCGGCTCACCCGAACGGAAACGCACGGGCGCGCACAGTCCCGCGAGTTCGAAGGCGGCGAGCACCACACGGGCCTGGTACTCGGCCTGGCGGGCCACCGGGATCCAGCGGGCGCCGTAGCGGTCGCGGTAGTCGGCGCACCACGCTTCGATGAGTCCGTCCAGTTCGGCCAGCGCGCCCTCGGCCGGTCGCCCGGCCGCCCTGGCGAGCTGGTGGAGCAGTCCCGCGGTGCGCAGCGCGACCCGGCGGCCGGAGATGCCGAGGGCCGTCAGCCGGGCGGAGTCGAGCGGCGACAGCGGCCGGACCTCGCCGAGCGCATCGGGGTCCCAGGCGTCCGCGAGTCCGGGAGCGACGAGTACGTAGTCGTCCACCGGGGCGAGCAGCCGGGCGGCGTCGGGCACCCCGGCCAGATGGGGGCGGACACGGGCCAGGAGGGCCTCGAGGCGGCGTGTGTCACGCCGCAGCGTCTCGCTGACCTTCCGCAGCACGGCGTGGGCGTCGGCGCGCGGCGATCCGTCCTCCACGGCCGCGACACCCCACATGGGTGCCTCCACGACCGCCGTGACGGTTCCGTACCGGTGGTGCGGGTGGTACCAGGTGGACTCGACGGCCGCCTCGGTGATCGCGGCGGCGAGGTCCCCGCGCCGGGGCGGCGGGATGCGGTACACGGCGGGGCCCAGGGCAGGCCAGTACAGGGTGTCGTAAGGGCCGAGCTCGCGCGGGATGCCGAGCCGGGCCGCGGCCCGGGCGACCCGCTCGGCCAGGCCGGGCAGGTCCCGGGTCAGCTCGACGAAGCCGCCGCCGACGTCGACGCCGTGCAGGGAGCACTGCAGGAAGGGCCGCAGCTCGTCCTGGAGTTCGAGAAGCGCCCGGGTCTCTGGCAGGGCGGCGCGCTCGGCGCCGTCGGGCAGCCATTCGGGCTGCTCCAGGAAGCCCGGGCGGAAGAAGCGCCGGAAGTACGTGTCGAGGGTGTAAGGGCCGGACAGCCAGCCCTCGTTGCGCCGTGCGCCGTCCGGGTCGAGGCACAGCAGCAGGTTCCAGGTGGTGTCGGCGGCCGTGCCGAGCCGGGGGTCGGCCAGTGCCCGTTCCGCCAGGCGCAGGACGGTGGCGCCGCCGACGGGTTCGTTGGCGTGGGGTCCGGCGACGACGAGCGCGTGGCGGCTGCCATGGCCGACCGAGAGCAGCCACAGGGGTGTGCCGCCGCGGGACGTGCCCACGCGGCGCAGCCGGGCGTCGCGAGGACGGCGGGCGGCGAGCGCGGCGGCGCGGGCGCCGAGCTCGTCCACGGTCGGGTAGCGGAGGAGTGGCGGCAGGGCACACCTCCACGGTGGGGTGCCGTCGATTCACCTGGTGCGCATGGCGCACGCACAGTCAGTCACGGCTTGGAGGGTACGTCAACACCGCGCGCCGCGGGGACGGTTGACCTGAGCCAGGGGACCGGACGAGGTCAGTCCGCCGCCAGGCGGAACGCCATCGTCCCGAAACTCACCTGGTCGCCCGCGCGGACGACGGCCGCGCCGATCACCCGGCGGCCGTTGACGGTCGTGCCGTTGGTGGAGCCGAGGTCGCGCAGCACCCACAGACCGCCCTGGCGGCTCAGTTCGGCGTGCACACGGGAGACGGTCTCATGGCTGAGTCTGAGGCCGCTGGCGGGATCACGGCCGATGCGCAGCGGGACGAGGCGGCCCGGTTCGGGCAGCAGCAGCTTGGGCAGCCGCTCCGCCTGCCAGGCGCGGCGCAGCCGCACGGTGAACCCGGACACCGCCTCCACGGTCCCGAACACCAGCCGCGACCAGCTGCGCTCCGCGGGCAGATCGGCGGTGAGCGCGGCCAGTTCGTGCGGGTGCCGGGCGGTCAGCACCAGCTCCATGCGCCGGATGAACGTGTCGTGCGACAGCCGTCCCATCGCGACGCCGTCGCGCAGCGCCTTCAGCGCCCTGTCGCGCTCGGCGTCCGAAAGCCGCGCAGGGTGGGTATGGAACTCAAAAGACGACGAAGACGACGAAGACAGCGACACAGAGGTGATTGTCGGACAGCCGGGCCGGGGTGTCCAGAAGACGCCAGGCCGTCATGTACAGCACCATGGACGCACTACATCGCGGTGAGCAGACGAGGGGGAACCGTCCGTGCGGTTCGAGGTGTGGGCACCAGAGGCCGGCGGGGTGACGCTCCACTGCGGCGGCGCCACGCGCGCGCTGGAACGTGATCCGGTCCGTGCCGGGTGGTGGGCGGGCGAGGCGGAGGCCGGCGACGGCACACGGTACGGATTCGCGGTGGACGGCGGTCCCGTCCTGCCCGATCCCCGCTCGCGCCGCCAGCCGGACGGCCCGGACGGCCTGAGCGCCGTGGTCGACCAGCGGGCGTACGCGTGGCGGGCCGACTGGGCCGGGCGCGGGCTGCCGGGCGCGGTGCTGTACGAGCTGCACGTGGGGACGTACACCCGGGAGGGCACGCTGGACGCGGCGGCCGAGCGGCTCGGGCATCTCGTGGAACTTGGCGTCACCCATGTGGAGTTGATGCCGCTGTGTCCGTTCCCCGGACGGCACGGCTGGGGCTACGAGGGTGTCTGTCTCTGGGCGGTGCACGAGCCCTACGGGGGACCCGAGGCGCTGAAGCGGTTCGTCGACCGGGCCCACGCGCTCGGCCTCGGGGTCGTCCTGGACGTGGTGCACAACCACCTCGGCCCCTCCGGCAACCAACTCCCCGCCTTCGGACCGTACTTCACACAGACGCATCACACCCCCTGGGGTGCGGCGGTGAACCTTGACGCGCCGGGCTCGGACGAGGTGCGCGCGTATCTGACCGGCAGCGCCCTGGCCTGGCTGCGCGACTACCGGCTGGACGGTCTGCGGCTGGACGCGGTGCACGCGCTGTGCGACACCCGCGCGATCCACTTCCTGGAGGAGCTGTCCTCGGAGGTCGACGCGCTCGCCGCCGAGGCGGGCCGGCCGCTCTTCCTGATCGCCGAGTCGGACCTCGGCGACCCGCGGGTCATCACACCGCGCGGGGAGCGGGGCCTCGGGATGCACGCCCAGTGGAACGACGACTTCCACCACGCCCTGCACACCGCTCTGACCGGCGAATCGCAGGGCTACTACGAGGACTTCGCACGTGCACCCCTCGCGGCTCTCGCCAAGACGCTGACGAGCGGCTTCTTCCACGACGGCACCTACTCGACGTTCCGCGGACGGCGGCACGGCCGCCCGCTGGACCGCACGCGCGTGTCGGCGCACCGGCTGCTCGGCTACTCCCAGACGCACGACCAGGTGGGCAACCGGGCCCAGGGGGACCGGCTTTCGGCGTCCCTGTCCCCGGGGCTCCTGGCGTGTGCGGCGTCCCTCGTGCTCACCGCCCCCTTCACACCGATGCTGTTCATGGGCGAGGAGTGGGCCGCGGGCACGCCCTGGCAGTTCTTCACCGACCACACCGATCCCGCTCTCGCCGAGGCCGTACGGCGGGGCAGGCGCCGGGAGTTCGCCGCGCACGGCTGGGCCGAGGAGGACGTGCCCGACCCCCAGGACCCGGCGACCCGCGACCGCTCCTGCCTGGACTGGTCGGAGCCGGAGCGCGACCGGCACGCGCGCGTGCTGGCCTGGTACCGGGAACTGATCGCCCTGCGCCACTCCCAGCCCGACCTCTCGGACCCCGACTTCGAGGATGTGAAGATCACATTCGATGAGGAAGCCCGCTGGCTCGCCTTCCGCCGCGGAGAGATCCGGGTCGCGGTGAACCTCGCCAAGGGCCCGGCGCGCATCCCCCTCGGAGCCCGCGACGCACGCGTGCTGGCCGCCTGGGAGCCCGTGCCGCCCCTGGACGAGGACGGGGTGCTGAGCCTGCCGGGCGAGTCGTGTGTGGTGCTGGCCCAGGAGTGAGGCCGGGCCTGCCCACCGCGGCGGCGGCAGACGGGCCGTGACCGCTGCTGCCGCCCTCTACGGCGTCCCGTCCTCGGGCAGTTCCGTGACCCGTTCGAGCATGATCGGTTCCCAGGAGCAGCGCAGCCGGGCGCACAGGACCGGCAGCAGCGTGCCGTCGCGGTTCTCGAACGCCTCGGCGAGACGGACGAGGGCGTCGCAGCGGGCGAGCCACAGGCCGCGCAGGCAGGGGCGGGCCCCGTAGTCGGCGAGGGTGGCGGCGCGCACCGCGGCGGGGGAACCCACGGCGCAGGCGAGGGCGGCGATGTCCTCGGCCGGGTCACCGAGGACGGCGTCAGCCCAGCCGAGGACACCGCGCACCCGGCCGTCGACACTCACGACCAGGTGTTCACCGCCCAGTCCGTGGTGCACCAGGGTCCTGGCGGGCTGTGCGGTCAGCTGCCGGGCGGCGGGCCCGGTGAGCTGGGCGAGGCGGGCGGGGTCGAACTCGTCGCGCTCGGCCAGCTGTCCGGCGGCCGTGGCCGCGGCCCTCCGCACGGACTCCAGCGAGCGCGGCGCGAGATGCGGGACGCCGAGGGCCTCGGCCTGGCGTACGGGCACCGCGCGCAGCCCCGTGAGCAGCGCCGCGAGATCCGCCTCACCGACCGCCGACACCGCGGGCTGCTCGTCCGTGGTGCCGGGCAGCCGGGTGTCGAGGGTGTATGCGAGGCCGGCGGCCCACTCCCCGCGCGCCACGCTCTTCGGCAGAGCGATCCCCATGTACGGCCTCGCCAGGCCTCGCAGCCGCAGTTCGCGGTGCTGACGTGCGGAGGCGTCCCGGTCCAGTGCCAGCCGCAGCACGTGGCGCGAGCCGACCCACCACGTGCCGTGCCCGCCGCCCTCGGCCACGGGCGTCACGGCCGGTCCCTCGCCCTGGCTCTTGCGCCCGCCCCCGCGCCCGTCGTCGGGCAGAAGAGAGCGGACCAGTCGGCGTACGGTCTCCGCCGTCGGTGTCGGTGCCTCGGTCATGATCGCGCCGCTGTCGTCCGTCTCGGATACGTGCTGATGACTTCTGGTGCCGGGCGGGAGGGCGCTCGCCGCCCTGTCAGCCGTCTCAGTCGACTATCGCCATCTCACGGGGTGTGTTGTTGAGGCGGCGCCCGCCCTCCTCGGTCACCGTCACGATGTCCTCGATACGGACCCCGAAGCGGCCGGGCAGATAGACGCCGGGCTCCACGGAGAAGCACATGCCGGGGACGAGGGGCTGCTCCTCACCCTCGATCATGTACGGGGGCTCGTGCGTGGTGACGCCGATGCCGTGGCCCGTGCGATGGATGAAGTACTCGCCGTACCCGGCGTCGGCGATGACGGCGCGGGCAGCCCGGTCCACGTCCTGGCAGGCCGCGCCCGGCCGGACGGCGCGGAAACCGGCCTCCTGCGCCGCGCGCACCAGTTCGTGCACGGTGCGCTCCTCGTCCGTGGGCTCGCCCACGTGGACGGTGCGTGAGGTGTCGGAACCGTAGCCGTGCTTGAGGCCGCCGAAGTCGAGGACGACCATGTCGCCGCGCTCGATGACACGCTCTTCCGCCTCGTGGTGCGGGTTGGCGCCGTTGGGGCCCGAGGCGACGATGGTGAAGTCGACCTGGCTGTGCCCGAACTGCCGCAACAGTCCGTCGAGGTCCGCGGCGACCTCGCGCTCCCGGCGCCCGGCGAAGCGCACCTTCCGGATCTCCTCGTAGGCGGCGTCCGCCGCGGCGCCGGCGGCTGCCAGGCGGTCGAGCTCCGCCGCGTCCTTGACGGCCCGCAGCATCGGAAGGGCACGCGTCAGCGCCACATGGCCGACGTCCGGGAGCTTTTCGCGCAGGCCCAGCAGGTGCAGGGCCCAGGCGTTGTCGCTGATGCCGTAGCGGTCGCCGGACCCGAGCAGGGAGGAGGACACCTCGTAGGGGTCGTGGCCGTCCGTCCAGTCACGCAGTGTCAGCGCCGGGGCTCCGGCCGCCTTGGCCGCGTCGGGCGCTTCCAGGGTCGGTACGACGAGGACCGGGTCGTGTCCGGCGCGCAGGACGAGCAGGGTGAGGCGCTCGGTCTCCACCGGGCGGTACCCGGTCAGCCAGACCAGGTCGGGTCCGGGCGCGATCAGGAGCCCCGCGAGCCCGGCGGCGTCGGCGGCTCCGGCCGCGCGCCTCATCCGGGCCGCGTAGTCCTCTGCGGTGAAGGGCGCGGGGTCGACTTGGCCGGGTGGCTCGGGCGTGCCGGTCATCCATGTCCTCCGCGGTCCGGGTGTCCCAGGGTCTACGGGCAGCATCCTGCCCCTCAGTCGGGGCGGACGCGAGCTGATCGGGCACGTGGCGGCCGGAGGATCCGCCGGAACGACCGGAGGACCGGCCGGACCCGGTCGGCGGCGACCGGTCACGGCGTCAGGCGGCGACCGGTCTCCGCGCCCGTGCGGTCAGGGTGCCACCGGCACCCCCCGCAGGACCGCGGCCGGCGCGGCGATGGACGATGCGAGGTCCGGTACGAAGCCGTGCACGCGCCGGGCCAGGTCGTCCGCGCCGTAGCGATGGCAGCCCTGGTGCCAGTTCAGGATGCCGGACATGTAGTTCTTCAGGTCCGCGACATAGCCGTCCATGGTCGCGCGCGCCTCCTCGGACAGTTTGAAGTCGTCGTAGAGCACCGGCAGTTCATGGGCCGCCACATGCTGGAACTGCTCCATGCGCTGGGTGGTCAGGTCATGGACGACGCCGAGGGCCGTCGGATAGTCGCAGCCGAAGAAGTTCTGCACGACGAGTACGGCGTTGTGGAACTCGCCCTCGTACTGGATCTCCTTCTGGTACGAGAAGACGTCGTTGACGAGCATCGAGTAGTCGATGGCGGCGTTCTCCAGGGAACGGACCGGGCCGCTGCGGTACACCTCCGGCGGGACCTGGGGGCCGTGGCCCATGCGGCACAGGTTCTTGGTGAGATCGGCGCCGAAGGTGGCCCGGCGCATCTCCAGATAGTCGACGGGGTCCGGAACCCGGTTCTGGAGCTGGTTCGACAGCTCCCACAGCCAGCTCTCGGTCATGGTGTCCACGGCCGCGCGCAGCGCGCTCCGCTGCTCCGGGGTCATGTGCGCCGTGGTGCGGGCCCACAGGTCGATCAGCCCGCGCTCCATGCCGCTCGCCGGGAGGGGCGGTTCCTCGCCGTCGACCGGCATGCACGCCGACAGCCGCTCGGTGTACACCCTGGCCCCGGCGAGGTCGCGCCGGTGGCCGAAGACGAGCGGGTAGTAGTCGTCCCCGTAGGCGCCCCAGGCGAGCCACCCCGAGCTGAGGTCCAGTGCCTCGGGGGTGGCGTCGGGGTCCAGGCCCGCCGCGCACAGCGGCAGGTCGGCCGCCGCCAGCTTGTCCTCGTCCCAGACCCCCTCCTGGAGCATGCCGGTGCGCCACATCCAGGGAGTGAGACGGTCCCGGGCGTCGTCGAGGTGGGGGCTCAGCTCCACCCGGTAGGGCATGTGGAAGTCCGGGATCAGCGAGGGTCCCACCTGCTGGAAGGGCACATGCGTGTACGCGCGCAGCCGGGGTGCTCCGGCGTCGGAGAGCAGCGCGCGCACATCGGCCGCGGTGGTGCCGGTGCCGGGCAGGCCGAGGGTCCGCGCCTTGGAGCGGGCGCCCTTGTTCATGTAGCGGCTGGACTTCATGTGCCATTCGTGTCCGCCGGACTGCCAGTCCTGAAGTCCCCGGGTGTAGGCGGCGACGGCGGCGACCTCCTCCGGTGTGAGGCCCTCCTCCAGGGCGAGCGCGGGCACTTCGGTGAGCGCCGTGTGCTCGAACTGGTGCAGACGGGAGGTGAGGACGTCGTTGACCGCCTCGGCGGCCTGCTGCGTGGTGCAGCCGAAGAAGGTCTCCAGGACGAGTACGCCGTTGCTGAGTTCGCCCTCCTCCTCGACCTCGCGCTGGTACGAGAACAGGTCGTTGCGCAGATGGACACCGTCGGAGAACGTCTCCATGAGCACCCGCAGCGGCCGTGACCCGGCGACGGAGGCGGGGACTTCGGCGGTCGCGTACTCGACGAGTCCCGCCGACCAGGGGGCGCCGCCGACCTTGCGGCGCATCTCGATGTACTCGACCGGGTTGGCGATCCGCCCCTCGTTGATGTTCGACAGTTCCCACAGCGACTCGTTCAGCAGATGCTCGGTGGCGACGGAGAACCTTCTGCGCCAGTCCAGGGACATCGACGGCACCGTACGCGCCCACAGATCGGCGAGTCCGGCCTCGACGGGGTTCTCCGGCTCCGGTACGGGCGTGGCCAGGTCCAGGGGCATGAACCGGGGCAGCCGTTCCAGATGGGCGGTGCCGCCCGCGCGGTCCTGGGTGCGTTTGAACGCCTCCAGGAAGTGGTCGTCGAAGAAGAACACCCACACGTACCAGTCGGTGACGAGGGAGAGGACCGGGCCGTCGCAGTCGGGGTGCGTGTACGCGCACAGCAGCCCGTAGTCGTGCGCGTCGAGGTCGTGCTGTTCCCAGATGCCGGAACCCTCCAGCATGCCCATCGCCCGCGCCCATTCCGTGGAGTGGGCACGCGCGTCGTCGACATGCGGGTTCAGCCGTGCCGGGTACGGCATGTAGAAGTGCGGGAGGTCGAACGGCTGCGTCATGGCCGGGCCCTACCCGTGGCTCCGCCGGGACATCCGCACGGTGACACATGGTCACACCATCGCGTGAATCAAGGGCCGAGGGGAACCCGTCCCCCGCCCCGCACGTGCCCCGCACCGCGCACCCGGTGCTACGCACGCCCCCTTGCCGACTCCCCTCCCCCGGGCCACCTTTGTCGCATGACCTCCTTCGTGCTGCCCCATGAAGTGCACGGCGACGGCGCCCACAAGGTGTTCGCGGTGCACGGCTGGTTCGCCGACCGGTCCGCGTACGCCCCGGTGCTGCCGGACCTCGACCGCTCGGCCTTCACCTACGCCCTGGTGGACCTGCGCGGGTACGGCGCGGCCAAGGACGCCGCAGGCAGCTTCGGCACCGCCGAGGCCGCCACCGATCTGCTGGAGCTGGCCGACCGGCTGGGCTGGGAGCGGTTCTCGGTCGTGGGGCACTCGATGGGCGGTACGGTCGCTCAGCGGCTGCTGGCGCTCGCGCCCGAGCGGATGCGCCGGATCGTCGGGGTGTCGCCCGTGCCCGCCTCGGGGCTGAACATGCCCGCCGAACAGTGGGAGCTGTTCGCGAACGCCGCGCACCAGCCGGAGAACCGGCGCGTCATCATCGACATCACCACCGGGGGCCGGGCGCCCGCCGCCTGGCTGGACCGGATGGTCGCGCGGTCGCTGGCACTCAGCGATGCCAAGGCCTTCCGGGCGTGGCTCGACTCCTGGGCCGGGGAGGACTTCCATACGGAGGTCACCGGCGCGACGGTGCCCGCACTGGCGGTCGCCGGGGCGCTCGATCCCGCGCTGTCGGCGGCGCTGCTGCGGGAGACCTGGCTGAGCTGGTATCCGCACGGCTCGCTCGTCGAACTGCCCTCGGCCGGGCACTACGCGATGGACGAGGCGCCGCTCGACCTCATCCGCGCCGTGGAGGACTTCCTGCGCGCCGACGAGGCGGAGGCCGGGGCAGGGGAACCGGCCCCAGTGGCCGCGACCGTGGCCGCGACCGTGGACGCCACCGAGAGTCCCGGCGCGTGAGCGTCCGCGGGAACGCACGTGGGGGCGCTCCTCGGCGCGCCCCTGAAAGCGCCCCCGGAAGCGCCGGTGGGATCGCCCGCCGAGTCGCCGAGAAGGACGCCCCACCCGTCCCCGACGTCTTCGACCCCCGCCGGTACGCCGAGGGAGTCCCGCACGCCGCCTACCGCACCCTCCGCGACCACCACCCGGTCGCCTGGCAGGACGAGCCGGAGGTGCTCGGCTGGCCCGCGGGCCCCGGGTTCTGGGCGGTGACCCGCCACGCCGACGTCGTACGCGTGCTCAAAGACCCGGCGTCCTTCTCCTCCCACCTCGGCGCCACCCAGATCCGGGACCCCGATCCGTCCGACCTGCCGTTCATCCGGCGCATGATGCTCAATCAGGACCCGCCGGACCATGGGCGGCTGAGACGGCTGGTCAGCCGGGCCTTCACCCCGCGCCGGATCGACCGCTTCGCGGGCCTCGCCCGCGACCGCGCCCGCTCCCTGTTCGCGGGCGCCCTGGATCTGGCACGGGCCGGTGACGGCACCTGCGATGTCGTCGCGGCAGTCACCGACGACTACGCCGTCCTCAACCTGTCCGACCTGCTCGGAGTGCCCGTCCGTGACCGCGGACTGCTGCTGCACTGGACGCGGCGCGTGATCGGCTACCAGGACCCGGACGAGTCGGGCGGGACACAGCTCGACACGGAGGGCCGGCCCGTCGATCCGCGGTCGCCCGGCGCGCTGCGGGACATGTTCGCGTACGCGCAGCAGCTCGCCGCGTACAAGCGGGACCACCCCGCCGACGACCTCATGACCGCGCTCGCCACGGACGCCGAACTCACCGGTCCCGAACTGGAGATGTCCTTCTTCCTGTTGACGATCGCGGGCAACGACACGGTACGCGGCGCCGCACCCGGAGGCCTCCTCGCGCTGGCGGAGCATCCGGCGGCGTACGCGGAACTGCGCGCGGGGCTGCATCCGCTCGCGTCGGCGGTCGACGAACTGCTGCGCTGGCATCCGCCGGTGCTGAGCTTCCGGCGGACCGCCCTCCAGGACACCGAGCTGGCGGGGCAGCGCATCAGGGCGGGTGACAAGGTGGTCGTCTTCCACGCGTCCGCCAACCGCGACGAACGCGTCTTCGCCGCGCCGGACCGGCTCGATCTGTCCCGGACGCCGAACCCGCATGTCTCCTTCGGGGACGGCCCCCATGTCTGTCTGGGCGCGCACTTCGCCCGGCTGCAACTGCGGGTGCTCTACGAGGAGGCGCTACGGGTCCTGCCCGCACCGCGCCTCGCCGCACCGCCCGGGAGGCTGGTGTCGAACTTCATCAACGGCGTGAAGTCGCTCCCGTTCCAGCTCACTTGACCCGCGGCGGCCCGACCTGGACAAGCGCATGCGCCCCGCTCGTACGCCACCGCTGTTCCTCGGCCGCGACCAGGGCCGCCTCCGTGGCCTCGTCGAGTCCCACGATCACGTCGGACTTCAGGGTGCGCAACGCCGCTACCGGCCCGGGGAAGTAGGCCGTGACGTCCTGGAACGGTGTCGTCGGCGGATACAGCCGGTCGCCCACCAGGCGGCGGTAGTTGAGGTCGCCCTTGAAGACCGTCAGATCCGCCGCGGCGAACTCCGTGCGCAGGTCGTCCGGCATGTCCGCGTACGGCAGCGGGGCACAGGAGAACGGGTGCGCCCGGATCTCCAGACGGCCGTCGGCCATCGCCGTCCACAGGCGTTCCCCCGCGCCGGTGGCGGCGCCCTTCGCGGCGGTCAGCCGGCGCACGGCGTCCACGACATCGGCGGTGGTGGCGTCGGAGATGTAGTAGGGGTGGGCCTTCACATACAGCACGGCCCGCCGCACCTGCCCGTGGCGGATCAGATGGTCCAGCAGGAGCAGGTCCGGGATCAGCTCGCGGCCCGCGTTGTCGGCGACCAGGCAGAGCGTGTCGACGGGCAGCAGCGCCCAGAATTCCTCGCTCTCGTCCACGACGAGCCGGCTGACCGGCGCCGGGGTGCCGGGTGCGGAGAGGCGGAAGCCGAGGTCGGCGCGATTGCCCCAGAGCGCGCCGTGGAGCAGCGCGCGGGCCTGCTCGTCCAGGGGCTGCTCCATGAGCCGGTCGAGCGCGGCCAGTTCCTCGTCCGCTTCCGGGGAGTCCAGTTCTGCGAGTTTGAAGGGCCGGAACGGGTCGACGCCCTGCCAGGCGCCGGGACCGAAGAAGCCGACGGCCTGGAGCAGGTGGCGGTAGAAGTAGCTCTCGGACCACAGGAAGGGCACCTCGAACCAGGACCGGCCGAGGTACTGCCGGGCGCCCCAGACCGCCCACAGCTCGTCGTCCTCGGTTCCGAGCGGCCCGATCACGCCCTCGGTGGCGGAGCCCAGCAGTTCGTCGAGCGCACGCCGCTGCCCGGGGCCGTACGGGAAGGCCTCCCGCACCGCGCCGATGAGCGCGGGATGCCGTGCGGCGAGCACGCCGTGCGGGAAGGAACCCGGCTCGTCGGCGAGGATCACGGGGGCGTCAGGCATGGTCTCGGCTTCCTCCGGGGCCGGTCAGGACCCCCGGGGGCAGGTCCACGTCCTTGAACCGCTCCTCGAGCTGCTTCCCGTAGCCTGCCTCGGTCCACACGAACTTCTTGAACTGCTCCGGCGTCAGCAGACCCTGCCACGGAGTGCGGTCCGCGCAGAACACCGACGCGCACCCGGGACAGTAGTACGCCGATCGCCACAGTGCGTCCGCGCGGGGCTCACCGGCCGTGACCAGTGCCCGGTCGCGGCCCTCGCCGCGCACCACGACGACGGTGCCGACGAACAGCAGCACCGCCAGCAGCGATCCCCCGGCCGTGTAGAGCGGTCTGTGGCCGTCGATACCGCTGTAGGCGAGGGCCACGCCGACGCCGACCATGACCATGCCCTCCACGAAGTGCAGGCATCCGTCGAACCGTGAGGCCACCCCCGGCGTCCGGGCCAGCCGGTCGGCCAAGCCGTCACGCATGGCCGCGTGATCGGCGCAGACCTCCGGGACCGCCCGGGCCCCACTCGAACCACAACCCGGACATATCATTTCAACTGCCCCTGAGGTGCTCTCCGTTGCCATGCGCCTACGCTAACGGCCGCCATGGGCCCGCCATTCCCTCACGCACAGCGACCGGGCGACGACCTTCCGTACCGGGCCAGGGAACTGTTGCGACCGGTAAGAGCCGGGGTTGCAATCAAGTGTGAGGCTCTTCGGTCACGGCGAGTCCGCCGGCCGCCCCGCTCCAGGCACGGGATCCGGCCAGAAAGGGCTCAAGCACGACGCCCTGGGCATGTTCACCTCGGTCGTCATCGGGTTGGCCTCCACCGCCCCCGCCTACAGCCTCGCCGCCACGCTGGGCCTCATCGTGATCGCGGTCGGGCTGCAGGCTCCGATCGTCACCATGCTGGCGTTCATCCCGATGCTGCTGATCGCGTACGCCTTCCGGGAGCTGAACGCGAGCAACGCGGACTGCGGGACCACCTTCACCTGGGCCACCCGCGCCTTCGGTCCGCGGACCGGCTGGATGGGCGGCTGGGGCATCATCGTCGCCAACGTCATAGTCATGGCGAGCCTCGCCGAGATCGCCGGTACGTACAGCTTCTCGCTGGTGGGCCTGGACCGGCTGGCGACGGACCGGCTGTGGACCACCGTGGCGGGCGTGGTGTGGATCGCGGTGATGACCACGGTCTGCTATGTCGGCATCCAGTTCTCCGCCGCCGTGCAGCGCTGGCTGCTGTGCCTGGAGGTGGTGATGCTGATCGTGTTCGCCGTCGCCGCGCTGGTCCGCGTCTACAGCGACCCTCCCGCGACGGCGATCCATGTCTCCGCCTCCTGGTTCAACCCCTTCGAGGTGTCCTCCGTCAAGGCCCTGACCTCGGGCATCCTCGCGGGTGTCTTCATCTACTGGGGCTGGGACACGGCCGTCTCGATCAACGAGGAGACGTCCGACAGCACCCGCATCCCCGGGCGCGCCGCGGTGGTCTCCACCGTGCTGCTGCTGGTCATGTACGCGCTTGTGTCCACCTCGGCGCAGGCGTTCGCCGGGGTCGGTACCTCGGGCTCGGGCCTCGGCAACGCGAGCAACTCGGGCGATGTGCTCTCGGGCCTCGGCCAGGCGGTCTTCGGAAGCCATGACACGGGTCTGGTCCTGTCGAGGCTGCTGGTCCTGATGGTGCTGACCTCGGCGCTGGCCTCCACCCTGACCACCATCCTGCCGCTGGCCCGGACCGTGTTCTCGATGGCGGTCCACAAGGCCGTCCCCTCGCAGTTCGCCCGGGTCCACCGCAAGTTCCTCACCCCGACCTGGTCCACCGTCGGCATGGGAGCCGCCTCGGTCGCCTTCATGGTCCTGCTGTCGTCGTTCAGCCAGAACTTCCTGGTGGACTCGGTCAACTCGGTGGGCCTCGCGATCACCTTCCATTACGGTCTGACCGGCTTCGCCTGCCTCTGGTACCACCGCGGCGTCCTCACCCGCAGCACCAAGGACCTGGTCTTCAAGGGCCTGCTGCCGGGGCTCGGCGGGCTGATCATGCTCTGCCTGTTCCTGTACGCGGCCTACGTCTACGCGGCCCCGGGATACGGAGCCACCACCGTGAATCTGCCGCTGATCGGCCCGACGGGCGGGGTCACGGTCGTCGGCCTCGGCGCCCTGCTGATCGGCTTCGCGCTGATGCCGGTGATCACCCGTGGCCACACCGTGGCCCTCAAACTCCAGCGCAGCCTGCTGCCGCACCGGCTGCCGAAGGAGACCGCGGTCGACTCGGCCAGCCGCTATCTGCCCGCCGACAGCGGCTCGGGCGTGGGCGGCGACTGGTACGACGTCATCCCGCTGTCCGGCGCCCGGGTCGGCCTGGTCGTCGGCGACGTGCTCGGCCACGGCATGCGGGCCGCCGCCACCATGGGACGCCTGCGCACGGGACTGCGCGTCCTGGCCCGGCTGGACCTCGCCCCCGACGAACTCCTCTCCCATCTGGACGATCTCGTCAAGCAGACCGCGGACGAGAGCGAGGCGCCCCCTCACGCCCCGGGTGACCGACGGCAGCATGCCGACGGGGCCACGGGCGTCGTGACCTGTCTGTACGCGGTCTACGACCCCGTCTCGGGGCGGTGCAGCCTCGCACGCGCGGGACAGCCGGCGCTCCTGATCGTGGAGCCGCACAAGACTGCCGCCCACTCCCCGCAGCTGCCGCCCGGACCGCCCCTGGGCACCGACGGCGGCCTGCCCTACGAGAGCACCGATCTGCAGTTCCCGCCCAACAGCCTGATCGCCTTCCTGACCGGTGGGCTGCTCCAGGCGACCACCGGCCGCGACGTCGCCCTCGCCCAGCTCTCCCGCATCCTGTCCGACCACCACCAGTCGCTGGAAAGGCTGTGCGACAGGGCCGTCTCCGCCATGCTCCCCGGCCCCGTCGACGAGGACGCCACCCTCCTCCTCGTCCGCACCCGCACCCTCGGCCGGAACCAGTTCGCCGAATGGGAGCTGCCGCCCGACCCCTCCACCGTCTCCTCGCTGCGCTCCACCATCGACCGGCAACTCGGCGACTGGGGCCTGGACGACCTCACCTTCACCACCGAACTCATCGCCAGCGAACTCGTCACCAACGCCATCCGCTACGTCGGCGGCCCCATCCAGGTACGCCTCATCCGCGACCGCACCCTCATCTGCGAGGTCTCCGACCCCGGCCACACCACACCCAACCTCCGCCACGCCGCAAGCGACGACGAAGGCGGACGCGGACTGTTCATCATCGCCCAGATGACCCAGCGCTGGGGCACCCGCTACACCCCCACCGGCAAGACCATCTGGACCGAACAGACCCTCCCCGTGGCGGCCGCGACGGGCCGATGACGGCTGTCGGCCGTTCGGGCGGCTCTCCGCCGGCGCAAGGGGCCGCCGGATCAGTGCTCTCTCCTGGCTGTCACGGTGAAACGCGCGCCGTCGGGGTCGGTCAGTACCGCCTCCTGCGCGCCCTCCTGCCACTGCAGGACGGACCCGCCATGCTCACGGGCGTCGCGGACGCAGGCGGCGACGTCCGTCACCACGAAGTGGACCTGCCAGTGCGGGCGGATCGTGGGATCGGGAGCCGCCTCGACCGCCCCCGAGTGAATCCGCGCCACCACCGCCCCGCCGCTGCGCAGAACCACCTCGCCACCGTCGTACTGCACCTCGCAGCACCCCGGCTGCGCGGAGGCCCAGTCCAGGACTTCACCGTAGAAGATGGCGGAGTCGAACGCGTTGCGGGTGTGCAGCCTTATGAACGTGGGGGCGGCCTCGCGCCACTCCTTCCAGCCGGTGTTGAGCGGGCCCTCCCAGATGCCGAAGACGGCTCCGTCGCGGTCCGCGAGCAGGGCCGCGCGCCCGGGCGGGAGGGCGATCGGGCCGACCGCCGTCGTCCCGCCCCGCTCACGGCAGCGGGAGGCGGCCTCGTCGGCGCTGACGACCGCGAAGTACGGGGTCCAGGCGACAGCCATCTGCCACATCGAGGCGACAGCCGCGATACCGGCGACGGGCACGCCGTCCGACACCGCGACCCGGAAGTTGTCGCCCAGGCTGTTGGGCCGCCACTCCCAGCCGAAGACGGCCTGGTAGAACCCCTCGGCGACCTCCAGGTCGCGCGTGGTCAGGCTGACCCAGCAGGGTGCGCCGAACACGGAACGACTGGAGACCCCTCCCCCGCCGGGTGTCTCGTGCTTGACCATGACCACACCGCCCGGTTTCCCGGAGGAGATGCCGGGCACCTCCTCCGTCGTCGGCTCGGGGTCTTTTCCGCGTACCCCGATCGCGCCCTAGCAAGGATGCGCCCTGGGACGCCGGGCGTCATCCTGAGAAGGATGACACGGGGACGCGCAGAGTGACGTATGAACACGGAAAGTGAGCAACCGGGCGGCGGGCCGGTGGATCACCGGCGTCAGGCCAGGCCGGCCGACTTCAGCCACGCCCTGGCGACGTCCAGCGGGTCCTTGTGGTCGACCTGCACCTGGGTGTCCATGTCCAGCAGGGCCGCGGTGTCCAGCTTGGCCGACACCGCGTTGAGCGCGTCGACACCCTTGCGTGGCAGGTCGGACTTGTAGACGAGCGGCTGCACGTTCTGGAACCCGAAGAGGTTCTTCGGGTCCTGGAGGACGACGAACTTCTCCTTGGAGATCGTCGGGTCCGTGCTGAAGATGTCCGCGGCCTGCACGTTGTCCTTCTGCAGCGCCGCCTCGGTCAGCGGACCGCCCGCGTCCAGCGGCTTGAAGGACTTGAACGTGAGCCCGTAGACCGACTTCAGGCCCAGCAGGCCCTCCTGCCGGGTCTGGAACTCCGGAGAGCCGCCGAGGGTCAGGTCCTTCGCGGCGTCCTTGAGATCCGCGATGCTCGACTTGTCGGTGAGCTTGTACTTCTGCGCGGTCTCCGCGTTGACGGTGACGGTGTCCTTGTCCTGGGCCTGCGCCGGGTCGAGCAGCGTCAGCTTGGAGTCCAGCTTGGCGCCGATCGCGGCCGTCGTCGCCGCGACCGTCTTCGGGGCGGCCGTCTTGTCGAGATAGGCGAGCAGGGCGCCGTTGTACTCGGGCAGGACCGTGACGGAGCCGTTCTTCAGCAGGCCGTAGGTGGTCTCGCGGCTGCCGATGTTGGGCTTGTAAGTGACCTTGACGCCCTTGGCCTTGAGAGTCTCGCCGTAGATGTCGGCGATCAGGATGCTCTCGGCGAAGTTGTTGGAGCCGACGACCACGGTGCCGTCGCCGGGCTTGCCTCCCGCGAGCGGATTGCCGGACTTGCCGTCGGAGGACGAGGAACACCCCGTGAGGAGTGCCGCGGTGACGGCGAGCGCGAGGGCGACCGCGCCGGGGAGTCTCCTGCTGGACGTGCTGGTGTTCACGGTAGAAGTCACGATTCCCGTTCCGGACTCAGGGGGTGGGGCAGGCATGGGGCCGGGATGGCGCAGCCGTGCGCGGGCGAGGCACCGCACTCCACCGATCCAATCCAGCGCGTTCCCGGTCGGTCAAGTGCGTTCTGGTCACCAATAGGCCTCGATGTGCGCCCCCCTTGTGAAGGCCCTGTGATGAAGTGCCCTGTCCTGTCAGGTACTTCTGCGGACTCCGGGGGACACGGCGGCCCGCGCCACCGCCCAGAACACCGCGAGCGTCGCCAGCGCCAGCGTGGCCACCAGAGTGGCCCCGCCCACGACCTTCTCGTAGTCGCGCTGGTAGAGGCCGTCGATGATGTAGCGGCCGAGACCGCCCAGTCCGATGTACGCGGCGATGGTGGCGGTCGAGACGATCTGGACGGCCGCCGAGCGCAGTCCGCCGAGGATCAGCAGGAGCGCGACCGGGAGTTCCACCTGGAAGAGGATCCGCGACTCAGACATGCCCATGCCCCGTGCCGCGTCCACCGGGGAGGGGTCCACCGAGCGGACCGCTTCGTAGGTGGTGACAAGGATCGGCGGGACCGCGAGTACGACGAGCGGGACCATCACGGGCGCCATGCCGAACCCCACCAGAAGGGTCATCAGCACCAGCAGACCGAAGGTCGGAAGCGCCCGGCCGGCGCTGGCGATCAGAGCGAGGACATTGCCCCCGCGCCCGTAGTGGCCGGTGAGCAGGCCGACCGGCAGCCCGATCGCGGCCGCGAGGGCGAGCGCCTCCAGGCAGTACTGGATGTGCTCGCGGAGGCGCGTGGGAATGCCGTCGTAGCCGTGCCAGTGGGCGCTGTCGCTGAAGAAGGCGTGGATGAAGTTCAGTACGTTCACCGGGCGGCGCCCTTCCTCGGCATCCACGGAGTGAGCAGGACGCGCACCAGAACCAGCGCGGCGTCCGCGAGGATGGCCAGCGCCGCCGTCGTCACCACGGAGTTCACGGCGAGTTCGGGCCGGTGGTAGATGTTCGCGTCGTTGAGCAGGTTGCCGAGGGCGCCCTGGTTGCCGATCAGCATGCCCACGCTGACAAGGGAGATGCTCGAAACGGTGGCCACCCGCAGCCCGGCGATGATGGCCGGTACGGCGATCGGCAACTGCACCTGCGCATAGCGGCGTACGGGGCCGAGGCCCATGGCGGTGGCCGCGGCGAGCGTCTCCTGTGGTACGGAGCGGACCCCGTCCACGATGGCCGGGACGAGCACGACCAGGCTGTAGAGGGCCAGCGGGATCATCACCGTGGTCTCGCTCTGGCCGGTGTAGTCGATGAGGACCACGAAGAGCGCCAGCGACGGAATCGCGTAGAGCACGGTCGTCGCGCCCAGCACGGGCGCGTACAGCCAGCGGAACCGCACGCACAGCTGGGCGATCGGCAGCGCCGCGAGCAGACCGGCCAGGACGGGCAGCAGCGCTTCCCGCAGGTGCAGCCCGATGAGGCCGAGCCAGGTGTGCTGGAGGTCGCTGGGGATGTCGAAGAACCGGTTCATCCGGCGACCTTCTCCTCCCGCTCGCCCGCCGCGTGAGCGCTGCGGATGGCGTCGCCGATGGCCTGCTGCGACACGACCCCGGCCACCCGTCCGCCGTCGTCCACGGCGACAGCCCAGCCGGTCGGTGACAGCACGGCGCAGTCGAGCGCGGCGCGCAGCGAGTCCTTGCCGTGCTCGAACGGCCGCCCGTACGACAGCAGTCGCCGGGGCTCGATGTCCCCCGCGACCAGTTCCCCGGGCTCGCTCCAGCCGAGCGGCCTGCCCTCGGGGTCGGTCACGAGGAGGTACGGGGTCTCGGCCGTGCCGCAAGAGGCAATCCGCTCGGCGGAGGCGTCGATGGACACGATGGGCGTCTTCGTCAGCGCCAGCGCCGTGGACTCGAAGAACGAAAGCCGCCGGATGCCCCGGTCGGCGCCGAGGAAGTCCTCCACGAACGCGTCGGCGGGTGAGCTGAGCAGTTCGGCGGGCGGGGCGAACTGGGCGAGCCTGCCGCCTGTCCGCATGACCGCGACCATCGTGCCGAGCCGGATCGCCTCGTCGATGTCGTGGGTGACGAAGACGATGGTCTTGCCCAACTCGCTCTGGATCCTCAGGAGTTCCTCCTGAAGTCCTTTGCGCACCACAGGGTCGACGGCGGAGAAGGGCTCGTCCATCAGCAGCACCGGCGGGTCGGCGGCGAGGGCGCGCGCGACACCGACGCGCTGCTGCTGTCCGCCGGAGAGCTGGTAGGGGTACCGCTTGGCGAACGACGCGTCGAGGCCCACGCGCTCCATGAGCTCCCGCGCCCGCTCCCGTGCCCGGGACTTGCTCCAGCCGAGCAGCCGGGGGACGGTCGCGATATTGTCGACGACGGTGCGGTGCTGGAAGAGGCCCGCGTTCTGGATGACGTATCCCATGGAACGGCGCAGCGAGTTCACCGGCTGCCGCGTGATGTCCTCACCGTCGATGGTGATCGTGCCCTCGCTCGGCTCGACCATCCGGTTGATCATGCGCAGGGTTGTCGTCTTGCCGCAGCCCGAGGGGCCCACCAGAACGGTGATCGAGCGGTCGGGTATCTCCAGCGACAGCCGGTCGACCGCAACTGTGCTGTCCGGATACCGCTTGGTGACTGAATCTATCCGTATCAAAGCGCCGATCGCCCTTCGAGTGTGACAGGAGAGGCCTGCTCAGCGGCCATGTCGCACGGGCCGTTGCGGAACGAGTCTAAGCTGCCACCGAATCCGAACTACTGGTGCGTTCGGCCTTCGGCCCGCCAAACCCTGTGAAAACAGGGGAAGTCGGGGCTCGATTTTCACGGTCCGTTCACCGCGGCCGCGAGTCGGCGCGAGCTGCCGACGTTCCCGCCGGGCGAGTCCGCCCTCCTGCCACCGCGAGCTCCCCGGCGCTCCCTCGTGGTGGCCCCTGGTCCAGCACCCAGGGCGTTCACCTCTCATTCATTGCAACGAACCGAGGGAGGTCGTTGCATTACCCGCGAACCCCGTTGCAACGATTTCTCCGCCGCTACCTGCATACATGCAGATTAAGCGCAACGAATCTGTTGTGCGGATCCGGAAAGCAACGTAGCGTTTTCAATATCGGAAACAACACACGAGTACGGGAGACCACGATGCAGAAGTTCGACACCCCCGCCCCGATCTCCGCCGTCCTGGACATCCCCGCCGGACGCATCCAGTTCATCGCCGCCGACCGCGCGGACACCACCGTCGAGGTCCTGCCCGCCAACCCCTCCAAGAGGCGCGACGTCCAGACCGCCGAGCAGACCACCGTCGCCTACGCCGACGGCGTCCTGCGGATCCACACCGCCGAGCCCAAGAACCAGCTCTTCGGCCCCTCCGGATCCCTGGAGGTCACCGTCCAGCTGCCCGCCGGCTCACGCATCGAGGCCAGGACCGCCTGCTCCGAGCTCCGTGGCGTCGGCCGACTCGGCGATGTCGCCTTCGAAGGCGCGTACCGCCACATCAAGATCGACGAGGCCGCCGGCCTCCGGCTCACCGCGAGTGACGGTGACGTCGAGGTCGGCCGCCTGGGCGGCCCCGCGGAGATCAGCACCGCGAGGGGCGACATCCGGATCGGCGAGGCCGTGCGCGGCTCGGTCGTGCTTCGCACCCAGTCCGGCGACATCACGGTCGGCGCCGCCGCAGGCGTCTCGGCCGCCCTGGACGCCGGCACCGCCTACGGCCGCATCAGCAACGCCCTCAAGAACGACGGCACCGCCGGACTCGACATCCACGCCACCACCTCCCACGGCGACATCACCGCCCGCAGCCTCTGAAGGGGCGGAACCCGGACCAGGCCCCGTCCGGCCAGGTCCCACACGACCGCGACCACCAAGCGGATGGGAGAGGGCCTCCGACGCGGGTCGGAGGCCCTCTCCCAGACGAAGCCCCACGTGACGGCCGATCAGCCGGGCCACGGGTCGGCGGGTGTTCCGCCCGTCGCCATCAGGCTGCCGAGCGGATACCCGAGCTCATCGCTCGCGCCTCACTCCTCGTCCGGCGTCAACCGCAGCGAGATCGAGTTGATGCAGTACCGCTGGTCCGTGGGCGTCGCATATCCCTCGCCCTCGAATACGTGCCCGAGGTGCGATCCGCAGCGGGCGCAGCGGACCTCCGTGCGCGCCATCCCGTGGGAGCGGTCCTCCAGCAGTTCCACCGTGTCGGTGTCCTTCGGGTCGTAGAAGGACGGCCAGCCGCAGTGCGACTCGAACTTCGTGCCGGAGGTGAAGAGTTCGGCACCGCAGGCGCGGCAGGAGTAGACGCCCTTGGTCTTGGTGTCGGTGTACTCACCCCTGAACGCGGGCTCCGTGCCCGCCTGGCGCAGCACGGCGTATTCCGCCGGGGTCAGTTCCTCGCGCCACTGCTCGTCCGGCTTCTCGACGTCGTACGACATGAAGGCCAACCCCTTACTTCTGCTTCTACTGCTGTGCGAGACGGTCCAGGATGCGCGGGCCAAGGTCCGTGACGTCGCCCGCGCCCATGGTAAGAACGAGATCACCCGGCTTCGCCATTCCCGCCACGACCGCGGGAATCTCCGCCTTGTCGTGGACGGCCTGCACATCCGCGCCCGCCGCACGGGCCGCGCCGATGATCAGCTCGCTCGTGACTCCGGGGATCGGGTCCTCGCGGGCGGGGTAGATGTCGAGGACGACCGAGGAGTCCGCGAGGGCGAGCGCCTCGCCCATCTCCTTGCCGAGTTCCTGGGTGCGCGAGAAGAGGTGGGGCTGGAAGACCACCAGGATGCGGGAGTCACCGGCCGCCGCGCGCATCGCCTCCAGGTCGGCGGTCATCTCCGTCGGGTGGTGCGCGTACGAGTCGATGACCTGGACGCCGGCCTCCTCGCCCTTGAGCTGGAGGCGGCGCTTGACACCCGTGTAGGCCCCGAGCGCCGTTGCCAGCCCGGCGGCGGGGATGCCGAGCGCCGCGCCCGCGGCGAGCGCGGCGACGGCGTTGTGCGCGTAGTGGCGGCCGGGAACGGAGACCGTGAAGGTCAGCTCCTGCCCCTCCAGGTCCACCGTCACCTCGCTCTTCAGGCCCTGCGCGGTGACCGAGAGAACGCGCACGTCGGCGTCCTCGGACTCGCCGTAGGTCACCGTGCGCACCGAGCCCGCCAGCCGCCGCGTCAGCTCGCGCGCCCCCTCGTGGTCGGCGGAGACAACCAGCGTGCCGCCGGGCACGATCTTGTCCGCGAAGGTCTGGAAGGACTCGTAGATCTCTTCCATGGACGCGTAGTTGGCGTGGTGGTCCAGTTCGACGTTGAGGACGATGGCGACCTCGGGCGCGTACTTGTGGAAGCTGCGGTCGCTTTCGTCGGCCTCGGCGACGAAGATCTCGCCCTCTCCGTGCAGCGCGTTGGAACCGGGGGCGTCCAGGTCCCCGCCGATCGCGTACGAGGGGGCGAGGCCGAGCTCGCTCAGGGACACGGCCAGCATCGACGTCGTGGTGGTCTTGCCGTGGGTGCCCGCGACCGCGATCGGGCGCAGGCCGTCCATCAGCCGGGCCAGGGCGTCCGAGCGGTGGACCACGGGAATGCCCAGTTCCGCCGCACGCGCCAGTTCCGGGTTGTCCGCGCGGATGGCGGAGGAGACGACGACGCAGGTGGCGTCGTCGGCGAGGTGCCCGGCGGCGTGGCCGATGTGCACCGTCGCACCCAGCGCGCGCAACGCCTCGGCGGTCGGCGACTCCTTGGCGTCACTGCCCGCCACCACGGCGCCGCGCTGCGCGAGGATCTTCGCGATGCCCGACATTCCGGCGCCGCCGATGCCGATGAAGTGCGGTCGGTCCATGGCGGTGGGGATGCCGGGTGCCATGCGTGTCTCCTGGATGCTGGTACGGCGTGCGTTCAGCGGCCCAGCCTATGCGGTGCGCCGCGGGGCCGCGTACACCGACCGACCCGTCACTGCGCCTTGCTGTGGGAGAACAGCTTGAGCACCGGGACGCCGACCTTGTGCCGCGCCCTGGAGGCCCAGTCACGGTGGAAGAACTCCTCCACGTAGTGCGGGTCGGTCAGCACGATCACCTCGTCCGCGCCGACCTCGGCGACCAGCGCCTTGAGCGCGTCCAGCGGATGGTCCTCGATGAGGCGGCCCTCCGCCGCGCCGCCCGCCGCGCGCAGCGCGGCCAGGGAGACCTCCAGGGCCTGCTGTCCGAGGGCCGCGGCGTCCTTGCCCTCAGGGGTGTCCCGTTCGTGCGCCGCCTCGTCCAGCTCGCCGAGGGCGATGTCGTCGATGGCTCGCAGCAGCCGGTCCGCCTGGTCGCCGCGCGGCTGGAGCAGAATATGGAAGGCGACCTGTTCGTCACCGTGCAAGGTGGTGACGAACTCCACGTCGGCGGATGTGAGGGCCTTCTCGATCATCAGTACGCTCTTGAACACGACGGGCGCCCCTTCTTCTCCGAGTCCAGCGAGGACCCCCGACGGGCCTCTCTCCTCCGCGGGCCTTCAAAGCCCTGCGGAAACCATCCTGCCCCTTGATCGCACGGACACCCTGCCGGATTCAGTGTGCCCGGTCGGGAACTGAACGGAACGGGTTATTCCAGTTCACTCTCGACGGTAGCGGCCGAACAGGAACCCGCTCTCCTCCAGCAGGGACACGAGGGTGAACCGCTCGGGCACCGTCACCGAGGGACCCCCCGCGATGCGCTGCGCGTCACCGGCCGTGAGCATCGGTGACAGGGTCAGGCACAGTTCGTCCACCGCCCCGGCCGCGACCAGCTGGCCGAGCAGCCGCGGACCGCCCTCGGTCAGCAGCCGGGTCATTCCCTGTTCCGCGAGAGCCCGTACGGTGCGGGCCGGGTCCACACCCCGGCCGTCCCCGGCGAACACCACCCTGGCCCCGGCCTTCTCGGCGGCGTCCACCCTGTCCGGCGGTGCCGCGGCGCCGGTCAGCACCAGCGTGGGCACCAGCGGCGAGGTGAACAGCGGCGCCGAGAAGTCCAGGTCGAGGCTCGCGCTCACCACGGCGATCGCGGGCGCCGGGCCCTGCCCGGCCGCCTTCCGCCGCTCCGCGAAGGCCTCGCGTGCCCGTGCTGGACGGTACCCCTCCTGCCGTACCGTTTCCGCACCCACGACGATCGCGTCCGCGAGCCCCCGCAGCGTGCCGAAGATCCGCATGTCGGTGGCGCTGGAGATGGGCTGGGAGCGCCCCTCGTGCTGCGCGGCCCCGTCGAGCGTGGAGACCATGTTGGCGCGCAGCCAGGGCTCCCGGCCCCCGGGACCGGGCTCGGGGTAGGCATACGCCTCGGCGAGCTCCTCGAGCGTCCACTCGCGGTTGCCGCCGGGCAGGGCGGCCCCCGGGACTTGCCTGCCGTCCGGCCCCGTACCACCGGTCGTATGGCCCGGTCGGGCCGCTGTTTCATCGGTCACAGGGAACAGGCATCGCATGTCCTGCAGTCTGGCACGGCCCGTAGAGTGGTCAACTGTGTCGTCTTCCACCGCCGCCTCCGGCACCACCGATCAGATAGCCGAAGCGGCCCCGCTGTCGCTGTCCTCCCGCGAGCCGCACGTCCCCGCGGACCGGCTGGTCGCCGAGATGGTGCCGCCGCCGCGCTTCGACTCGGTCCGCTTCTCGACGTACATCCCGGACCCGAACCAGCCCAGCCAGAACGAGGCCGTGCGGGTCCTGGAGGATTTCGCCGGCGGGCTCGGCGGCGCCCACGCCGTGTCCGGCAAGCGCTCGCTCTTCGGCTTCGGGAGGGCCCGGTCCAAGGCTCCCAAGACTCCGGCGGGCCCTCGCGGCGTCTACCTCGACGGCGGGTACGGCGTCGGCAAGACCCACCTCCTCGCCTCGTTGTGGCACGCCACCCCGGCCGAGCCCGCGCTCAAGGCGTTCGGCACGTTCGTGGAGCTCACGAACCTGGTCGGCGCGCTCGGCTTCCAGCAGACGGTCCGGACTCTCTCCGACCACCGCCTGCTGTGCATCGACGAGTTCGAACTCGACGACCCCGGCGACACCGTCCTCGTCTCGACCCTGCTCGGCAAGCTCGTGGACGCGGGCGTGGCTCTGGCGGCCACCTCCAACACGCTGCCCGGCAAGCTCGGGGAGGGCCGCTTCGCCGCCGTCGACTTCCTGCGCGAGATCCAGGGGCTCTCCGCGCACTTCCGCGCACTGCGCATCGACGGTGAGGACTACCGGCACCGCGGGCTGCCCCAGGCCCCCGCGCCCTACAGCGACGAGCAGGTGACGAAGGCGGCGTACGCCACCGCGGGCGCGTCGCTGGACGACTTCCCGCACCTGCTGGAGCACCTCGCGCGCGTCCACCCCAGCCGGTACGGCGCGCTGACCGACGGGTTGCGGGCGGTGTGCCTGACCGACGTCCAGCCGGTGCCGGACCAGTCGACGGCGCTGCGGCTGGTGGTCCTGGCCGACCGGCTCTACGACCGCGAGGTTCCGGTGCTCGCCTCCGGGCTGCCGTTCGACAGGCTGTTCAGCGAGGAGATGCTGAACGGCGGCTACCGCAAGAAGTACTTCCGGGCGATCTCCCGCCTCACCGCCCTGGCACGGGACGCCAAGGATCTCGTCGGCCGCTGATGCCCGGGTAGCGAGGGCCCGCCGACCGGTGTACCGGTGCCGGCCGGCCCTCGCTTCGTCGGTACCGGCGGAATTATGGTGAATGTACAGATTTACCGGCCTCTCGACGAGGGGGTCCGTCATGATCCAGGAGCTGGTGGGTTCCCTGGTGGCAGCCGGTGTCGCCGGGCTCGTGGGCCTCTCGGCGGCGGCACGGGTCGTCAAGCAGTACGAACGCGGCGTGGTCTTCCGCTTCGGGCAACTTCTCGGAAGTCCCCGGCCGCCGGGTTTCACGCTGATCGTTCCGATGGTGGACCGGATGCACAAGGTCAACATGCAGATCGTGACGCTGCCGATCCCGGCGCAGGAGGGCATCACCCGGGACAACGTCACCGTACGGGTGGACGCGGTCGTCTACTTCAAGGTCGTCGACGCGGCGAACGCGCTCATCCAGGTCGAGGACTACCGGTTCGCGGTCTCGCAGATGGCGCAGACCTCGCTGCGCTCGATCATCGGCAAGAGCGATCTGGACGATCTGCTCTCCAACCGCGAGAAGCTCAACCAGGGCCTGGAACTGATGATCGACAGCCCGGCGATCGGCTGGGGTGTGCAGATCGACCGGGTGGAGATCAAGGACGTGTCCCTGCCGGACACCATGAAGCGGTCCATGGCCCGCCAGGCGGAGGCTGACCGTGAGCGCCGGGCGCGCATCATCAACGCGGACGCCGAGCTCCAGGCGTCGAAGAAGCTGGCGGAGGCCGCCGGGGTGATGTCCGACCAGCCTGCCGCGCTCCAGCTGCGGCTGCTGCAGACCGTGGTGGCGGTCGCGGCCGAGAAGAACTCCACGCTCGTGCTGCCGTTCCCGGTGGAGCTGCTGCGCTTCCTGGAGCGGGCGGCACAGCCCGAGACGGCGGCGGGGCACGACGAGGCAGGTGCGCACCCGGCCGCGGCGTACCGGGCCGAGGCCGTCGCCGCGGCGCACCGGGCCGAGGCCGTGGAGCCCCCCGCACCCACGCCCGAGGCCGTACGGCCACCCGCGCCCGGGCGCGACGCCCTGCAGTCGTCCGAGCCCGAGCCCGTGCCGGCCCCCGTTCGCGAGGCCCCGCCCGAACTGTGGCCGGACCCCGCGCCCCCGGCGTCCCGGACGCCGACCCCGCAGGAAGACCCCTCGCGAGCGCCGCAGAGGAATCCCGCGCGCGCCCCGTAGAAATTCCCGCGCGGCGCCCGCACGCCCCCTGCTACCGTCCGCGGCATGCAGCGCGCCCATCTGTCCACGACGACGCCGGAGAGAGTCCCGGCGCGCTGACTGCTGACCACATGTCGAAGCCCCGGGGCGAGTGCCCCGGGGCTTCGCCGTGCGTGGCCCCCCTCGCCCCCACCGAGAGGAGACCACGATGCACGACCACCGCCGCCTCGGCCGCGAACTGGACCTGTTCGACACCGACCCGCTGATCGGCGCGGGCCTGCCGTACTGGATGCCGGACGGGGCCGCCGTGCGGCACTCCCTGGAGGAGTACGTCCGGGACCTGGAGCGCCGCGCGGGCTACCGGCACGTGTACTCGCCGGTGCTCGGCAAACGCGAGCTGTACGAGATCTCCGGGCACTGGGCGCACTACAGCGACGACATGTTCCCGCCGATGGACCTGGGCGGCGAGCAGGTCGTGCTGCGGCCGAGCCTGTGTCCCCATCACGCCCTGATCTATCGCTCCCGTTCCCGCAGCTATCGGGAACTTCCCCTTCGTATGGCCGAGTTGGGCGGCATGTACCGCGCCGAGCTGTCAGGTGTGCTCGGCGGTCTCACCCGGGTCAGGGCGATCCAGCTGAACGACGCCCATGTCTTCTGCACCCTGGACCAGGCCGTCGACGAGGCGGCGGACGCCCTGCGGATGATCGGCGAGGCGTACGACGCGCTGGGCATCCGCCCCGCCCGTTACCGGCTGTCGCTGCCCGGACCGGGTGGCAAGTACGTCGCCGACCCCGGCCTGTGGGCACGCGCGTCCGCGATGCTGCGCGAGGTCCTCGACCGCGGTGGTGTCGCCTACGAGGCCGCCGAGGGCGAGGCCGCGTTCTACGGACCCAAGATCGACGTCCAGGTCGCGGACCCCTCGGGCCGCGAGTCCACCCTCTCCACCGTGCAGATCGACCTCCACCAGCCCGAGCGCTTCGGCCTGCGCTACATCGGGCCGGACGGCGAGCGGCATCGCCCCGTGATGGTCCACCGCAGCATCATCGGCAGCCTGGAGCGCGCGGTGGCCCATCTCGTGGAGGCGCACGGCGGCGCCTTCCCGGCCTGGCTGGCCCCCATCCAGGTGATGGTCCTGCCGGTCTCGGACGAGCAGCTGGAGCAGGCCGCACGGCTGGAACACCGCTTTCTGGAACGGGGGTTGCGGGTCCGGGTGGCCGCCCCGGACGAGGGCACCCTCGGCGCGCGCGTCCGGGCGGCGCGCCTGGTGCCGTACCAGGCGGTGATCGGCCCCCGTGAGGCAGAGGGCGACCGGGTCGCGCTGCGCCTGCGGGACGGCCGCCGCGTGGACCCAATGCCCGCCGAGGAGGCGCTTCACCGTATCCGAGCGGCCGTCACCCGCCGCGCCGGCGGCCTGTGGGACGACGAGTGACACGCACCGTGCCGGTGCGCAGGCCGCCTCAGGGCGATCGGCGCGTGGTGAGCGCGCAGGCCACGGCGGAGGCGGTTGCCGTGAGCAGCGCGGCGAGGGCGAGCGGCAGCAGCGGAAGGGGGACCTTCGCCGTCTGCGAACCGGACACCAGGGCGTTGACCGCCGCGTTCGCGGGTGAGCCGCCCACCACGAGGACGAGCAGGACCGCGAGCAGCAGCGCGGGGACGGACCGCCCCGGGGTGCGCAGCACCGGCCAGGTGGTCAGCGCGCCCACGGCCGTGCCGAGCAGCGCGCACACGAGCACGGCGATCAGCCCGGCACACGCGGACGGGTATACGGGCACGCGCGTCCGGCCGTCGGTGCTGGTGTGGCTGCTGATCAGCGTGACCACCATGGTCGCGGACATGCCGATCACGGCCGAGGCACCCAGCGCGACGGTCAGACACGCCAGATGGGCCCGCCCGGCACCGGCCGCCGCAGCGACGCAACTGCGGGCCGCGGGCGGCTCGTTGGTCGCACAGACACGGACGAGCCAGGCGGCGGCGGGCAGTACGGCGGCGGCGGTGAATCCGAGCGAGTCGAGTACGGGCTGTCCGCTCTGGACGCCGATGGCGAGGAAGGCGGCGTACAGCAGGAACGGGGGAAGCCAGCGCTGGGAACGCAGCAGCAGGGCGGTCTGGTAGCGCAGAAGAGGGATCATGAGCGGCTGTCGGCCTCTGCTTCTCGGGGTTCCGCACTCGCCGGGGCCCGGTCGGCGGGGCCGACGGCCACCACGTGCCAGGGCGGCCTGGCGCCGAGCAGGATGCGGAGTACGACGTCGGAGTGGCTCGCGGAGACGGTGAGACGGAAGGTGCCCGACGCGGTGCGGACCGTGGATGCGGCCATCGCCTCCGCCTCGGCGGGCGGCTCCGCACCGGCGGGTCCCCGAACCTCCACGGCCATGGAGGCGCCGGCCGGAGCCGTCGGCATGGGGGTGTCCGTACGGAGTTCGAGGGTGCCGCCGGTGACACGATGGACGGCGTCGGCCGCTCCCGCGAGCCGACGGGGGTCATGGTCGACGAAGACGACCGCGCCGCCCGCGGCCGTGCGCTCGGCGACCGCGCGGTCCAGTTCGGCGCGGGCTGCGGCGTCCAGGCCGGTCCATGCCTCGTCGAGGACCAGCAGCTCGGGGGCCGCGAGCAGGGCCTGGGCGACGGCGACCTTCTGGCTGCTGCCCTTGGAGAGTTCCGCCATCGGCGTCCGGAAGTACGTGGCGGCGCCGAATCGCTCCAGCCACTCCTCCGCGGCGCGGGCGGCGGCGGCCCGGGGCAGACCGTGAACGGCTCCGAGGTGCTCGAGATAGCCGACCACCGTGAAGGGCAGGGCGGCGGGGAAGCGCTCGGGGACGTAGGCGGTGCGCGGATGTCCGGTGACGCGGCCCTCGTTGGGGGCGTCGATGCCTGCGAGAAGGCGCAGGAGAGTGGATTTGCCGGTGCCGTTCGCGCCCTCGATACGGATCAGCGAACCGGGCTGCACGGTGAGATCGACCCCGCGCAGCACCCAAGGCCCGCGCAGCCCATAACGGCGGCCCACCCCCGTGAGGCACAGATCAGGTTGCATGGGAACATCCTCGCCCGGCCCGGCGGATCCCCGCAGGTGAATGGGCGGGCGCTCCCTCCGCATGTCGGGATAGCGCCGACTCGCGCTGATCGATGGCCATGGCGGTGTCCCCGCGGCACCCGGCGTGCGCCGCGGGGACGGGCGGTGCGAGGTCAGGCCCCCAGGGCGTGGACCATGTTGACGATGGCAGTCATCTGAGGTGCGCTCCTGACCGCGTAGTCGGAGCCGGTGTAGCCGAACCAGTCCCAGCAGCCCTGCGGGTTGACCGGCCAGACGCTGGAGACGGCCTGCGGGTAGAGGACGACCAGGTTGTTGGTGTCGGCGTAGGTGTCGAGGTTGCCCTTCTCGGCGAAGGCCGTGCCGAGGAGTTGCTGGGCGGACAGGCAGCCGTGCAGGGCCACCACCAGCTTGCAGGGAGCGCCGTTCGCACAGGCCGGCGGGACGTAGAGCTGCCCGGTCGAGTCCATGGAAAGGGAGCGGGCCGAGCCGCCGGGGACGTAGCGGTTCTGGTCGAAGTACGTGAGGTCACCCTGGGGGGTGCCGGTGTTGCGCGGGTTGACCGTTCCCAGCCAGGCGGTGAGCATCTCGCGCTGAGGATCGTCGTGGCAGTCGTTCAGGAACGGCGGCAGGGTGAGGGCACAGGGAACCACGCCGTCGGGGGTGGGCCAGGAGTGTCCGGCCGGGTCCCGGTCGTGGTACGTGACATCGGCGCCGAAGTGTTCGTAGAAGTCGACGCCGGCCCGGGAGACCAGCGGGTTGACCACGGGGTCGAGGTAGCCGTGGTAGGTGTAGACCGGCTTGCCGGCCAGGTTCGAGACGGGGTCGATGCGGCCCTCGGCCGTCCAGTCCTCGGCCTGCCGCTCCAGGTCGCCGACGCCCAGGCCGAGGTCGCAGGTGACGAACTTGATCACGTGTCCCTGGCCGCAGTCGTACGGCCCGGCGGCGAAGATGCCGGCGCCGTCGAAGGTGCCGGAGTAGGCGACCTGAAGCTGAGTGGCCATGAAGCCGCCTGAGGAGACACCGGTGACGTAGGTACCGGTGATGTTCAGGTCCGGCAGGGGCGGGGTGGCGGCCCGGGCGGGCGTGGCCGGGCCGACGGCGGCGAGGGCGAGGGCGAGAGCGGCGCCCAGGGCGGCTATGGCCTGGGCGGCTCGGTGCAGGGAGCGGAATCTCATGGAGCACACTCCGATACGGGTGGGGAGGTGGGTGCCGTCCGTTGCGGGCGGCATCGTGCACCGGCGCGGCGGCAGCGGGCGTGGGTGCCCGTGCGTGCGAGCCGGAAGGGGGCATGGGCGTATGGGCGTGAGGGGTGGTGCGGGCGCGGCGTGGATCAGCCGGGCTCGTCGGCAGGGTCCGAGGACACGGTGATCGCGGACACGGTGATCGCGCGCTTGAGGATCTTGCCCGTCGGTCCCTTGGGCAGGTCGGCGATCCGGACGAGCCGCGGGTACTTGTGCGGGGCGACTTGGGCGCGGACGAACTCGCGCAGTTCGTCGGGGGTGGCGGTGGCGCCGCTGTGCAGGGTGACCACGGCGGCGATCTCCTCACCGTGGGTGGGGTGCGGGACTCCCACGACGGCGGCTTCGGCTACCGCGGGGTGCCGGTAGAGGGCCTCCTCGATCTCGCGGGGGTAGACGTTGTAGCCACCGCGGATGATCAGCTCCTTCTTCCGGTCGACGATCCGGAACAGGCCGTCCGGGTCACGGACGCCGATGTCACCGGTGCGCAGCCAGCCGTCCACGATCGTCTCGTCGGTGGCCTCGGGACGCCTCCAGTAGCCCTTCATGACGTTGTGTCCCGAGACCGCGATCTCGCCGGGCTCACCGTCCGGAAGAGGCCGGCCCGAGTCGTCCTGAACCCGCATCAGGACGCCCTCGATCGGGGTGCCGATGGTCCCGGCCCTGCGAGGGCCGTCGGGATGATTGAAGGAGACGACCGGGGACGTCTCCGAAAGGCCGTAGCCCTCCAGGACGGTGCAGCCGAAGACCGTCTCGAATCTGTGCAGGACCTCGACGGGCAGGGCGGCGCCGCCGGAGACGCACAGGCGCAGGGAAGATGTGTCGGCGGTTCGCGCGCCGTCGTGGGCGAGCAGGGCGGCGTACATGGTCGGCACCCCGAGGAAGACCGTCACGCGATCGCGCTCGATCATCGCAGGCACCTCGGCGGCGTCGAACCGCGCCAGCAGCGTCAGGCAGGCGCCCGACGCTACGGCGCAGTTCAGACCGACGACCTGGCCGAAGGAGTGGAACAGCGGCAGGCCGCCGAAGATCACGTCGTCCTCACCGAGCCGCAGCAGGGTGCGTGCGCAGACCTCCGTGTTGCGCACGAGGTTGTCGTGGGTGAGTTCGGCGCCCTTGGGGGTGCCGGTGGTACCCGAGGTGTAGAGGATGACCGCGGTGTCGTCGGCGGCGCGGTCGGCCACGTCGGCCACGGGTGCGTGCGCCGCCAGCAGTTCGCGCAGTACGGCGGAGCCCACCGTGAGGTGCCGGGTGCCGCAGTCCTCCGCCGCCGCGCGCGCTTCGGCCGCGTGGTCCTCCCAGGTCAGCAGGAGTGCCGCGCCGGAGTCGGTGAGGTAGTGGCGTACCTCGGGCGCCTTCAGCAGCGGATTCATCGGGACCACCACCGCACCGGCGCGCAGGATCGCGAAGTAGAGGACGGCGAAGGCCGGGACGTTCGGCACCATCAGCCCCACCCGGTCGCCGGGACCCACGCCCTGGGCCCGCAGTACGGCAACCATCCGCGCCGAGCCGTCCGCCAGCTCGGCGTAGCTCAGGGACTCCGCCGCGAGGCGCAAGGCGGTGCGCTCGGGAACGCGTTGCGCGGTCGAGGTCAGGAAGGCCGCGAGATTGGCGGACGCGGTGGGCGGGGCGGGTGCGGTGGGTGAGGCGGGGCGGGCGACGGGACGGCTCACGGGAGGGCTCCCCCAGGGATCGCGGCCGGCTGCCGGAGCGGGCGGCACGGCCAGGTTTCCAACCAATCGATTGGTTGTTTCTGGATCGTTGCGAGACACCATCCGGCTTCCGGGTTACGGTGTCAACCAATCGATCGGTTGGAATTCCGGCCGAGGCTGCTGTCGTCGGCCTTCGGCCTTCCGTGCCTGCCGCCTACCGCCTACCGCCTACCGTCCAGCCCGTTCAACCCGTCCACCCCGTTCAGCCCGTTCAGCCTTCAGGAGCAGCCGTGGAACTTCCCGCCTGGGATCCTCGCCGGGTCGTCGCGATGGAGACGGCCCTCCCCGAGGGCGTCACCCCGCCCGGCACCCGCGGCAAGATCCTCAGAGCGGGCCTGGAACTGTTCGCCGAGTCCGGTTTCGCCGGCGCCTCGATCCGGCAGATCGCGGGCATGGTCGGCATCAACTCCGCGACCCTTTACGCGCACTACCCGTCCAAGGGACACGTCCTGGCCGAGCTCGTACGCATCGGCCACGAGGAGATGCGGACCCGGCTGACGGAGGCCGCCACCGGCACCCGCGACGACAGCGCACCCCGGCAACTGGCCGCCCTGGTCCGCGCCCACGTCCTGCTCCACACCGACTATCCGCTGCTTGCGGTGGTCACCAATGGCGAACTGCACGCCTTGCCACCCGAACTGGCCGCGCCCTCGATCCAGTTGCGCGAGGAGTGCCGCCGCTTGCTTGCCGACGTGATCGAACGCGGCATCGGCAGCGGCGAGTTCGAAGTCGATGATCCCCTGCTGACGGTCACCGCGATCGGCGGCCTCGGCGTACAGGTCGCGCAGTGGTTCGGTCCCGCCCTGGAGCGGACCCGCGAGCAGGTCGCCGACCAGTACGCGCAGTTCGCGCTGCGCATCGTGAACGCCGTCCGCTGAGCCCGGTGCCTCCTTCGGCCCCCGGCCCTGTGCGAAGGCTCCCAACCCTGTGCGAAGACTCCCCGTTCCGTGCGAAGACTCCCTGTTCTGTGCGAAGGAGTGACCATGCGACCGATCCTCGCGACCTCCCACGGGCTGGTCCGCGGCATCACCGGCCCTGCCGGGATCGCCTGCTTCAGGAACATCCCCTACGCCGCCCCTCCGACCGGGCCGCTGCGCTTCGCGCCCCCTCAGCCGCCGGCCGCGTGGGACGGCATCCGTGATGCCGACGCCTACGGCCCCACCGCCCCTCAGGCCCCGTACCTGCCACCCATGGACCGGCTGCTCCCCGAAACCCTCGTCCCCGGCGAGGACTTCCTCAACCTGAACATCTGGACCCCGGACACGACGGGACGCCTGCCCGTGCTGGTCTGGATCCACGGCGGCGCCTTCAGCAACGGGAGCGGATCCCTCACCGGCTACGACGGGACGGCCTTCGCCCGTGACGGCGTCGTCCTGGTCACGCTCAACTACCGGCTGGGCGCGGAGGGCTTTCTCCATCTCGGTCCCGACGACACCGTACGGGCCAACCTCGGTCTGCTGGACCAGATCGCCGCGCTCGAATGGGTCCGCGACAACATCGCGTCGTTCGGCGGCGACCCCGGCCGCGTCACCGTGGCCGGGCAGTCGGCCGGGGCCATGAGCATCGGCGCCCTGATGGCCATGCCCGCGGCCAAGGGCCTCTTCCATCGCGCGGCCCTGCAGAGCGGCGCGGCCCACCACACGCTCTCACCGGCGAGCGCCGCCTTGGTCGCCAGCCGCCTCGCCGCCGTGCTCGAGGTGCCTCCCACCCGGCCGGACCTCGCCGCCGTACCCGCCGAACGCCTGCTGGCCGCCCAGTCCCAGCTGCGCGGCGCGATCTTCGCCAACCCCGATCCGGCCCTGTGGGGCGAGGCCGCGCTCAACCTCATGCCCTTCGAGCCCGTGGTCGACCACGACACTCTCCCGCGCGCGCCCATGGAGGCGATCACCGAGGGCGGCGCGGCGGGCGTGGACGTCCTGGTGGGCTGGACCAGCGACGAGTTCCGCTTGTTCACGGTGCCCTCCGGACTGAGCGGCCTGGTCACCGAGGACCTCGTGGAACGCACCGCCACCGCCTATGGTCTGTCGCCGGGCCGGGGCGTCGCCGCCTACCGTGCCGCGTTCCCCGGAGCGAGCCCCGGCGAATTGTTCACCCGGATCGCCACCGACTGGTTCTACCGCCTGCCCGCGCTACGCCTGGCCGAAGCGCAGGCACGCCATGGTGCGCGCGCCTTCGTCTACGAGTTCGCATGGCCTTCCCCCGCCTTCGGCGGCGCACTGGGCGCGTGCCATGCGCTCGACGTCCCCTTCGTCTTCGACAACCTGGCCGACCCGGCCTTCGCGCCTCTCCTGGGCGGCACCCCGCCGCGAGCGCTCGCGGACATGATGCACACCGCGTGGGTCTCCTTCGCCACCACCGGCGATCCCGGCTGGCCCGCATATCGCGACCCGGACCCGGCCGTCCGCCGCTTCGCGGCCGTACCGTCCACCGTGGCCGCCGGGCACGAACCTCGCGGCGGTCTCCGTAACCTGTGGCACGGCCTGCGCTGACAACCTGGCCGATCGGCTGATTCCGGACCGCCTCGACGTCCACCGCCCCTGAATTCCCCGATCTTCCACCTGGCAGACTGGGAGCCGTGAGCAGTGACCAGACCCCGACGGCACCACCGGCGGACTCCCCGACCAGCCCCTTCCACGCCGAGCGCAGCGCGCGCGACGAGGCTCCGCAGTTCGCTCTGCCGCTCGTCGTGCACATGGAGCGGGACGCTCCCCCGGCGCGTACGGACGCGCTGGAGACGGCGGCGCGCGCCGTGCTCGTCATGCTGAGCGACGAGCGCTCGCTGGGCGAGGGGGAATGGGCCCAGGTGATGCGGGACTGGCAGGACGCGCGGATCCGCAAGGTGGTGCGGCGGGCGCGCGGCGCCGAGTGGCGGCGGGCCGAGGCACTGCCGGGCATCACGGTCATGGGCGAGTCTGCCGAGGTACGGGTCTTCCCGCCCGTCCCGGTGGATGTGTGGCCCAAGGAGTTGGCCAAGCTCCAGGTCTCCGGCACGGACCTCGACGACCCGCGTCCGCCGGCCGACGCGGACCCGGAGGTACCGGTCCTGTGGCTGAACCCGGAGCTCACGATGTCGGCGGGCAAGGCGATGGCCCAGGCCGGGCACGGCGCTCAGCTCGCCTGGTGGGCCCTGTCCGACGAGGAGCGCGCGGTCTGGCACAAGGCGGGCTTCCCTCTCGCGGTCCGCACAGCGCCCGCGGCCCTGTGGCCCGGACTGACCACGTCCGGGCTGCCGTTGGTACGGGACGCGGGCTTCACCGAGATCGCGCCCGGCAGCGCGACGGTGGTGGCCGGCCATCCGGCCCTGCGCCTGATCTGACGCCCGGCGCGGCGGGGGCTTGATACCACGTAACGGGCATGCTCGCGGGCACCAGGGCGTAGTACCGGAGCCCGCCGGGGTGACAGATGGCGATGAACCACGTGTCCCTGTCCGTCTTCCGCTTCGACGACCAGGCCCTGATCACTCCACATCTGGCACACCTCGTCGGCCACGACTCCCCGCTCATGCACGTACGCCGCCGCGCGCAAGGCGGCATGTTCGACCGGTTCGCCGAGCACGCGGAGGAACTGTGGAGCCGCAGTGTTCCGCTCAACGATGTCTCGACCGGGACCCGCTGAGCGGATTCCGGCCTACGCACCACTGCTCGTAGCCGTGGGCTCCTGAGGAATCGAACTAGGCCGGTTCGCCCTTCTGCCTTGCGGTTAGAGCACTCGTGCCGTGAGTCGGCGGGCATAGCCAGGACGAGGCCAACGGGCGTGGGCGCCGGAACCTCCTGGCTCATGTCGCTTGTTACGTACTCCACTACCTCGTGTACGCGTACGCCGTGACCCACGTGATGTCCATCTGCGCCCACGAACCCGGCGCGGCGTACGGTCCGTACAAGGCGCTCTCGTTCTGGAGGATCCAGCTCAGCGGGCGCGTGGCGACTCCGCGGCCGTCGCTCAGGTACAGGTGGCCGTCCAGGTAGTAGCGGGCTCGGCCGGGGGTCCACTCCATGCTGACCGTGTGCCACTCGGTGAACGGCCTGCCGGTGTCGGCGAAGCCCTGCGCCCGCCCGTCGCACGGGTGGTGGAAGAAGTGGACGGTGTCGGTCCAGGACTGCTCGTACATGTCCATCTCGCAGCCGCCGCCGTAGAACAGCCAGGCGCTCTTGTAGCCGGGCGCCGCCCGCACCACGCGCACCCGGGCGCTGTACTTCCCGTACGTCTGCCGCATCACCCGACGCGGCACCACCGCGGCGACATGGAGATCACCTCCGGACGCCGGCCGGTACATACGGATGTGCATGCGCCCGTCGCCGTCCGCCGCGGGTCCCACCCACACCGTGTCGTCGGCGCGGTATTCGCCGCCGAGCACGCGGTCGTTGCCATTGGAGTGGTTACGCGGGTTGGCGGTGTCGTACCAGCCGCGCGGGTAGGCCCACCAGTCGGCGCGGTAGGAGCCTGTGAGGCCGCCGCAGTAGGCGCCTGGGGTGTCGGCGTCGTGGTCGCAGTCGCTGAAGGAGCCGAGCGGTACCACGTCACCGTCGAAGTTCTCGGCGAAGACCTGGTGGAAGGGGCCGCAGTCGCCGTGCGGCATCGCGTCGCCGGTCGTGTGGCAGGCGTCCTGCGAGGGCACCGGGGCGGTCGCGCGGGACGCCGGTGTGGCCGCCCCGAGGGTCGTCGGCGCGAGGACGGCCGCCGCGAGCGCGAGGACACCGCGCAGGCGGCGCAGTCCAGGGCGACGATGACGGCTCATCTCTGCTCCTCGCTACCGGGTGACGACCGGCCGGCCTCCTCTCAGGTCTTCCTGGGAGCCGCGTCCCCGGACTCCGCCGTTCGGGTCCAGTGCCGGCGGGCGGAACCTCAAATGTTGCTCTGAACGTCCCAGGCGAAGGGTTCGGCGGCGACGGTCCGGGCCATGACCCCGTCACAGCGGAGGAGGGGACGGGACGATGAAGCGACTCGGAACGGGCATCGGATGGCGGCCTGAGATCGCCGACGCCGTGGAGCGCATGCCGGGCATCGACTGGGTCGAGGCCGTGGCCGAGAACCTCTGCCCCGGACATGTCCCCGAGTCGCTGCTGAGGCTGCGCGAGCGGGACGTCACCGTCGTACCGCACGGCGTGTCACTCGGTCTCGGCGGCGCGGACCGCCCCGACCCGGCGCGGCTGGCCGACCTCGCCGCGCGGGCCGAGGCCCTGGACTCGCCGCTGGTCACCGAGCACATCGCGTTCGTACGGGCGGGCGGCCCACTCACCGCCTCCCCGCTGCTGGAAGCGGGCCATCTGCTCCCCGTCCCGCGCACCCGCGACGCGCTCGACGTCCTGTGCGAGAACATCCGTATCGCCCAGGACGCCCTGCCCGTGCCGCTCGCGGTGGAGAACATCGCGGCGCTGATCGCCTGGCCGGGCGAGGAGATGACGGAGGGGCAGTTCCTGTACGAGCTGGCCGACCGCACCGGGGTACGCCTGCTGATCGACGTCGCGAATCTGCACACCAACCACGTCAACCGGGGCGAGGACCCGGCCAGGGCGCTGGACGAACTGCCCGTCGAGGCCATCGCCTACGTCCATGTCGCCGGCGGCTTCGAACGCGACGGCGTCTGGCACGACAGCCACGCCCACCCCGTACCGCGGCCGGTCCTGGACGTCCTCGCCGACCTCGCCTCACGTGCCGTCCCGCCCGGCGTGCTGCTGGAACGCGACGACAACTTCCCGGAACCGGGCGAGCTGGAGCAGGAGTTGGCGGTCATACGGGAGACGGTGGAGAAGGCCCGGGCCGGCGGCGAGGTACCGCCCGGTGCGCGGATACCGGCCGCGACGCGACAGCCGGCGCCCGTAGGGACCTACGGCACGACGGACCACGGCGGCGACGCCGAGGACCACGACTGCGACGGCACCGGCCCCGCCCGCCAGCGGCTGGCGCTCGCGCAGGCCTCCCTGCTGTCCTGCCTGGTCGCGGGCACACCCGTGCCCGAGGGGTTCGACCGGGCACGGATCGGGGTGCAGGCGCGCTCCCTCGCCGCGAAGCGCGCCGGGATCGTCGCCACGGTCGCGCCCGAGCTTCCCTGGATCCTCGCGAAGGAGTACCGGCCCGCCTTCCTCGCCTATGCCCAGGGTCGCCCGATGACCGGCGGCTACCGGCGCGACGCCCTCGACTTCGCCGAGCACCTGTTGCGCACCGGGGGCCTCGACGGCCCCGAAAAGCGGCAACTACTGCACGCGTGGTGGCTGGAGCGCTCCGGCCCCACTCCCCCGTCCCGGCGTCCCACGGCCCGCCTGGCCCGTGCCACCCGGCGGGCACTTCTCAGGCACTGACTGCTCCGCCCTCCTTCAGGACCGGATGAGGGGCGGCTTGCCCGATGGGGCGAGCCGCCCCTTCCTTCATGTCCTTCATGCGCCGACGTCCGCACGGGCCGACAATCCAAGTTTCCTTGACAAATTTTTTTGTCGGCTGGATCCTGGGCATGCCTTCGCGGACAAGCCGGCACCGAGAACCGGACACAGGGCATCGAGAACAACGGAATGTCAAGAACAAATAGAACATCAAAGACAAAGGACATCGGAATGCGCACTCTGATCAGCACCGCCTTCATTTCGCTCGACGGCGTCGTGGAAGCACCGGGCGGCGAATCCGGCCACCGGAACTCCGGGTGGACGTTCAAGGACGTCGAGTTCATCCCCGAGGCGTACGAGATCAAGGGGAGGGAGCAGGAGGAGGCCGCCGCGCTCCTGATGGGACGTGTGAGCTACGAGGAGTTCAGCCCGGTGTGGCCGGACATGACGGAGTTCACCGGCTACAAGGCGATGCCGAAGTACGTCGTCTCCACCACCCTCGACGAGGCCGACCTGGTCTCGAACTGGGGCGGGACCACGATCCTGCGCTCACTGGACGAGGTCGCCGCCCTGAAGGAGACCGAGGGAGGCCCGATCATCGTCCACGGCAGCGCCCGCCTGAACCGGGGCCTCTCGGACGCGGGCCTGATCGACCGTTACCACCTGCTCGTCTTCCCGCTGCTGCTCGGCGCGGGAAAGCGTCTGTTCAGCGACACGGACAAGGACACGCAGAAGCTGAAGCCGGTCGAGCACGAGGTCTACTCCAACGGCTTGCAGAAGAGCGTCTTCGACGTCATGCGCTGACACACCCGCCCCGTGCGCCCCATCGCCCGTCCAGTACCAGTTCCGGGCGCATCCCGCGGTGCATCCCCGGGTATGTGCCAGGGTTCACACCCTGAGCCGTCGGCGTTCGGGCGGTAGTCGGTCTACGGGGGTACGGCAGGGAATATCCGTCTCCTCTCGCGCCGCATTCGGCATGCGATGTCCCGTTTCCCGCCCTTTCTTCTGGGCGCCGGTCGGCGTGGGCAGCGCAGTAATATGCCGATCCGCACCCCAAGCTCACCAGCGTGCGGTGCCGCAAGCAGGAGGCACCGATGCGATCCAGACTCGACCAACGCCGCCGGATCTTCAACGGCACCGGGATCCTCCTCGTCCTGCTCGCGGGAACGCTCGCCGCGCTGGTCTTCCCCGTCTGGTCCTACGCGGACCGCTCCGGCACCGGCGTCGACACCCTGAGCGCCCAGACCGTGTCCACGCCGTACGGCCCGTTGTCCGGGCTGGACCGGGACTTCGTCACCCGGGTGCGGCTGGCCGGGCTGTGGGAACAGCCCGCGGGGCGGCAGGCCGAACAGAAGGGCACCACCCAGGCGGTACGCACCGCGGGTGAGCACCTCGTCGAGGGGCACACGTTCCTGGACGCGCGCGTCCGTGACGTCGCCGCCCGCCTCCGGCTCGCCCTGCCCGACCGGCCGAACGCGCAGCAGCGACAGTGGCTGGCGACACTCGACGCGGCCCAGGGCGAGGAGTACGACCGCGACTTCGCCAACCTCCTGCGCAGCGCCCACGGCAAGGTCTTCACTCTCGTCGCCCAGGTCCGGGCCACCACCCGCAACTCGCTGGTGCGCGCCCTGGCCGACGACGCGAACGCCGTCGTCCTCGACCACATCAAGATCCTGGAAGCCACCGGCTACGTCGACTTCGACGCCCTCGCCCGGGACGCGGCCACCGCGACCCCACCGCCGCTCACCACGTCCCCGGCGCCGCCGGGCCCCACGGACGCCCCCGGTACGCCGGTTCCGGTGACGCCGTCGCCGACGTACACACTGCCGCCTGCGGCGTCCAGCCCCCTGCCCTGACGGGCGCGCCCGGTCAGGAGCCGTGGCGTTGAACTGATGTCCAGTTGGGCGGCGGCCATGACGGCCAGGGCCAGGACGAAGCCGAATGCCTGCGGCAGACTCAGGGACTCGCCCAGCGTGAAACCGACGAACGTCGCGACCAGCGGGGACAGCAGCACCAGCGGCGCGGACGCGCCGATCGGGAGCCGCCCGAGGCCGCGGAACCAGAGTGTGTAGGCGATGAGTCCGCCCATGCTGCCGAGCCAGAGATAGCCGCAGACCGCTCCCGCGTCGATCCTCGGCGGCGCCCCCTCGACGGCGAAGGTGAGCGGGAGCAGCAGCAGGCCGCCTGCCGTCAGCTGCCAGCCGGCCAGGGCCAGCGGGCCCACCCCTTCGGGCCGGCCCCAACGCTTGGTGAGGACGACCCCGCAGGCCATGCCGGCCGTACCCGCGAGCCCGGCGAGCACCCCTACGGCGTCCAGCCCGGCCTTCGGCCCGAGGACGACGAGTCCGACGCCGAGCACTCCAAGCACACCCCACATCCAGCGCCAGGCCGTCGGCCGGTCGTGGAGCACGGCGATGCCCAGCCCGGCGACCAGCAACGGCTGGGTGGCACCGAAGGTGGCGGCGACACCGCCGGGGAGCCGCTCGGCCGCGAGGAACACCAGCGGGAACATGGCACCGATGTTCAGGACGCCGAGGACGGCGGCCTTCCACCACCAGTGCCCACGCGGGAGCACGCGGGTGAGCGCCAGCCCGAGCAGCCCGGCGGGCAGAGCGCGCATCAGTCCGGCGAACAGCGGGTGCCCGGGCGGCAGAAGCTGCGTGGTGACGGCGTATGTGGTGCCCCAGGAGGCGGGAGCGAGCGCGGTCAGTGCGACGGTCGCCGTCCGCGCCGCGGACGAGGTCCGCGGCAGTCCGGGCGACGGTCGGGCCATGGAATGCATACGGGAAAGTCTCGGCAGCCGCACATCATGAGTCCAACGCATGGTTGTCATGCCAGCCATGAACGGCAACCATGGCTGGGTGGATCTGCAGCAGATGCGCTACGCCGTCGCCGTCGCCGACACCCGCAACTTCACACGCGCCGCGGAGCGCTGCTTCGTGGTGCAGTCGTCGCTCAGCCATCGGATCGCCGCGCTGGAACGGGAGCTCGGGGTCAGGCTGTTCGCCCGCTCCAGCCGCCGTGTCGAGCTGACCAGCGCCGGTGCGGCTTTCGTCGCCGCGGCGCGCGAGTGCCTTGCCGCCGCGGACCGCGCGGTCGCCGACGCCGCGGCGGCGACGGGAGTGGTGCGGGGCCGGCTCGCCGTGGGCGTGATCGTGACCACGGCCGCCGTCGACGTACCCGAGGTACTGCAGCGGTACCGCGCCCGGCACCCGGACGTCCGGGTCAGCCTCCGTTCCGGCCGCAGCGACGAACTGGCGGCGGAGATCCGGGACGGCGACCTGGACATCGCCTTCCTCGGCATGCCGGAGGGTGACCGGCCGCCCGGTGTGGAGACCGTCGCCCTCGATCACGACAGGCATGTGCTGGTGGTGCCGGCCGGGCACCGGCTCGCGGGCGCCGACCGGGTCACGCTGGCGGAGATCGCCGAGGAGACGTTCGTGGACTTCATGGGCGGGACGCCCGCCCGGGCCCAGTCCGATCAGGCGTTCGCCGCCGCCGGCCTGGTCCGCGACGTCGCGTACGAGGCGGGCGCCGTCGAGCTGATCCCCAGGCTGATCAGGCATGGCCTCGGCGTCGCGCTGCTGCCGTCGGCGTTCGCCGGCCCGCTGACCGCCGAGGATCCGCGGCTGGTGCTGGTGACGGTGGTCGACGGTCCGCGCCGGGTCGAGTATCTGGCGTGGAGCCGCTTCAACCCGAGCCCGGCCACGAGGGCGATGCTCGATGTCCTCGGGGTCAGTTGAACCCTCCCCCAGCTGAAGCAGGGGGATTCCTGGCTCAGGAATCCCTGCAGGTCAACGACCTGAAAGGTCTTACTCCCTCAACGCCACCCGGGACGGAACCTGCCCGGTTTGTACAGCAAAGTCAGGTGGTGATTGTGCTGGCTTGGTTCTCGCGCAACACGTTGTACGCGCTTGGTTCTCGCAACGCACAGCGCACAGGCTACCCGTCACGTACGCGGTCTTTCGCCCTAAGGGCGAAATCCCGTTTCCTGCCCTGCTCCGCAGGAGCTTCGTTTCCTCCCCCGGCTCAAGCCGGGGGTATCCACGAAGGAAAACCCCGATGACCAAAAGGGGCGGACGCGGGACTCAGGCGAGCCCGGCGACGAGCTCCGCGACCGACCTGCGGCGGCCGGTGAAGAACGGCACCTCCTCGCGCACGTGCATCCGGGCCTCCGAAGCGCGCAGATGGCGCATGAGGTCGACGATGCGGTACAGCTCGTCGGCCTCGAAGGCGAGGACCCACTCGTAGTCGCCGAGGGAGAACGAGGCGACCGTGTTGGCCCGCACGTCCGGGTAGCCGCGGGCCATCTTGCCGTGGTCCGCGAGCATGCGGCGGCGGTCCTCGTCCGGCAGCAGGTACCAGTCGTAGGAGCGCACGAACGGGTAGACGCTGACGTAGTTGCGCGGCGTCTCGTCGGCGAGGAAGGCCGGGACGTGCGAGCGGTTGAACTCGGCCGGGCGGTGCAGCGCCATGTTCGACCAGACCGGCTCGAGGGCGCGGCCCAGCTTCGTACGGCGGAAGAGGTTGTACGCCTCCTGGAGCTGGTCGCTGGTCTCGGCGTGCCACCAGATCATGAGGTCGGCGTCGGCGCGCAGGCCCGAGACGTCGTACGTGCCGCGGATGGTCACGTCCTTGGCCGCGAGCTGGTCGAACAGCTCCTGGACCTCGTCGGCGTAGCCGGAGCGGTCCTCGGGCAGCACGTCCTTCAGCTTGAAGACGGACCACAGCGTGTAGCGGATGACCTCGTTGAGGTCCTTGGCCAGCTTGCCCTTGTTCGGGATCCTGCCGGACTCGGTGGTGGGTGCGTCGTCACTCATGAGGCTATTGTCCCGCCCCGCCGTGCAGGCTCTGCACCGGGTTCGAGATGAGTTCCCGCACGCCGCGCGGATCGCCGCCGAGCTGGTCCGCGGCGGCGTACGCGCTCGCGATGCACGCCGGGATGCCGACGCCGTCGTAGGCGGCGCCGCACACGGCCAGCCCCGGCAGCTTCGCCACCTCGGCGCGGATGCGGGCCACGCGCGCGTGGTGGCCGACCGGGTACTGGGGCAGGCCGTCGGTCCAGCGGGTCACCCGGGTCTCGAGCGGGGCGGCTGCGAGGCCGGTCGCCTCGCGCAGGTCGTGGCGTGAGACCGCCACCAGGTCGGCGTCCTCGCGCCCGAGGACCTCGGTCTCGCCGTACCGCCCGACGGACGTCCGCAGCACGACCACGTCCGGGTCCTCGTCCGCGATCCAGCCCCACTTGCGGGAGGCGAAGGTCGACGCCTTGATGGTGTGCCCGTCGACGGGCGGCACGAGGAAGCCGCTGCCGTCGGGGAGAGTGGTGCCGGCGGCGCGGTAGGCGAGGGTGACCAGGGCCATGGAGGCGTACTCGACGGTGTCCAGTCCGGCGGCGGCGCCCGGCGAGGCGGGGCGCAGCAGGCGGGCGGCCTCCTGGGCGGGGGCGGCGACGATCACCGCGTCCGCCTCGATGAGGCGCCCGCCGGCCGTGACCTCCCAGCCCTCGGCGGTGCGGCGCAGCCCGTCCGCGCGGGTCCCCAGCAGGATCTCGCCGCCGCGCGCCCGCACCGACTGTGCGACGGCGAGCGGGAGTTGGGCGACACCGCCCTCGATCCCCATGAACACGGGTCCCGCCGCCTGCGGGGCCGCGGCGGCCTTCGTCTGGATCTCGCGTACCGCTTCCGTCAGCGAGTCGTGCGTCCGGGCGGCCTGGAAGAGCTGGGGGACCGCCGAGCGCAGCGAGATGCGGTACGCGTCGCCCGCGTAGACCCCGCCGAGCAGCGGCTCCACCAGGCGGTCGACGACCTCGCGGCCGAGGCGAGCGGCAACGTACTCCCCTACGGCCACATCGTCGCCGACCTCCGTGCGCGGCAGCTCGGTGTCACGCTCGATACGGCGCAGGCCCTCGTCCGACAGAACGCCGGTCAGCGCGGACGCCGTGCCGGGTACGCCCATGACATGCCCCTTCGGCATCGGCCGCAGGGCGCCGCGGGTCCAGATCGAGGCGGACGCGGTGGCCGGGGTCCGCAGGCGCTCCGCAAGGCCGACCTCGCGGGCGAGCCCCACCGCTTCGGGGCGCCGGGCGAGCATCGACTCGGCGCCGAGGTCGACCCGCACCCCCGCGATCCGCCCGGGCAGCAGCTTGCCGCCGACCCGCTCCGACGCTTCGAGGACTGTCACGGCGGCGCCCCGGCCCAGCAGCCGGTGGGCGGCGGCGAGACCGGCTATCCCGCCTCCGATGACGACGACCCGCTCCGCGTCCCCGCGGCTCTCCCTGGCGTTCATGCCCCAAGCCTCTCAGATCACCGCTGTTCCCAGGTCAGCAGCCGGCCCCGGCGGGCAGGACCGGAGCCATGTCGATGGATCCGTTGCCGGCCAGGGCCCGTGCGCTGTGGGAAGACCCGGCCGGGGTACCGGTGTCGTTCGCGCCGACGGGCGGTGTGGACGTGGAGCAAGCCGCCGGGCCCAGGGTCTTTCGTTTGGATCGGGCCGGATCAGGGAGCGGGGTCTGGTGCCGTGCATCGCAAGGCGGAGGAGGGCGTCATGGCGGAGCCATGGCAACCGACGACAACGC
>NZ_JBEYVV010000010.1:0-214295 GCF_040644155.1 Streptomyces sp. NPDC047022 | reverse complement strand
CGCCTGATCATCGACGCGCTGCGGACCCCCGTCGTCGTCACGCGCACCAACGCCAGACGATCTTCGGCACTCAACGCAACCGGATACTTCTTCTGCGAGGACACGGCACCCCTGCCCGGCCGAACGGAAACGACAAAGGGAGCTTGCCCGACCCCAACTCCACCAACCAGGACAACACTTAGCCGCGACAATCTACTAGTGCCGCAGCAGGCAACGTTCGCCCCGTCGCGACGCCCGGCCCTCAACGGGCGAACGTTGCCTGCCGCGGCACTAGTGATCCGGGCTCAGCCTGACGGAAGACGGCCGGACAGACTCCCGGCGCATGACCTCTCGCGGCAACTCGGCGAAGGTCGCGCCCCATCCCGTCCTGTGTGCGAGGCGGGGCGGGACCGTCCCTCCTGAGTGAGGTCGGCAACTCTCCTTGCCCCCAGGCGAGTTCGGCTCTGGCGCGTGGCTCACATCACAGGCGGCGGGAGCGGAATGTGGAGCCGGGCTCCACATCTTCATGGCAAGCTCACAGATTGTTACTCGTCGGTAGTGCACTGCGTGCCGACGGGTTCTTCCGCGACCCCCCACCACCTCAGGACAGGTCTTGCGCAACCGCAAGTGGCACCTGCGTGCCGCCGTGCCCGCTCTCACCGTCTCCGCCCTTCTGCTCGCCACCGGCTGCTCGTCCGCGCCCGGGGCCTCGAACGCCTCCGGTGCCGCGCCCGCCGGGACGCCCGGGGCCGCCGTCGAGGCGGCCGACAGCACCGGCGGCTCCCTCGCCGTCGCCCCCGCACCGGAGGGCACCGCGACCGCTCTCGCCCGGCCCGGCGAGAGCGGGGGCCGCGCCCATAGCAGCAACCTCAAAGTCAGCTCGTACGACCGTCACACCCGACGTGCCGTCATATCCGCTACGGCCGGCGGTGCGGGCAAGGCGACGCCCACGCCTTCGAGCGCCACGCCTTCCACCACCGCTCCCTCGAACACCCCGTCGTCCACGCCGCCCTCGGCAACTGCGTCGAGCGGCACGGGAAGACCCGACCCGCACCGCCCGGTCGCCGTCGGGGACGTCATCGCCAGTGCGCCCGCTCCCGGCGCCCCGCAGGGCCTCCTCGCCAAGGTCACCCAGGTGATCGGTGCCACCCGGAGCGGCACCGAGGTGCAGACGGCACCGACCACCCTCGATTCCCTCCTCGGCGCGGACAAGGCGAAGGGCACTGTGCCCGTGGACCCCGCGTCCTTCGACGTGCAGCGGCTGCTGCCCGATGTGAAGGTCTCCTGGGCCAGGACGGGCAACGTGCACTTCGGCCCCGAGGGCGCGAAGGTTCCGCTGGGCAGCCTGCGCGTCGACGTACGGGCCGCGGTGCCCACGCCCAAGGGCGCACCCGTCTCGGCGGACGCGACCGTCGACGGGTACGTCCAGGTCGCACCCGAGGTCGACTTCTCGTACGGAGGCGGCGGCTCGGGTGCCGCGGCTCGGCAGGCCGGACCTGCCTCCGCCTTCCTCGGGGTATCGGGCGACTGGACCTCCCGGTGGTCCCTGAAAGGCCGCGCCGCGGCCTCGAAAACGCCCGTGCGGCTGCCGTTCGCCAAACTGCACGCCGACCCCGTACTCCAGGTGGGCCCCATCCCCGTCGTGGTCAACCTCGATCTGACCTGTTACTTCGAGGTCAGCGGAGACGGCAAGGTGACCGTCTCGGCCGAGCAGGACCTCAAGGGAGACTTCAAGGCCGGCGGAACCTTCGGTCTCGCCAAGGGCTGGACCCCCGTGAACGAGTCCACGATGACGGGCACACCGGTGCGCGCCTCCGTCACGGCCGCGGGCCATGTGAAGGCGGCGCTCGGCGCCGAGGCGTCCGTCGGCTTGTACGGCGCGGTGGGGGTCACCGCCGATCTCGCGCCGTACCTGCGTGGCGAGGCGTCGGCCGCCGCCACCGCGACCGTGGGCGGGAACTCACGGCCCACGGCGACCGCGACCGGATCATGGGCCGTCTACGGCGGCGTCGATCTGAGCGGAGCACTCCAGGTGCAGCTGTCCGTCTTCGGAACGCCCGTCTTCCGTCACACCGTTCCGCTGGGCACGCTGCACCGCGAGTGGAAGCTCGCCGCGAGGGCCGCGTAACCGCGCACGAGTTCGCGCAAGTCAGCGCCGACCGTGCGTCCCATGGGGTGTCCTCCGCATCCCTGGGACGCTACGGCTTCGACGCCACCGTCCCACGACGGGGCAGCCGCTGAGGACGTCCCGGCCTCATTGGGTGAAGTACAGGGCCGGATGCCGCGGGTCGGCGGAGCAGACGTGGATTCCGGCGTCCGCGACGTCGTCCACGCGGAAGCCGGTTGCCTCCGCGGCGAGCGTGTACTCCTCCGTCCCGAACACCAGGTGCCGCCCCGTCACGGTGCACAGGTACGTATGCGGGTTCTCCGATATGAGCGGCAGGTGCTCGTAGGAGTCCACCTGGAGCAGGAGGACGAGAGGCGCACCGCACTCGGGGCAGTCCAGACTCCTGGGCATGTCCCCGGAGGCCCAGGACTTGCTGCCGCCGACCTTCCAGCCGCCCGTGAGGCTCTCCCCCCAGTAGAGGCTGTGAAGCTCCTCCGAGTCCTCCAGTCGCTTCCGGAGCCCGGCGGGCAGTTCTTCCCACCACGGGTACTCGACAACCCGCTCAGGATGCACGGTGCACGGACGAGGGACCTCGTCCCACTCCTCGTCCCAGTGCTCCCAGGGATCGGGCTGCGCCCCCGGCTCGTGCACGACCTCGCCGGAGCGCCGCCAGAAGACCCTGCAGCGCTTGCCCTGGAACTGTGGTTCCGGCATGCCGTGCACCTCAGGGCACCAGACGATCTGCACCAGGTCGGCACCCTCTGGGAAGGCGATCTCGGGGACGTCGGTGGCGTACAACTGGGCCACGGACACCATCGGCGCCGGTTCGCGACCGTGGTCCCCGTCCGCGCAGTGCGGCCAGGGCTCGTCCGCAGGCCAGAGCATCGGCCCACCGACATGGCTGTCCCGGATGCCGGGCTCGCCACGGCGCGGGCGGAGCCCGACGACCGTGCGGGCGAGCGAGGCCAGTCCAGGCAGGGCGGCCAGGAGACGGGCCAGGTCGTCCTCGCCCTCTTCGGGAATCTGCGCGGTACCGGTCACATGTGCACTCTTGCACGCACCTCTGACATCGATACGGACCCGCCCGCAGCATCAGGGCCCGGCCTGGCGCCTCACTCGCCCTCGTCCTCCTCTGCGCCTTCCTCTTCCTTCTCCCCTTCGTCTTCCTCGTCGTACCGGTCTTCATCTTCCGGATGCTCGTCCTCCTCTTCGTCTCCCTCCTCGGGCTCCTCCTCGGGCTCCTCCTCGTACTCCTCTTCCTCTTCCTCCATCGCCTCCTCGTGTGTACGGACCACCTCGCCGTCCCTGATCTCACCGCGCCAGCCGTCGGCAGTCTCGTCGGACAGCGAGACGTAGCGCTGGAAGTGCTTGGCGTCGAGCCTGAGCCTGCGTCCCTGGGCACGCCACAGGTTGCCGGTCTTCTCGAAGAAACCTGAGGGGTAGTACTCGACGACCAGCACGACGCGTGTGAGCGTCGGTGTCAGTTCATGGAAGCTGACACATCCCCGGGTAGTGGCCTTGGCGCCTTCCGAGGTCCACATGATGCGCTCGTCGGCGATCTGCTCCTGGATGGTGGCCTTCCAGGAGCGTGTGGAGGGCCCCACCTTCACCTTCCAGTCGGTGCTGGTCTCGTCTCCCTGGGACACGCTGCGCACGCCCTTGGTGAAGGAGCTGAACTTCTCGAAGCGGGTCCAGTGGTCGTAGGCGACGCGGACGGGAACACCGACATCGATGTGCTCGATGATGGTCGTGACCTTGGGCTGGCCGGACTTGCGTCCCTTGCCGCCGCCGAACAGGCTCGAAGCCTTCTCGGTCACGCTGTCCTTGATGCTCTTCGCCTTCTCGCCGAGCAGGGCCTTGATCGGTGAGTCCCCCTGGAGGACGCGGACCCCGACCTTGGGGAGGACTCCACCGTTCTCGACCACGTCCTGCAACTGGTCGGTGAGGCCTTCCATTTTGTCGCCTGCCACGTCCGCGAGATGCTCCGCCTGAGCACCGAGGTAGTCGACGAGTTCTTCGCGCAGCCGTTCCAGGCCGGAGAGTTGGTCCTGCTCAGACTTCTGTGCCGTGCTGGCCATGGCCTACCTCCGCCGTGTGGACGACTTCTTGGCCGTCGTCTTCTTCGAGGCGGTCTTCCTTGGGGCTGTCTTCTCCGCAGCGGGCTTTCTCGCCGTGGTCTTCTTCGCCGGAGTCGTCCTCTTCCCGGCCGTCCTCTTCGCCGGTTGTGCCTTCTTGGCCGGGGACTTGCGGGCAGACGCCCTGGACGCTTGCCGCTTGGCGGCCCGGCGACTCCTCGGAGACTCCTCTTCCTCCTCCTCTTCGCCCTCGGCCTCTTCTTCGGGTTCCTCTTCCTCCGGTTCGTACTCTTCCTCTTCCTCTTCGTCCTCTTCCTCGTCCTTCTCGCTCCCGATGCGAGCGGTCCGTTCATGCAAGGCATCCGCCAGGTCTCCGAACTTGCGGTCGGCGGCGGCAGCGAGCGCCTGGCGCCCGGCGTCCTTGAATTCGCCGCGCATCTGTTCGTTCAGGTCGGCGAACTGCGGCAGCTCCTGAAGCCTTTTCAGGCCTTCGGTGAGCAACTGCTGCGGTGCGAGGCCGAATCGACGGCCCGCCAGGTAGGAGCCCACCGCAAAGGCGAGGCGCCCCTTCTTCGCGCGGCCGAGGACGTAGCCACCGGCGACTGCGGCAGCGAGGGCGATCTTGGTCGAATCGTTCATGGGTGATTCCCTCCCGGTGAACCGCTCGCGCGCACTGGGGGCGGCGCGAAGGCAAGAGAGCCCCATCGCGGCTCACTTTTTAGGTGTATATGCTGAAATAGTACGTTCAAGTGACATGGGAGCGCCGCTCCAGCCACGGAGTCAGGAACATGACCGCGTCAGACAAAGACGGCACAGGGAGTGGCAGGCGACCTTCTCGCCGTGACAGTGCCCCCCGCCGTTCGACGAGCGGCGGCGCACACCGGTCCGGCAAACGGTCGGCTGCGTGGGCCATGCGGTCCGCAGCAGGCCAACTCGAGGAACTCCTCGGACGCGCTCCCGAATCGGTTTCCGCGATAAAGCCGACGGAAGACGGGTGGGAAGCGGAGGTCGAGGTACTCGAGCTGGAGCGAGTCCCCGAGACCACCAGCGTCATGGGCACGTACCACGTGACGCTGGACGAGGAGGGCGACTTGCTGGCGTACGAGCTGACCCGCCGCTATACCCGCGGTCAGACCGACCGGCGCCGCTGAACGCACAAGCCGCTGAACGCACAAGGAGGCGCGGAAGGGAGGCGCCATGACCGTGGTACCGCAGAGCGGAGGCAGCATGTCACGTGGGGGCACGAGCAGCCTCTACGACGTCCTGGACCTGATCCTCGATCGCGGCCTCGTCATCGATGTCTTCGTCCGCGTGTCCCTCGTCGGCATCGAGATCCTCAAGATCGATGCCCGCATCGTCGTGGCCAGCGTGGACACCTACCTGCGCTTCGCCGAGGCGTGCAACCGCCTCGACCTCGAAGCCGGCAGTCGACAGCCCGCGCAGCTCCCCGACCTCGTCGGCGAGATCACCGAAGGCGGTGCCGCCGGTAAGACCAAGGGGGCGCTCACGGGTGCCGTCGAGGCCGTCAGGGAATCCTTGACCGGTGGCGGCGACGAGGAGGAAGAGGAAGAGGCGGAGGAGGCCGAGATCGTCGAAGAGCCCAGGCAGCGCCGCCGACCGGCCCACAGGACGTCCCGACGGGCTCGGGACAGGGAGTGACCATGGCCGTCTACGTCTACTCCATCACCTCGAAGAGCCACCCGACGCGTCTGGACGAGCTCCATGGCGTCGGCGAACCCCCTGGTGCGCTGCGTACCGTCACCGCCGGAGTGCTGAGCGCGGTCGTCAGCGACGCACCCGACGACCTGCGCCCCAAGCGCCGCGATGTCATGGCGCACCAGGATGTCCAGCTGCGGCTCATGGCCGACGGGGCGGTGCTGCCGTTGCGGTTCGGGATGACGGCCGAGAGCGACGAGGCCGTGCGCGCGGTGCTGGAAGACCGTGCGAGCGAATACGAGGAACAGCTGCGGAGCCTCGAGGGCACGGTGGAGTACAACCTGAAGGCTTCCTGGGACGAGGAGGCACTGCTGCGCCGGATCCTCCTGGACTCGGAGGAGGCGCGCAGGCTCAACGACGTGGGCCGCGAAGGCACCGCGACCCCCGAGATGTCACTCGCACTCGGAGAGCTTGTCGCTCACCAGGCCGAGGCACGACAGGAGGCGCTCGCCGCGGGCATCATCGAGGCATTGCGCCTCCACGCGCGCGACGACAGTGTCTCCCCGCCCGGCGGCCAGGACTTCCTCAGCATCTCCTTCCTGGTGGACAAGGACAAGGAGGAGATGTTCCTGGCCACGGAGATGAGCCTGGCCGACCAGTTGGGTGAGGAATGCGGGCTCCGGCTGCGCGGACCGCTTCCTCCGTACAGTTTCGTCTGAGAGGCGCTGCTCATGGGCTTGATCACCGAGATCCTGGCCTTGCCGCTCGCGCCGGTGCGGGGCGTGGGCTGGGTCGTCGACCGAGTGGTCGAGGAGGCCGAGCGGGTGTACTACGACCCCGAGCCAGTGGAGCGTGAACTCGCCGCGCTCGAGAAGGCGCTGCTCGAGGGCCGCATCGATCAGCAGACCTTCGACGAGCAGGAGGACCGCCTCCTGGACCGCCTGGAGGAGATAACGGCCTTCTGGCGGGGCGACGCCGCTCTTTGAGCGGGAATCGAGGCAACCGCGTGACGGATTCCCCCGCAAGCCGATTCGGCTCGTCCCCATCCCGGGCAGCCGGCCCCTACGGCTACGGCCCGGGCTCCAGCGCGAACCTGGCCGACATCCTCGAACGCGTCCTGGACAAAGGGATCGTCATCGCCGGGGACATCCGGATCAATCTCCTCGACATCGAACTGCTCACCATCAAGCTGCGGCTCATCGTCGCCTCCGTCGACAAGGCCAAGGAAATGGGCATCGACTGGTGGGAGCACGATCCTTCGCTGTCCTCTCGTGCCGACGACAGAGCGCTGACCGAGGAGAACAAGCGTCTGCGCGCCGAGATCGACGCGCTGAGGCAGGAGCGGGAGCTGTCGCCCGGCGAGGAGCGGACGGCATCCGGCCGGGGCCGTGCCGCGCGGCACTCCCCCAGGCGCCGGAGCGGAGCGGACGATGAGTGAAGCGGTCACCTACGCCTACGCCGTGCTGCGTGACGAGGAGGGGCTCGCCACCATGGCGCTGCGGGGCGTGGAGGGTGTGACAGGGGCACCCGTCCACCTGGTGTCGACGAGTCCGGCGAGCGAACTCGCGGCAGCCGTCAGCGCGGTGCCCGCCGCCGACTTCCAGGAGAGTGCCCTGCGGCGCCATCTGGAAGATCTGGACTGGCTGGAGGACGTCGCCCGCGCGCACCACAGCGTGATCGAGGCCCTGGCCGCGCACACCACCGTGCTGCCGCTGCGGCTCGCCACGGTGTACCTCGACGACGAGCGGGTGCGAACGATGCTGCGCGAGGACGCGGAGGGCTTCGCGCACGCGCTGCGGCGGCTGGCGGGTCATCTCGAATGGGGCGTGAAGATCTACGTCGAGCCGCGGCCGGACGAAAGGCAGCCGGACGACACGCGGGTCACAGGCACCGCGGGCCCGGCGGGCGCCGCGGGGTCGCCCGACGCCCTTGGCCCGGGCCGGGCCTACCTGCGCGCGCGCCGGGTCCAGCGGCACTCACGCGACGAGTCCTACGAGGCCGCTCGGCAGGCCGCCGAGCGTGTCGAGGCGATCGGCCGCGCGATGGCGGCCGGCCACGCCACGCACCGGGTGCAGCAGGGCGCACTCGCCGGCGGCCCGGGCGAGAACGTGGTCAACGACGCCTACCTCCTGGCTCAGGAGACCGCCGAGGAATTCCGCACACGAGTCCTCGATGCCGCCCAGGGTCTGTCCGGCGTACGGATCGACGTCACCGGGCCCTGGGCCCCGTACTCCTTCGCCGCACCACCCGACACGGCGGACCCCGCGACGGCACCGGACCCGGCGCGATGAACGCCGTGGAGCGCCCGCCCGAGCCCGAGCCGCTGGCGCAACGCCAGGTGGCCCTCATCGACCTGCTGGACCGACTGCTGAGCGGCGGCGTCGTCCTCACCGGTGACGTGGTGCTGTCGATCGCCGACATCGACCTCGTACGCATCTCCCTGCGAGCCCTCATCGTCTCCGTGAGCGCCCAGAACCCGTCACCCTGGGAGACACGCGAGACCCCTCGGGGGACAACCGCCGCACGCTCCGAGAGCGCGACGTGACGGCCTCGCCCGGCCCGGCGGACCGCCTCGGCGAGGTCGCCGAAGCGGCGGCACGGGCTTTCCGGCTCCTGCCCGCCGTACCGGACGACATCACACCGGCGGGACGGCGCACACCACCGCGCCCGGCTCGCAGGATCAGCGCAGACCCCGACACGGTGGAGCGCGACCTGGTCAGGCTCGTCCTCACCCTGGTCGAACTCCTGCGCCAACTCATGGAACGGCAGGCGCTGCACCGCGTCGACCAGGGGGACCTCAGCGAGGAGCAGGAAGAGCGGCTCGGCGCCACCCTCATGATCCTCCACGAGCGCATGAGCGATCTGTGCGCCGAATACGGCCTGACCATGGAGGATCTCAATCTGGACCTCGGCCCGCTCGGCACGCTGCTGCCGCCGTCCGACCCTCCTGGCTGACCGTCAGGGCGCCTCACAGCTCGCGCAGAGCGGGCAGCAGCGCCTTTTCCGCCCAGTCCAGGAAGGAGAGTTGCGACGCGCCGCCGATCTGGATGAGCGCGATCTCGGTGAAGCCCGCCTCCACATACGGGCGCACGGCCTCCGCGAACACCTCCGGATCGTTCCCGCACGGGATCGCGTCCGCCATGTCCTCCTCGCGTACGAAGGCACCGGCGGCGGCGAAGGAAGCGGGACCCGGGAGTTCGGCGTTCACCTTCCAGCCGCCGCCGAACCAGCGGAACTGCTCGTGCGCCCTTCGCACGGCGGCAGCCCGGTCCGGGTCGTGGCACACGGGCAGCTGCCCCACGCGCGCTTTCCCCGTACCACCGTTGCGGTCGAAGGCAGCCACGAGGTCCGCGTCCGGCTCGACGGCGATCATCAGCTCGGCGAGCCGGCCGGCCAGTTCGCACGACTGACGGCCGGAGACCGCCACGCCGATGGGCGGCGGGTTCTCGGGGAGGTCCCAGAGTCTGGCGGACTCGACGTCGAAGTGCGTGCCGTGGTGGTTGACGTAGCCGCCGCCGAACAGCCCGCGGATGATCTCGATCGCCTCGGTGAGCATCGCCTGGCGCACATCGGCCGCGGGCCAACCACCGCCCACGACGTGCTCGTTGAGATTCTCGCCGGAGCCCAGTCCGAGCCGGAAGCGGCCGCCGGACAGCAGTTGCATCGTGGCCGCCTTCTGCGCGACGACCGCCGGGTGGTACCTCATCGTCGGACACGTCACATAGGTCATCAGGGGAATCCGCGAGGTGGCCTGCGCGGCCGCACCCAGCACGGACCACGCGTACGGGGCGTGCCCCTGTTCTTCCAGCCACGGAAAGTAGTGGTCGGACGTCACCGAGAAGTCGAAGCCGGCGTCTTCGGCCCGGACGACATGGCTCACCAGGTCTTGAGGGCCGGCCTGCTCGATCATCATCGTGTATCCGAATCGCACCATATGTCGGCGACTACCCGACCGGCCCCCGAAGAAACGGCGTCGGACACTCCCAGGACACGACGGACGTCAGCCAAGCGCGCCGACCGCCTCTTCCCGACGCACGGCCTCCACCGTGCTGATCTGCCGCCGGGCCCTGTCCTGCAGGTCCCGCAGGCGTGCCTGGTCGAGACCCTTTTCCGGCGTGAGCGAGAGCAGGGTCTGCCACAGCAGGCTCTTGCCCTCGATGCCCAGGCGCAGTGTCTCCAGCTCGAGGACGTCGCTCAGCCCTGAGCGCCGCGTCAGGCGCCCATTCAATTTGATCAGGCGCGCCTTCTCTCCGAGCCGCCCGGCGAGCACCTTGTAACGGCGCGCGGGTACGCCGAGGGCGCCCATCACTTCGAGGAGGGTCTGCCGGTCCTCCGCGATCTCGTCCGCCACTCTGCGCAGTTCACCGCTGTGCGTCGACGAGCCGTGGCGTTCGGCCAGGTGGCGTGACATGTGCTGCCCGGCCGTCGCACCGGCCAGATGGTCGTTGAGGTAGACCTTCAGGGCTTCCGGACGCATGGCATCTCCTCGTGGGTTCTCACGCCGACTCGGCTGCGTCGCGCACCTCGTCGGCCATGTGCTTGTCGAGGGCGGCATGGACGAGACCGTCCGCCAGCCTCGGCAGCTCGCGGCCGTCGACCAGGCCGCCCAGCTTTTCGGGCGCCGTGGGCAGTCCAAGGCGCCGGGCGCCGTCCTGGGCCTTGCCGTCGATGCGGGGCGCGAGTTCCGGCCAGACTCCCTGGATGTCGCGCAGGAAGATGTCGGCCCCCGTGGGTCCGATCCCGGGTATGTCCATCAGGGCGGCTCTCGGGTCGGGCTCCTCGCGCAGCCGTCGCAGATCACCACCGTAGCGCTCGAGCAGCAGTTCGGCTCCCTTGCCCAGCAGGGTCGAGGTGCGCTCGTCGTAGCGTCGGTAGCCGCCCTCGCCGAGTGCGTCGACGCGCTGCTGCCAGGTCGCGTCCGCCATCGACCGTGGATCGCGCAGTCCGGCGTCGAACAGCGCACGGGCCGCCGAAACCCCGGTGTCGGCCCGGATGCGGGCGCTGAGGAGTATCGCGAGAACAAGCGTCTGGTAGAGCGGCGCCGGGGTGTCGCGCAGCCGGATGCCGGCCTCGGCGGCGTAGGTGTGCCGCTGCCGGTCGAGCAGGGCACGCACCACCGCTTCGTTTGTCGCCCGGCCCTTCTTCGCCGTCTTCGTCGTATTCGTCGTCATGACCGGTCACCGACTCAACGTTTCATCGGTACAACCCTTCGCGAGTTCGCGGTGCGCCGACTCCGCGCGCCGTGAGCCCGTGCGCTCCGTGTACCCGCCCCGGTCGTACCGAAGCGGCGGTTTGCCCCTTGCGTCCCTGGAAACCCGGGCACCATGGCCGGCAGGAGCGAGAAGACCCGGAAGTCCACATCCGAGCACCGACTGGACCAGTACAGGGGCATGCGCCGGGCGGAACGGACGCCGGAGCCGATGAGCGGCGCGTCGCCGAGGGGCGGAAAGCGGCACTTCGTGATCCAGAAGCACTCCGCCACAGCGCTGCACTACGACTTCCGTCTGGAGGCGGGCGGCGTCCTGAAGTCGTGGGCCGTTCCGAAAGGCCCGTCCACCGATCCCAGGGACAAGCGCCTGGCGATTCGCACCGAGGATCACCCGGTGGACTACCTGGGCTTCGAGGGGGCCATCCCGTCCGGCGAGTACGGCGCGGGCAAGGTCATCGTCTGGGACACCGGAACCTATCTGAACCTCGCCGAGGAAGAGGGCAGGAGGGTGCCGGTCGCCAAGGGAGTGGGCCAGGGCCACGTCAAGGTGTGGCTGGAGGGCGAGAAGCTGCGCGGCGGATACGCCCTGACCCGGACCGGACGCGAGGGCGCGCGCGAACGCTGGATCCTGATCAAGCTGTCCGACGAGGGTGCGGATGCCCGCCGGAACCCCGTGAGTACCGAGCCCGCGTCCGTGCGCAGCGGTCGCACCCTGGACGACATTCCCGAGGACGGCTCGTGAACGCGAAGGCGAGGCCGGAGGGCGAGATCCGTGTCGGGGGCCGGAGCGTCCCGCTGTCCCGCCCCGACAAGGAAATGTTCCCCGAGGACGGAATCACCAAGGCCGAACTGGTCGACTACTACCGCGCCGTGGCACGTCCGATGCTCACCCATCTCAAGGGCCGCGCCCTGGTGATGGAGCGCTATCCCGACGGTTACGAGGGAAAGTCCTTCTTCCACAAGGACGTTCCCGACTACTTCCCCGACTGGATCCGTACGGTGCGGGTGCCGAAGAAGGACGGCCACCTCACCATGGCGGTCTCCGACGACACGGCCACCCTCGTGTACCTCGCCAACCAGGCCTGCATCACGCCCCATCCGTGGCTGAGCTCCGCCAACCGCCTGGACTGCCCCGACCGTTTGGTCTTCGACCTCGATCCGCCCGACGCCGAACCCGATGCCGACGCCTTCGGGGCCGTACGGTGGAGCGCCCGTGTCCTGGGCGACCTGCTCACCGAACTCGGCCTGCGACCGGCCCTGATGACGACAGGATCGCGCGGCCTGCATCTCCTGGTCCTGCTCGACCGCAGTACCGACTTCGACACCGCGCGCTCCTTCGCCCGCCGCGTCGCCGAGGTGCTCGCGGCACGGTACGACGACCGGCTGACCACCGAGTCCCGCAAGGAAAAGCGCCGGGGCCGTCTCTATCTCGACATCCAGCGCAACGCCTACGCACAGACCTCGGTCGCCCCCTACGCCGTACGCGACCGCCCGCACGCCCCCGTCGCGACCCCACTGGACCGGGACGAACTCGACGACCCGGATCTGGGGCCGCGGCGATGGACGCTGCGCACCCTGCCCGGACGTCTCGACGAGCACGGAGACGCCTGGAAGGGGCTGAGCCGCTGCCGGCGTTCCCTCGCCCGGGCGCGACACCGCCTCGACGACCTCGACGACCTCGGTGCCGACACATGAAACGACGGACCAGGAAGGCGGTTCCCCCGATGACTCCCGCACACCCCTTCGGCGTATCCGCCGTGGACGTGGCAGGGCTCGAGTCGGCGCTGTCCGAGTCGGTGGACGCCGAGGTGCGGTTCGACGCGGGAAGCCGGGGCGCCTACGCGACGGACGGATCCAACTACCGCCAGGTGCCGATCGGCGTGGTGGTACCGCGCAGTGTGGAGGCCGGGGCGCAGGCGGTCGGGGTGTGCGCCCGCTTCGGCGCGCCGGTCCTGTCGCGCGGCGGCGGCACGAGCCTGGCGGGGCAGTCGACGAACACCGCGGTGGTGATCGACTGGAGCAAGTACTGCCATGCGTTGATCTCCGTGGACCCGGACGCGCGGAGCTGTGTGGTCGAGCCGGGGATCGTTCTGGACGAGCTCAACCGGCGGCTGTCCGATCACGGACTGCAGTTCGGGCCGAAGCCCTCCACCCACAGCCACTGCGCCCTGGGAGGAATGATCGGCAACAACTCGTGCGGGGCGTCCGCGCAGGCGTACGGCAAGACCGTGGACAATGTGCGCCGGCTGGAGGTCCTCACCTATGACGGACTGCGCATGTGGGTGGGACCCACGTCGAAGGCCGAGCTCGCGCGGATCGCCGCGGAGGGCGGACGGCGGGCCGAGATCTACGACGGCCTCGACCGCATCGTCACCGCCCATCTGTCGGACATCCGGCGGGGCTTCCCGAGGATTCCGCGCCGGGTCTCCGGTTACAACCTGGACTCGCTGCTGCCGGAGAGCGGCTTCGACGTCGCCAAGGCCCTGGTGGGCAGCGAGGGCACCTTGGTGACGGTGCTGCGCGCCGAACTGGATCTCGTGCCCGTCCCGCCGTACCAGTCGCTGCTCGTGCTGGGTTACGAGGACATCTGCGCCGCCGGCGACGATGTGCCGCGGCTGCTGGAGCACTGCCGGCCCAGCCAGCTGGAGGCGCTGGACGGGCGGATGGCGCAGTTGATGCGCGAGGAGCACGCCTATCTGGAGTCGCTCAACTCCCTTCCCCAAGGGGACAGCTGGCTGCTGGTGCAGTTCGGCGGGGACAGTCAGGAAGACGTCGACCAGCAGGCGCACATGCTGCTGGGGGCCGTCGGACGCGACGAGAAGGACTCCACCGTGGTGTTGTCCGAGGACCCCGAGCGGGAGCAGAGGATGCTCAAGGCCCGCGAGGCCGGGCTCGGTGTGACGGCACGGCCGCCGGACGACCGGGAGACATGGGAGGGCTGGGAGGACTCGGCGGTCCCGCCTGAGCGGCTCGGCGACTATCTGCGCGAACTGAAGGAGCTGTTCGAGGAGTTCGGCTACGACCATCCCTCCCTGTACGGGCACTTCGGACAGGGCTGTGTGCACACCCGTATCCCCTTCGGGCTGAAGACCGCCGAGGGAGTAGCCGGATTCCGCCGGTTCCTGGAACGTGCCGCCGACCTCGTCGTCTCCTACGGCGGCTCCCTGTCCGGCGAGCACGGGGACGGCCAGGCCCGGGGCGAGCTGCTGACGCGGATGTTCGGGGAACGGCTCGTGGCGGCCTTCGGTGAGCTCAAGGCCCTGTTCGACCCGGACGGCCTGATGAATCCGGGCAAGGTGGTCGACCCGAATCCGGTCGACGGACAGCTCCGGCTCGGCCCCGCCTGGCGGCCCGCCACGCCCGACACGCACTTCGGCTACCCGGAGGACGAACACTCCTTCACCCGAGCCGTGATGCGCTGCGTCGGCATCGGCAACTGCCGGGGCGACGAAGGCGGGGTGATGTGTCCCTCCTACCGGGCCACGAGGGAGGAGGAGCACTCCACGCGGGGGCGTGCCCGGCTGCTCTTCGAGATGCTCGGCGGGCACGCCGACTCGGCGATCACCGACGGCTGGCGTTCCGAGGAGGTACGGGACGCGCTCGATCTGTGCCTGGCCTGCAAGGGCTGCAAGTCGGACTGCCCGGTGGGCGTCGACATGGCCACTTACAAGGCCGAGTTCCTTTCCCACCACTACGAGGGGCGGCTGCGCCCCGCCGCCCACTACTCCCTGGGCTGGCTGCCGTTGTGGGCCCGGCTCTCCCGGGTCGCCCCCGCCCTGGTCAACAGCGCGCTCCACGCCCCCGGCCTTGCCCGCGCCGGCAAACGGCTGGCCGGCGTGGCCGAAGACCGGCAGGCCCCCGTGTTCGCCCGGCAGTCCTTCGTGCAGTGGTGGCGGGCGCGGGGCGCCGAGGAGCCGGATCCGGCCGACCCACGGACCGTGGTGCTGTGGCCCGACACCTTCAGCACCTACTTCCACCCCTCGGTCGCGATCTCGGCCGTACGGGTCCTGGAGGACTCCGGATTCCGCGTCGCCGTGCCCACCGAGCCCGTGTGCTGCGGCCTGACCTGGATCTCCACCGGCCAGTTGGCGATCGCCGAGAAGGTGCTGCGCCGAACTCTCAAGGTGCTGCGGCCGTATCTGGAGGCGAGCACCCCGATCATCGGCCTCGAGCCGTCCTGTACCGCGGTGTTCCGTAGCGACGCACCGGAGTTGATGCACTCGGACAAGGATGTCGAACGGCTGGCCGGACAGGTACGCACCTTCGCCGAGCACCTGGTGCATCACGCTCCCGACGACTGGCGGCCTCCACGGTTCGGCCGCCGGGCGACGGTGCAGGTCCACTGCCACCAGCACGCGATCACGAAGTTCGACGCCGACCGCGAACTCATGCGCCGCGCACACCTGGACGCCGACATCCTGGACGAGGGCTGCTGCGGTCTGGCCGGAAACTTCGGCTTCGAACGCGGCCACCACGAGATCTCCCTGGCCGTCGCGGGGCAGGGCGTCCTGCCGGCCGTCCGCGGCGCGGCCCCCGACAGCCTGCTGCTCGCCGACGGCTTCAGCTGCCGGACGCAGATCGAACAGAGCGATACCGGCCGCACTCCCCTGCACCTGGCCGAAGTACTCGCGCTCGGTCTCGGCGGGAACCTGCCCGCTCAGCAGCCCGAGCGCCTTGCCGAACGGCCCTCCCGGCCCTGCCGCGGGGCACGGTGGGCGACCACCGCGGGCACGGCAGCCCTCACCGCCGCCGTCGCGACCGCGGCCGGCCGGGGAGCCGTCCGGTATCTGCGGCGTCCGTGAACACGACCCTCGAACTCACCTCCCGGAAAGGTCTTTCACCATGTCGATGAAGGTCTCCGACCACGTCCTCGAGCGCCTGCGCGACTGGGGGGTGGAGTACGTCTTCGCCTACCCCGGCGACGGCATCAACGGCCTGCTCGCGGCCTGGGGCCGTGCCGACGACAACCCCCGGTTCATCCAGGCCCGCCACGAGGAGATGGCCGCCTTCGAGGCCGTCGGCTACGCCAAGTTCTCCGGCAGGGTCGGCGTGTGCGCCGCCACCTCGGGGCCCGGCGCCATCCACCTCCTCAACGGTCTGTACGACGCCAAGCTCGACCATGTCCCGGTCGTCGCCGTCGTCGGGCAGACCAACCGAAGCGCCATGGGCGGCTCCTACCAGCAGGAGGTCGACCTGCTGACCCTCTACAAGGACGTCGCCTCCGACTTCTGCGAGATGGTCACCGTGCCCGAGCAGCTGCCCAACGTGCTGGACCGGGCGATGCGCACGGCCATGGCACGACGCACGGTGACGGCCGTCATCATCCCCGCCGATGTGCAGGAACTCGCTTACTCACCGCCCCAGCACGCCTTCAAGATGGTGCCCTCCAGCCTGGGCATGCCGCACTACGCACCGGTTCCGTCCGACGAGGACGTGGCACGCGCCGCCGACGTGCTCAACGCGGGCGAGAAGGTGGCGATCCTGGTCGGCCAGGGCGCCCGCGGGGCGCGGCAGGAGGTCATGGCGGTCGCCGAACGGCTCGGCGCGGGCGTCGCCAAGGCGCTGCTGGGCAAGGACGCCCTGGACGACGACCTGCCGTACGTCACCGGCTCCATCGGCCTGCTGGGTACCAGGCCGTCCTACGAGATGATGCGGGACTGCGACACGCTCCTGGTCGTCGGCTCTTCGTTCCCCTACACCCAGTTCATGCCGGAGTTCGGGCAGGCGCGGGCCGTGCAGATCGACATCGATCCGCACATGGTGGGCATGCGCTACCCGTTCGAGGTGAATCTGGTCGGCGACGCCCGCGAGACGCTGGCCCGGCTGCTCCCGCTCCTGGAGACCGCCAGGAGCCAGAACTGGCGCAAGCAGATCGAGAAGAACACGGCCCGCTGGTGGGAGGTCATGGAGCGGCGTGCCGTCGTCGACGCCGACCCGGTCAACCCGGAGTACGTCGCCCATGCCCTCAACGACCTGCTGCCCGAGAACGTCATCCTCGCCTCCGACTCGGGCTCCGCCGCCAACTGGTACGCCCGGCATCTGAAGCTGCGCGGTGCCATGCGCGGATCGCTCTCGGGCACCCTGGCCACCATGGGGCCCGGTGTGCCGTACGTGATCGGCGCCAAGTTCGCGCACGGCGACCGCCCGGCGATCGCGCTGGTGGGCGACGGGGCGATGCAGATGAACGGCATGGCCGAGCTGATCACCGTCGCCAAGTACTACCGCGAGTGGGAGGATCCGCGGCTGATCGTGGCCATCCTGAACAACAGGGACCTCAACCAGGTCACCTGGGAGATGCGCGCCATGGAGGGCGCCCCGCAGTTCCTGCCCTCCCAGTCGATCCCCGATGTCGCCTACGCGGAGTTCGCCCGGGTGATCGGCCTGGAGGGTCTGCGGATCGAGAAGCCGGTCGATGTACGCGGCGCCTGGGAGACGGCGCTCGCCACGGACCGGCCCTGTGTGCTCGACTTCGTCACCGACCCGGCCGTGCCGCCCATCCCGCCGCACGCCACCCTCGACCAGATCGAGGCCGCGGCGGCCTCCGTCCTCAAGGGCGACAGCGATCGCGCCGCCATGGTCCGGCAGGGTTTCAAGGCCAAGGTCCAGGATTTCCTGCCCGGACACCGCCACCGTGCGGAGCGGGCGGGCTCAGGGGCCGGTCGGTGAGCGACACCCCTGTCGTGGAGCGGCTGGAATGTGCCGTCTTCACCATTCCCACCGAGGCCCCCGAGGCGGACGGCACTCTCAGCTGGGACAGCACCACCCTGGTCCTGGCCACCGCGCGCAGCGGCGGTGTGAGCGGCCTCGGCTACACCTACGCGCCCGCCGCCACCGCGCGTGTCGTCGACGAGCTGCTGACCGGAATCGTCACGGGAACACCGGCACTCGACGTGCCGCGCAACAACGAGGCCATGCACCGGGCGGTGCGCAACGCCGGGCTTCCCGGCGTCGCCGCTCAGGCGATCGCCGCCGTGGACATCGCCCTGTGGGACCTCAAGGCCCGTCTGCTGGAACTGCCGCTGGTGCGGCTTCTGGGCGCTGCCGGCGACGACGCACCGGTCTACGGGAGCGGCGGATTCACCACGTACGACGACGAGCGGCAGGAGCGGCAACTGCGCGGCTGGGTCGAGGAGGAGGGCATCCCGCGCGTCAAGATCAAAATCGGGGAGTCCTGGGGGCGGTGCGAGGAACGCGACCGGCGTCGGGTGGCCCGGGCCCGTACCGCCATCGGCGAGTCGGCCGGACTGTACGTCGACGCCAACGGCGGCTACGGCGCCAAACAGGCCGTACGCGTGGGACGGGCACTCGCCCACGAGGGCGTGACCTGGTTCGAGGAACCGGTCTCCTCCGACCACCTCACGACCCTGTCCGCGATCCGCGATCAGGTCCCCCAGGACGTGACCGCGGGCGAATACGGCTACACCCTGCCGTACTTCGAGCACATGCTCGCCGCCGGCGCGGTGGACTGTCTCCAGGCCGACGTCACCCGCTGCGGCGGCATCACGGTGTGGCTGCGCGCCGCCGCCCTCGCCCAGGCGCGCGGTATCGAGATCTCCGGGCACTGCGCTCCGCACGCCCACGCGCATGCCGCAGCCGCCGTCCCCAACCTGCGGCACCTGGAGTGGTTCCACGACCATGTCCGCATCGAGCGCACCCTCTTCGACGGCGCCCTCGACCCCGCCGGCGGCGCCGTCACCCCAGGCGCGGACGGCGCGCCCGGACTGGGGCTGACCCTCGCCGCCGGGCGCGCCGAGGCCTACCGGGTGGGATGAGAGGAACCGAGTGACGTCTTCGCAGAGGAAGGAACCGACCCCCATGCCCCAGACCGTCGTCATTACCGGTGCCAGCGCCGGAATCGGCCGCGCCACCGCGCGGCTCTACGGAAGGCGCGGCGCCAACGTCATACTGATCGCCCGGGGCCGGGCCGGTCTGGACGCGGCCGCGAAGGAGGTCGAAGCGCTCGGCGGCCGACCGCTCGTGCAGGTCGCCGACACCGCCGACGCCCAGCGGCTGGAAGCCGCCGCAGACGCCGCCGAGGAGGTCTTCGGCCCGATCGACGTATGGATCAACTGCGCGTTCACCAGCGTCTTCGCGACGTTCGACGACATCACACCGAAGGAGTACGACCGGGTGACCCGGGTGACCTATCTCGGCTTCGTCAACGGCACCCGCACGGCACTGCGGCGGATGCTGCCGCGCGACCACGGCACCATCGTGCAGGTGGGCTCCGCGCTCGGCGAGCGGGCCATCCCGCTCCAGTCGGCGTATTGCGGGGCCAAGCACGCGATCAACGGGTTCACCTCCTCGCTGCGCACCGAACTCCTGCACCGCGGCAGCAAGGTGCGGGTGACGGTCGTCCAGATGCCCGCCGTCAACACCCCGCAGTTCTCGTGGGTGCGCTCTCGTCTGCCCCGGCACCCGCAACCGGTCCCGCCGATCTACCAGCCGGAGGTCGCGGCCCGGGGCGTCGTGCACGCGGCCGACCACCCGCGCCGCAAGCAGTACTACATCGGGGCCAGCACCCCCGCGACCCTCTGGGCCAACCGTCTGGCACCGGCCCTGCTCGACCGGTATCTGGCCCGCACCGGATTCGACTCGCAGCAGAACGAACTGCGGTCCCCGAGCGGCCGGAGCAACCTCTTCGAGCCCGTCGACGCGGCCACGGGAAACGACTACGGTGCCCACGGCGTCTTCGACGAGCAGGCGCACGCGCGGTCCGTCGAAGCGGCCCTGGCCCGCCACCCGGCCACTGCCGCCTGTGCCGCCTCCGCGCTGGCCTTCGGCATCGGCGCCGCGGCGAGGACCGTACTGCGCCGGCGCGCTGTTCACGCCTGACATTCCGGGCACCACACCGTGCGGCGTCCGGCGACTCGGCCCGACCTGAGGGACCGGCCGCAGCGCGGGCAGGACGGCTCGCCGTCGTCCCTGCGCCCCGTCAGCCAGGAGCGCCGCGGCGGTACGCGGCCGTCGCGTACGGCGGTCTTCAAGGCCCGCCCCATCGCGGCGTGGAGGTGCCGAAGTGCCGTCTCGCTCAGGTTCCGTGCAGGAGTCCGGGGGTCGATCCGAGCGCGCCAGAGGATCTCGTCGCACAGCAGGTTGCCGAGTCCGGCGATCACGGACTGGTTCATCAAGGTGCTCTTGACGGCTCCTCGCCGCCCCGCCAGCAGCTCCTGGAACTCCGCCCGGTCCACCGCCAGGGCGTCGGGGCCGAGAGCGCCCAGAATCCGGTCGAGAGCGGTCTCGTCCAGCAACTGTATGCCCTGGAGCTTGCGTTGATCGCGGTAGCGCAGCGTCCGGGAGCCGTCGAGCGTGAACATCACACGGTCGTGCGCTTCCACCGGCTCGTCCGGGCGGCAGCAGCGCAGCGACCCGGTCATGCCGAAATGAAGGACGAGTGTGGGGCCCGCGTCCGTCGTCGGCACGAACAGCCATTTCCCGTGACGCCACGCCTTCTTGAGGCGTTTCCCCGTCAGCTCTCCGCACAGCCGCTTCTCGGTCACGCCTCGCAGCACCCCGGCGTCCCGTACCTCGATGTCCGTCACACACCGGCGGCGCCCGCACGTCATCACCACCCGGCGGAACCCTTCGACATCCGGCAGTTCGGGCATGTGGATCATCCGTCAGGTGGAGCGAGTTTACGTCGGCCTGAGGGCGCTTTCGCCCTCACGCCACGCGGCGAGCAGTGTCGTCGCCAGACGGCTGTCCAGTTCCCCGGTGGCGTCGATGCCGAAGGCGACGTCCGGCTCCAGGTCCGGCTCGTCGGCCAGCAGTCCGCCGATGACTTCACGGCGTACGATCTGCTCGTGTACGGCGTCGGCCTCCACGTGTTCGGCGTAGAAGCGCTCGGCGGCGGGGCCCGCGCCGCACCGCCGCATCGCCTGGGCCAGGCGCCTCGAACTGGGCGACGAGGTGATCTCGACCGAAGCGAAGTGGCCGACCAGTGCGCCACGCCAGACCCGGTGCAGTCCGAACAGGGACATGAGGTTGACGGGGGCCAGTGCCTCGGCGGGGGCCGCGTCCAGATAGTGGCCGTAGGTGGTGTCGAGGCCGAGGTCGGCCATCAGATCCGCGAAGAGCGCCGCGTGGATGTCCTCGGCGCGGCCGGCCCCGAACTCGTCGTACTCCACGGCCGCCATCCCGGCCTTGGCCCTGCCGCGCAGCCTCGGGACGACCCACGCGTGCGGGTCCGCCTCCTTGAGATGGTAGAGGGAGCGCAGAGCCGCGTACTCCCGCAACTGCCACAGTTCCCCGTGGCGTTGGAGGTAGTGGCTGACGCTGTTTTCGTCGTCCCGTACCGGCTCCACCAGGATGTTCTCCAGCGCCTCGCTCACGGAGCACACGGATCCGCCGTCGCCGATGTCACGGCGCATCGCCTGTGTGAAACGGTCTTCGAGGGACCAGCGCAGATCGAGCAGGCAGGGGTCCCACTCCCGACGGGGGTCGACGCCCTCGAACCCGCGGTAGTGCAGCTCGTAGAGCATGTACAGGGAGAGCTGGACCTCGTCGCCGTACGGATCGGCCCGAGCGATGTCCCCGGACGCCGGCAGCCGTTCCGTGTCATCCGTCAGGGCCGCCACGACGGTCGACGACAGGGGCCCACGAGGGAGCGGCGGCGGCGGTTCCGCCGTCGTGTGCGAGGGAGCCGGAGCGGTCATGGGGATCCCCTGCCCTCCTCCTGGCGCTCCCCGCAGGTCCGGGCGGCGGTCCCGCAGCGGTGGCTGGTGTCGCACCACGGGGGGATGGCGCTGCGGCGGCAGGTGCAGAGCGCGACGACGAAGCGCCGGGACACGGCCTCGCTGCCGTCGGCGAGAGTGACCTCCACCGGGCCCGGGACGAGCAGCGGGCCGTCCTCCGTCAGCACGACACGGCAGGATCGAACATGTTCACAGGGCACGATGATCACCAGTTCCCCCGGCTTCTTCCCCGCTCCATGCCGGAGCGTGAGGTCAGCGCGCGCCGTTCGGGTGCAGCACGACCTTCGTCCAGCCGCTGTCCCGGGCGTCGAAGTGCTCGTAGGCGCTCGGCGCCTCGTCGAGGCGGAGTTCGTGCGAGACGACGAAGCCCGGCGTGGCCTTCCCGCCCGCGATCAGGTCACGGAGCGCACGGTTGTACCGCTTGACCGGCGCCTGTCCGGTGCCCATCGTCTGGCCCTTGAACCACATCAGGCCGTAGTCGATCGGCACCTTGCCCTGCGCCTCCATCTCGTTCTGGGCCTCGGCTCCGCCCGGGTCCTCGGGGAGGAACACCCCGACGACTCCGAGGGTGCCGGTGAACCGCACGGCGTCCATCAGCCCGTTGAGGGTGAGGGACGCGTCCTCCTGCCCCTGCTCGTCGTGCGCCTGGTAGCCGACGCACTCGCAGCCGTTGTCGGCGCCCAGGCCGAGCGTGGCCTCCTTGACGACCTCGGCCGGATCCTGCTCCGTGAAGTCGATCGGGATGGCCCCGATCGCCTCGGCCAGGCGCAGCCGGTCCGGCTGACGGTCGGTCACCCACACCCGGCCCGCGCCCTTGAGGATCGCGGAATACGCCGCCATCAGCCCTACCGGTCCGGCCCCGTAGACGATGGTCTGGTCCCCCGGCTTGACGTCGGCGAGTTCGGTGGCGTGGTAGCCGGTAGGGAAGATGTCCGCGAGCATCACGTAGTCCTTCTGGCGCTCGGCCGCGTCCTCGCCGAGACGCAGGGCGTTGAAGTCTCCGTAGGGCACGCGCAGAAGCTCCGCCTGACCGCCCTGGTAGGGGCCCATCTCCGCGAAACCGTACGCGGCTCCGGCCATGGAAGGGTCGGGCTGCATGGTCAGGCAGTAGTTCGTCAGTCCCCGTTCGCAGTTCTTGCAGAAGCCGCAGGCGATGTTGAACGGCAGTACCACGTATTCACCGACCTGGACCTTGCGGACCGCGGAGCCGACCTCCACCACCTGCCCGAGGTTCTCGTGACCGAAGGTCCGTCCCGTCTCGAAAGAGGTACGGCCCTCGTACATGTGCAGATCCGAACCGCAGATATTGGTAGTGGTGATCTTCACCAGAATGTCGCAAGGGTGCTCGATCTTCGCATCCGGAACATCCTTCACGGTGACATTCCGGGGTCCTTCGTAAACCGCTGCCTTCATGGCCTCTCCCGGGGTGTGAGGGGGACAGGCGCGGACTGCGGCCGTGATCGGCCGGTCGCTGTCAGCGGTGACACCGCTGTGACACAGACCGCGCCGGACGTCCGAGTACCCAGAGGGCCCCGGAGCCACACGCCGGGTCGCCGGGGGCTTGAAGGGGGGTCTCCAGGGTCACCGCAGCGGACTACGCGAAAGCGATGCCAGCAGATCGGCCGGATCGTCGAATACGGCCACGGCTCCGGCCTCCTCCAGGTCCCCGCGGGGGATGCCCCCGCAGAGCAGGGCCACGCACCGTACCCCGGCACGGCTGCCCGCCCGCATGTCCCACACGGTGTCCCCGACGAACACCGCCTGCTCGGCCGGTATGCCGACGAGTTCCAGCGCGTGCTCGACCGGTTCGGGGGCCGGTTTGCCCTCCTCGACATCGTCGGCGCTCGCGGTGGCCGCGATGGCGTCGTCCGCGTCCATCGCGCGCCGTAGCGCGGAGAGTTCCTGGCCGCCGGCCGAGGTGGCGAGGACCACCGCCCACCCGTCACCGGCCAGGCGCCGCAGCAGGCGCCCCGCGTCCGGCAATGCCGACAGACGGTCGAAGTACTCGGCGTAGAGCACCTTGTGCGCGGTCTCGAGGTCCTCCACCTCCTCCCGGGCGCGGTCGTCGCCGAGCAGGTGGGCGACGAGGTCGCCGGATCCGAGCCCGATCGCCCGGTGGATCGCGTGGGTCGGCACCCGGTGGCCGGCCTGACGGAACGCCTCCCACCAGGTCACCACGTGCAGATGGTTGGTGTCGACGAGCGTGCCGTCCACATCGAACACGGCCGCTCGTCCGCTGCCGGAACCCGTCCGGCCCTCAGTCGCGGACATGAGGAAGCACCTCGGCGCGACAGATGTCGAAGAAGCCCTGCTGGTCGTTCCGGCGACGGACATGGTCCGAGATCCGCAGAGCCGTGAACCCCGCCTGCCCGGCCGTCCATTCTTGTTCGCTCAGCGCATCCGGGCTGTGCTCCTCGCACGACAGAAAGTACCCGAATTCGTTCATCATGCCCTCCTTGTGGATCGTCCACAACCGTCCGACGGTCCCGCCGAGTACCCGGCCCGCCCACAGAAGGAACCTGGTCGTGTCGGGTGGGCAGCGCCGGGTACCCGGCTCGCACCGAGGCAGGCCGCGGCCGGTCCGCGGCGGTCGGTGCCCCGGCGCCGGCACCGCGAAGGGAGTGCCATGACGCACGACGACCCGGCGCGCGCCCTCCACACCTCGGGCGGTCCCGAGCTGCGTCTGGCCCTGGGGCAGCCCTCTGGAGCGCGGGAGCCGGACCTTCCGCTCGACCGCGGTCAGGCGATCCTGGAGGCGGCCAAGCAGGTGGGCTCCCTCCTGAAGCGCAAGGGACATAGGTTCGCGCCGGCGGGAAGCGTCGCGGTCTACGCCCATGGAGGCAGCGGGCGGCTGCAGCACGACGTCGACTTCTGCATCCTTCCGGCCCACCGTCCCGTCAGAGCCGGAGGTGGCGAGCCATGGGCGTGACGGACGCCGTGGACGAACGGGGGTACGACGCCACGCCGTACCTGCCGAGCCGCCGCGCCGGCCTTCCGGGCCTGAGGAGAGCGGCGGCCCACTGCCGTGGATGCCCGCTGTACGAGGAAGCGACGCAGACGGTGTTCGGGGACGGAGACACCTCCGCACGGGTCCTGCTCCTCGGGGAGCAGCCCGGAGACCAGGAGGACCGCCAGGGCAGACCGTTCGTCGGTCCCGCCGGCCGGGTCCTGACGCGTGCCCTGGAGGACGCCGGCATCCCGCCGGAGGACACGTATGTCACCAACGCGGTGAAGCACTTCAAGTTCACGGTCCAGGACCGGGGCAAGCGCCGTATCCACAAACCGCCGACCCTGCGCGAGATCTCCGCCTGCCGGCCGTGGCTCGCCGCCGAACTGCGCGTCGTGTCTCCGCAGGTGGTCATCGCTCTCGGCGGCAGCGCGGGCAAGGCGCTCCTCGGTTCGTCCTTCCGGGTCTCCGAGCAGCGCGGCGCTCTCCTGCCGTGGCCGGATCCGGACGGAAGCGGCGACCACGGCGACGCCGCGGCGACCGTGCGGGGGCTGGTGGCCACGATTCACCCCTCCGCGGTCCTGCGTGCCGACGACCGCGACGCCATGTACGCCGGTCTCGTCTCCGATCTGCGGGTCGCCGCGGACGTACTGTCGGACATGGAGCACGTGAGGCGCGCGCATCCGGACCACCGGTGAGCGGAGCGGAGGCGGTCACATGGACGAATTCGACGTGGACGCGGAGCTCCAGCGCGCGCTGGACCGCCTCGCGCTGCTGGCGGAGGTCACCAAGGCGCTGGGCAGCACTCTGGACGCGGACGAGGGCTTGCGCCGGCTGTGCAGGATCGTGGTGCCGCAGCTCGCCGACTGGTGCGCCGTGGATCTGCTGGAGGGCGGCGACGGCGACGGCGAACAGCTGCGGCGCGTGTGTGTGACCCACCGCGACCCCGCCCTGTTGCCGTCCGGGTTGCTGGAAGGCTGCCTGCCCGTGGTCCCTGACGAGGCCACCGGCCCCTGGCCCGCGTGCTCCGAGGGGCTGGACCGCTGCTTCTGCGTCGGCCCGGGTCGCCGCGGAAGCACCCGGAACCCCTGTGGGAGTGGAACCTCCTGGAGCAGCTGGACGCGACCTCCGCGGTCCTCGCGCCCCTGCGGGCCCGCCGTCGCGTGATGGGAGCCATCACGCTCGCGCGGACCACGCACGAGCGGCCCTTCGGCAAGGAAGACCTCGGGCTGGCCGAGGAGCTCTCCCACCGAGTCGCCCTCCACGCGGACAACGCCCGTCTGCATCAGGCGGTGCAGGCCACATCCGAACACCTTCAGCGCGCCCTGCTTCCCCAACTGCCACGCGTCGACGGCCTGGAGCTGGCGGCCCGCTACAGTCCCGCTCGCGCGGAGGCGGCCGAGGTCGGCGGGGACTGGTACGACAGCTTCGTCCTGCCGGGCGGCGACACGACGCTGATCATCGGAGACGTCACCGGTCACGACGTCCGTGCCGCGGTCGCCATGGGACAGTTGCGCAACATGCTCCGGGGCATCGCCTGCGACCGCCAGGAGCCGCCCGACGCCATCCTGCGCCGCCTGGACATCGCCCAGCAGACGGTCGGCCGGACCACCGCAACCTGTGTGTACAGCATCGTCCACGGCACCGGCGGCGGTCCGTGGGAGCTGGCCTACTCCAGCGCCGGTCACCTGCCTCCCCTTCTGGTGACCCACGAGGGGGACACGGGCTATCTCGAGGGCGGCACCGGTCTGATGATCGGTGTCGACCCCGATGAGACCCGGAACATGGCCACCGAGCCCCTGCCGGCCCGCTCCACGCTCCTGCTCTACACGGACGGCTTGATCGAACGCCGGGACGAGAGCCTCCAGTGCGGTCTGACCCGGCTGCGCCAGCACGCGGCATCGCTGGCCCGCGAGTCGCTGCCCGTCATGTGCGACGAGCTTCTCGCCGGCCTGTTGGCCGATCCGTACCCGGACGATGTCGCTCTTCTGGCCCTGCGCCTGCCTCCCGCCGATTCCCACGGATCCGGCGGCGCCGCAAGGCCGTCTCAGGAGCCCACCGGGTCCGAGGCGGTCCCGCTGCCAAGGGATTAGTGCCCCGGCAGCGGGGCCAGGGCCGGGCCGTGTCCGCCCCGGCGCGTGTCCCCTCTCCCGGCCGGGGTACCCAAGGCCCATGATGACGATCGCTCTTGAAATGGCCTTCCCGGACGCCGCGTGGGCCCTGACCGGTGCCTTCGTCTCCGGCCTGGTCGTCGTCGCGGCGCTGGTCTGGTCCGTCCGGTTCGGCATCCGCGTACGAAGCCGGGAGCAGAGCCTGTCACCCGCATCCCCTCGGTCCCCGAGGCCGTCTTCCGGGCCCGTCATGGACTCCCGGGAGAGGAGGGAGCCCGACGAGGTGCCGCGCGCGGAGCATGAGGGCGAGCGCCTTACGCCGCACGAGCTTCACGCCGCCGGGAGCAAACGCGGTGCCGACCAGAGGCGCCCGCGCTGGAACTCCGGATCCGGCGTATCCGGCGCGAGTTGACCGCACCCCGCGCGGTCAGTCGAGACCGCCTTCGTCGCAGACCCGCCGTGCGACCTCGCGGAGTTTGACGTTGTTCTCCTGTGAGTAGCGACGCAGCACGGCGAAGGCCTGTTCCTCCGTGAGGTGGTGACTGCCCATGAGGATGCCCATGGCTTCTCCGATGGCGTGGCGGGTGGCGACCGCCTGCTGCATCTGCGCATCGGTGCGGGCGCTGGAAAAGGCGACCGCGGCGTGCGACGCCAGCAGCCAACCGGCCATCTCGCTGGCCTCGGTGAACGCGCCGGGACGGTGGGAGTAGAGGTTGAGCGCGCCGAGGTCCTCGTCCTCGGTGAACAGCAGGAAACCCATCATGCTCCCCACGCCCAGATCACGGGCCTGGGGAGCGAACGCTGGCCACCTCGGCTGGGATCGGGTGAGGTCGGCGATGCGGAAGACCCGTTCGCCCTCGCGTCTGAGAGCGGCGTCGAAGCAGGGGCCTTCGCCCAGACGCTCCTGGAGCCGGTCGCTGCCGACGACGAGTTCGTGCGTGGGGGCCAGGGACTTCACCTGCCTGCCGCGCAGGACGAGGATGCCGGACGCGTCACAGCCCTCCACCAGCTCGGTGGCCGAGTGGGTGACCCCCTCCAGGGTGTCGTCGACCGTCTCCTGGGCGAGCAGGTCCCTCGCCATGGAGGCCATCTGCTGCGCGAATGTCCGCCAGTCCATGCGCGTCCTCCCTCTCACCTGGCCTGGCAGGTCTTCTGCTCGCCCACGCCGAGTCCACGCGGTCATTATCTGCCTGTTTCCGGGCACTCGGGGTCATGCCTGCGTGCCGCCGCGTCTCGTGGTGGCGGCGGTGCTTGGATGCCGGTGACCGAGGCGAGGAGGCGGGAATGACAGGGCGTGCGGCGTTCACCGCCACTGTCGAACTGGTGGGCTGGTGGGCCGGACTCGCTCTGCTGTGGCTGGTGCTCATCAGCCCGGTCTATCCCCTGGAAGTGGTCGTCGGCCTGAGCGCCGCGGCGGTCGGAGCCGTCGCGGCCGCGGCGGCGCGCCGGGCGGTGAGGTGGCGTTGAACGGCTGGATGCCGGCGGCGACGGCGCTGCTGGCCCTGGGAGGGGCGGCGGTCGTCCTGGCTGTGGCGACCGGGCCGCTCCCCCGCAGAGTCGCGGCGCAGAACCTCGCCACCTCCGTCGTCAGCCCGAGTCTGCTTCTGCTCGCCCAGGGCTACGGCCGCTCCTCCTATGTGGATCTCGCGCTGCTCCTGGCCCTGCTGGGGCCGGTCGGAACCCTGGTTTTCGCACGGCTGCTCGCGGACGACCTCGCGGATGCCCGGCCCGTTTCCCAGGTTCCGACCTGGGCGGCGGCGGGCGTGGGCGCGGTCGTCGTGGCCGTGGTCTGCACGGCCGGGGGACCCGGCCGTGCCATGGCGAAGCTGCTGGTGACGGGCGTCCTGCTGATCGGCGGCAACCTCGTCGCGTCCCGCTCGCTCGCCGGTGGATTCCGGCAGGTGCGCGGTGGCTGACGCCCTGATCGCCGTTGTCCTGCTGCTGGTGGCAGCGACCGCCACCGCCGCGGTCGCCACCCGCGACCCGGCTCGCCAGGCCCTGGTGCTGTCCGTGCTGGGCGTGGTCCTGACCGTACTGTTCACCGTGCTCCAGGCGCCCGATGTCGGTCTGTCGCAGCTGGCGGTCGGCTCGGCCCTCACCCCGCTGCTGATCATGCTCTCCGTGCGCAAGGTGAAGCGGCGCGCCCGGACGAAGGACGAGGGGCGCGGGGGGTGAGCCGCCGTCAGCGTCTCGCCGTACTGGCCGTCGGCGGCGCCGGTCTGGCCGTGCTGCTGGTCCTCGCCTGTCTGGACCTTCCGTCGTTCGGCGGGCGTTGGCATCCCTATGGCGAGCGGGCCGTCCGCGCCGCTCTCGCCCGGCACACCGCCAACACCATCGCCTCCGTCAACTTCGACCTGCGCGCCTACGACACGCTCGGCGAGATGAGCATCCTCTTCGCCGCCGTCCTGGGCTGCGTGGTGCTCCTGCGGCAGACCCGCGACGAGCACCGGGATCCGCCCGAACCGGCCGAGGTGGCTGCACCCGTGCGCCGCTACGCCCTGCTCGTGCTGCCCGTCGCCCTGGTCGTGGGCATCTACGTCATCGCCCACGGACAGCTCAGCCCCGGCGGGGGGTTCCAGGGCGGGGTGGTCGCCGCCACCGCGCTGCACCTGCTCTACCTGGGCGCCGACTACCGCGCCCTGGAACGCGTGCGTCCGATCGGGGTGTTCGAGGTCATGGACGCGGCCGCCGCCTGCGCGTACGTGGTGGTGGGCCTCGCGAGCCTCCTGGCCGGAAGCGCGTTCCTGGCGAACACGCTGCTGCCCTACGGCACTTTCAACACGCTGTCGTCCGGAGGCACCGTGCCCGTGCTGAACGCGGCCATCGGCATGGAGGTGGCCAGCGCCGTCGTGGTGCTGCTCGCCCGGTTTCTGGAGCAGGCCGTCGAGATCGAGGAGGAGCAGGGGAGTTGAGCGCCCGGTGATGCACGTCTTCCCGTACCTGGTCGCCGTGTGGATCTTCCTGGCGGGCTGTTACGGCCTCGCGACCAGCCGGAACCTGATCCACGCCGTCGGCTGTCTGTCCGTGTGCCAGTCGGCGACGTACGTCCTGCTGCTCGCCGTCGGCTACCGCGACGGCGGCACCGCTCCGGTCTTCTCCGACCTGAAGCCCGGCACCCGGCCACTGGTGGATCCGGTCGTCCAGGCACTCACCCTCACCGACATCGTCGTCGGCGCCACCGTCACGGCGCTGCTGCTCGCGCTGGTCCTCCAGGCCGCCAAGCGCCATGGGACGGTCGACCCCGACGAGCTGATGGAGCTGCGCGGCTGATGCGTCATCTGCTCCCGCTCCTCGCTGCGGTGCCTCTGCTGGGCGCCGCGGTGCTCGTGGCCGCGGGGCGCGGACTGCCACGACGCGCTGCCGAGACCATCGCGTGCGCCGTCTCCGCAGGCGGGACCGCCCTGGCGCTGGTGCTGCTGCTCCACTCCTCGCCACCCCTGGTCGAGGTGGCGGGAGGGTGGCGGCCCGATATCGGCATCGTCCTCGTGGGAGACGGCCCGGCCCTCGGCATGGCAGCCCTCGCCTCTTCGCTGACGCTCGCGGCACTCGCCTACTCGTGGCGGTACTTCGATGAGCCGCCGCGCCGCCACGCCGGCTCCTTCCCGGCCCTGATGCTGGTGTTCCAGGCGGGCATGTGCGGCTTCGCGCTCGCCGGTGACCTGTTCAACGCCTTCGTGTTCTTCGAGCTGATGGGCGTCGTCGCCTACGCGCTGACCGGCTACCGGATCGACGAGGCGAAGGCCGTACAGGGCGCCCTGACCTTCGGCGTCATCAACTCCCTCGGCGGATACTCCTTGTTGATGGGGATCGGCCTGCTGTACGCGCGTACGGGTGAGCTGGGGATGGCGCGGATCGGGCGCGGTCTCGACGCTCATGGCGGGCCGGACGCCCTGGTACTCGCGGCGTTCGTGCTGGTGATGACAGGTCTGCTGGTGAAGGCCGCCGCCGTGCCGTTCCAGTTCTGGCTGCCGGACGCGCACGCGGTCGCCCCCACCCCGGTGTGCATGCTGCTGTCGGGCGTCATGGTGGAGCTGGGCGCCTACGGCGTGTGGCGGGTGTACACGACCGTCTTCGCGGGGCCGGGCGGAATCCCGGCTTCCGACCTGGAGCGCGCCCTGGTGGTGCTGGGTGCCGTGACGGCGGCGACAGGTGCGGTGCTGTGCTGGTACCAGCGGCACATCAAGCGGCTGCTGGCCTACTCCACCGTCGCCCACATGGGACTGTTCGTCATCGGTATCGGCGTGCTCAAGCCTGAGGCCGACGCCGGGGTGGCGCTGTACATTCTCGGGCACGCCGGGGTGAAGGCCGCCCTGTTCGCGTGTGCCGGTGTGCTCCTCGACCGGTACGGGAGCGTGGACGAACTGGCCCTGTACGGCAGGGCCGTGGGCCGGTTGCGCGGAGTGGGCGTGATGTTCGCGGTGGGCGCGCTCGGCCTCGCGGGCCTACCGCCGTTCGGCACGGCCCTCGGAAAGTCGCTCGTCGAGGAGGCCGTCGGCGGACCGCTCACCGCGCTGTACGTCCTCGCCTCGGCGGTCACCGCCGCCGCGGTACTGCGGATGACCGCGCGGGTGTTCTGGGGGCTCGGCCCACGCCCCTCCGACGCCGACGGCTACGAGACGAGCGGCTCGGACGAGGAGCCCGAGACCGAGGGCGTGCTCCGCCGGATCCCGGACACCATGACGGCCGTACCCGCCGTGCTGCTCGCCGCCGCGCTCGCCGTCGGTCTGGTCCCCGGGCTCGGTGAGGCGGTGGCCCGCGGTGTGGACGAGGCGCGGCCGGGCACCGCCGTGGTCCCGGTGCACTGGACGCTGCCCGGGATCCTGCTCGGCCTGCTGTCGACGCTGCTCGCACTGAGCCTGGCCGCCCTCGCGGTGGCCCGCCCGCACTGGGTGGCAGTCCCGGGCCGGGCGGGGCTTCTGCGCCGCCTGCAGTCAGGGCACCTCGGGGACTACGTGGCGTGGGTGCTGCTCGGCGCCACCGCGCTCGGGGTGCTCGCCCTGCCGGGCATCCTGGGCGGCTGAACCCGTGGAGCGACCGCGACTCAGTAGCCGCCCAGGAGGGCCCGCACCCTGCGCAGGGTCTCCGGTCCGACGCCGCTGTGCCAGCGGGAGGGGTCCGCGGGGCGCCGTCCCCACAACAGCAGGACTCGTACGGCCGCATCGCTCTCGATCGTGGCCGGACCCTCGGGCGCGGCGAACCGCACAGCGGTGCCGTCGGCGGCGGCTGTCACGACGATGTCGTCCGTTCCCGGCGTACGCAGCCGGCCCTCGACCCGTTCGCCCGGTCCCAGATCCAGGCCGGTATGTCCCCGGGCCAGCAACGGCCTGCCGACCGACACCACGCTGTGTTCCGTCATCCACGGCTCGTTCAGCGCCTGCACGGCCGTCCGGTCGTCGCCGGTCAGGTCCCAGCGGTGCAGGATCAGTTCTTCACGCATGTGCTCAGCGAAGAACGGAGCCTTCACAGTCCGTCCGGTCCACGTCACCTCCGTGTCCGGCGCCAGGTCCTGTGCGGCGGCCGACGCGGTCTCGGCGAGCTGCTCGCAGCGGTTCATGAACGCCGCCCAGAGCTCGGAGTCGGACATCCGCCGGTACGGGGCCTCTCTGTCGAAGCCTCTGGTCCGAACCGGTGTTCCGTCGAGGAACGCCTGGAGCACCCGGGCCAGCTCCTCGGCGTTGCCCGCCTGATGGACAAGGACGTCCCGCACCGTCCACGCCTCGCACCACGTGCCGTCGTCGGGCCGCCGCGCCTGCACGGCGTGAACGAAGGGCGCAAGCTCGGGGAGCGCTTCGTCGACGTGAGAGGGAATCACGTGCGGATGGGTTCCTCGGCTGAACGCCGGTCAAACCAGCAAGCGCCCGGCCCGGCTTCGGTGACGACCTCTACGACCCGCTGAAGGGATTTCCGGCCGCCCACAGTTCCTGATGACTGACAAACCGGCATTCCCCTGTCAGACGGTGTACCGAGACACAGGGAGGCCCGTAGACGAGATACTTTTCCTCTCTGGTGGTCTGGTATTTGACGGACTGATAGGTGAAATAGAAGAACTCTCCCTTCGCCGCCTTGTGGCTGTCCTCTTCGAAGAGAGCGACTTCATGGTCCCAGTCCGCGCTCGCCAGCCGAAGAAAATCCGCCGCCGGCCGTTCCGCCTGCTCCATCGTGTACACCACAGTTCACAGTCACTTGCCGGGCAGCGTGCCCGTGTCTTCCAGGTCTTCCGGAGTCGGCACCGGACCGCCTCCATTGGGCATCCAGCGGCCCGAATCGCGCCAGGCGACGGCCTGGTGGAAGCCGTGGGTGGCGGCGAACTCCTGGAACCAGCGTCCCTCGGGCGAGTGACGGGTGATGCCGTCGAACAGTGTCGCCAGGATCTGGGTACCGTGCAGACCCATGTTGTCGTACGCCTGGTTGATCATGAGCTTCTGCATGGCGAGCTGGTTGACCGGCACCCCGGCGATACGGTCCGCGAGCTTCTCGACCTCCGCGTCCAGCTCCTGCGCCTGCACGGACTGAAGGACCAGGCCCCACTCCGCGGCCGTACGGCCGTCGATGGTGTCGCCGGTCAGCAGCATGCGCTTGGCGCGTTCGGCGCCCAGCCGGTACACCCACATGGCGGTCGTGGGGCAACCCCAGACACGGGCCGGCATGTATCCGATCCGGGCGTCCTCCGCCATGATCACAAGGTCGCAGGACAGGGCGATGTCACTGCCGCCCGCGACGGCATGGCCATGGACCTTGGCGATGGTGGGCTTCAGCGAACGCCACAGCGAGAAGTAGTCGTCGGTGAACCCCTTCATCGCGGTGAAGTCCTTGATGGGATCCCACACCCCGTCACCATCCGCCGAGCCCTGGGCGCCCTGCCCGTTCTCGGCGAAGATCTTGAGGTCGTACCCGGTGCAGAAGGCACGTCCGGCGCCCTGCAGCACGATCACATGCACGTCGGAGTCCTCATTGGCCCGCTTGACGGCCGCCGCCAGCTCTCCGGGCATCCGGGAGTCGATGGCGTTCAGCCGGTCCGGCCGGTTCAGGGTGAGGTACGCCTTGCGGTCCTTGGTCTCGTACAGGACCGTCGGTTCGACGTCGTTCATGGTTTCTCCCAGGTAGGGCGGGACAGGCCTTGGTGACGCGAGAACGGCGTGCACATTACACATAGTTCAGTGTGGGTGCACTGACTTCACGTATTCCGTGCACGTCGGAGACTTGCCGCACCTGCCGGGGTGCCGAACGGGTCCCGTCGGTGTCCTGTCGGCGACTTGTCGGCTCCCCGTCCGGGCCTGTCGGTGCGTCGTCGGCGGCGTCGGCCAGTCTGGGATCCACGCAAGACCTGACGACCGATGAGGAGTCCACCATGACCGCCCATTTGGAACCGACGAGCCCCAAGGCCACGAGCGTCCTGATCTCCGGCGCCAGCATCGCCGGCCCCACCCTTGCCTATTGGCTGAGCCGGTACGGGTTCGACGTCACCGTGGTGGAGCGGGCCGACGGTCTGAGGCCCGGAGGGCAGGCGATCGACGTGCGGGGCCCGGCGCTGGAGGTGGCCGAGCGCATGGGCGTGCTGGATGCCGTACGCGCGCGGTGCACCGGCCTGCGCGGCATGTCGACCGTCGGCCATGACGGCAACGAACTGTCCAGGACCACCGAGTTCACCGCCAGCGGCGGACAGATCGACAGTCCCGACATCGAGATCCTGCGCGACGACCTCGCCCGGATCCTGTTCGACGCGGGCGGCAGCGACATCGAGTACCTCTTCGACGACTCCATCGCCGCCCTCGAGCAGGACGACAAGGAGGTGCGGGTCGTGTTCCGCAGCGGAACGACACGCGCCTTCGACCTGGTCATCGGCGCCGACGGGGTGCACTCGACCACGCGGCGGCTCGTGTTCGGGCCGGAGGAGGACCACCTCCACCACCTGGGTGGCTATATCGGCGTGTGGTCGGCGTCCAACCATCTCGGCCTGGACCGCTGGGAAGTGGCGTACCCGATGCCGGGCAGCGGCCTGCTGGGCGCGTTGGTGATGACCGCCCGGGACAACGCGGAGACGCGCGTCTTCATCGGTATCGAGTCGGCCGAGCCGCCGTCGCGCTTCCTTCCGCGCGATGTCACGGAGCAGAAGCGCCTGGTGGCCGACGCCTACGCGAACGCGGAGTGGGAGATGCCGAGGCTGCTCAAGGAGATGTGGGACGCCCCCGACTTCCATCTCGACTCCGTGGCGCACATCCGTATGGAGTCCTGGTCCCACGGCCGGGTCGCGCTCCTCGGCGACGCGGGTTACTGCGCCTCCCCCGCCTCCGGCATGGGCACCACCATGGCCATGGCCGCCGCGTATGTCCTGGCGGGCGAACTCCGGGCCGCCGCGGGAGACCACCGCGCCGCCTTCACGGCGTACGAGAGCGAGCTGCGCGAGTTCGTGGCCACATGCCAGCAGATCGCCCTGGTCGGCATTGCCCAGCGGCTGCAGGCGGAGGGGGCGGACGCGGACCTGGACGAGGAGTTCGCCAGGCACAAGAACGCGGACTACGCCGGGCTCCTCGAGAAGCTCTGCGCCTTCCGGCTCAAGGACTACTGATCCCGCGCCCCGGCCAGGGACCGGTCAGCGGGAGGTGTCCTGGTCCCAGACATGGGCGCAGTTCGGGCACTGCAGATGGACCACATGGCCCTTGCTGGACAGCAGATACCGCCAGTGCACATGGCAGGTGCGGCCCGCGGTGCAGGCCTCGCAGCCGTCCTGGTCGCGGCAGTGCGGACAGGGCAGCCAGGCGCGGCGAGCCCTGTCGGCGTGGGGATCAATCGGAAGCATGACCGCCTCCGAGATCGGGAGGCAGCACTCCGGCCGCCACAAGGCGGTCGTAGATCTCCTGCTGCTGGGCGTCGAGACCGGAGTAGAGCATCCGGTACGCCTCGTTCTCGTCCTTCAGCCGCGCCACCGGGTCCCAGTCGGGTCCCATCGCCGCGAAGAACTCCGCCCGCCGACGTGCTTCGTCGACGGAGAGGTCCATCTCGAATATGTGGTGGTCGGTGGTGCTCTCGTGGGCCATGAGCGGACTTTCCTGCATGAAATCGGGCAGATATTCGACCTTTCTATCAAGGAAAGGGGGATTTCAGGACAGGCTGCCCGGGAGATCCTGGTCACGTGACACCGGCCCGCGCCGTCACAGACGGACGACGACCAGGGCGATGTCGTCCCGTGCGCCACCGGCCACGCCGAGCTGCGCCAGCAGGGCGTCCGACAGACGCTCCGGATCGAGGCCGCGGTAGTGGGAGAGGGCGTCGGTCAGCCGGCTCAGGCCCGTCTCCAGATGCTCGCCACGGCGTTCGATCAGCCCGTCGGTGTAGAGGACAAGGGTGTCGCCGGGAGTGTAGGTCTGGCCGGCCTGGGGCCGGGGCACATGCTGGGGCCGGGCGCCGAGCGGCGGATCCGTCGCCTGGTCCAGCAGATCGTAGGTGCCGTCCGGGTGGACGAGGACGGGGGGCGGGTGGCCCGCGCTGCTGTAGATGATCAGTTCGCTGCGCGTGTCCACCATGGCCTTGACCGCGGTGGTGTTCAGCGCGCCCTCGACCGAGCGGGCGTACAGGCCGAGAACCTCCAGCGCCTGGGCGGGCCGCTCCAGCGCGCGGGTGGCCGCGCTCAGCGCGCTGCGGAGCATCCCCATCACTGCGGCTGCCTCCAGGCCGTGGCCGACGACGTCACCGACCGCCACCGCGAACCGTGTCTCGGACAGATCGATCACGTCGTACCAGTCGCCGCAAACGTTCAGGGAGCCGGTCGCCGGCAGATAGCGCACCGCCACGTTCTCGTGGTGGGCCAGATCGGGTGCCTGGAGCATGGCCTCCTGGAGCGCGACGGCCACCGTGCGCTCGCGGGTGTGTGCGAGCCGCAGCTCCTCGTTCAGCCGCTGGAGCTCGCGGGCGCGTGCGTACAGTTCCGCCTCCAGGGCCTCGCGCTCGGTGAGCTGCTTGGACGGACTCCAGCCGTCCCTGGCGTGGGTCTGCATATAGGCGGTGACATCCTCCGCGCGGTGGATGATCCACGCCACGCTCCCGTCCGGAGCGAGGATCGGCGTGTTGACGGGAGACCACCAGCGTTCCTCGAACGCGCCAGGCCGGCCGATGACCGGGATGTCGTACTTCTGCAGCGCCATCGTGTCCGGCTGCCGGGAGATCAGTACACGGTGCAGTGAGGCGTTCAGGTTCCGCACACCGTCCGCTTCCGGGTCGTCCGGGTTGTCGGGGAAGGCCACGAAGATGTTCTGGCCGATCAGGTCGTCCCGGGTCCGGTTGGTCGCGTCCAGGTATGCCTGGTTGACCTCCGCGATCACCAGGTCGGGGGCCAGTACGAGGTAGGGGCTCGGGGTGGCGGCGAACAGCGCCGCGTAGTCCATCTCCGCCATCGCCGCCTCTCCCTCCGCCGCCCCCCTTCACGCTACGAGCCGCCCAGCTCGGGCGCCCACCGGGAACACGACGACGTCCCGCCGGGGTCTACGCCACGGCCTCCGCGTCGTCCGCCCCGTCCTCACCCGCCACCTGCGCGAACTGCGTCCGGTACAGCTGTGCGTACCGCCCGCCCGCAACCAGCAGCTCCTCGTGCGTGCCCCGCTCCACGATCCGCCCCTCCTCCACGACGAGGATCGCGTCGGCGGCTCGTACGGTGGACAGCCGGTGGGCGATGACGACGGCGGTACGGCCCGCCAGCGCCTCCGCGAGGGCCTCCTGGACGGCGGCTTCGGAGGTGTTGTCGAGGTGGGCGGTGGCCTCGTCGAGGATCACGACGCGCTGCCGGGCCAGCAGCAGCCGGGCGATGGTCAGACGCTGGCGTTCGCCGCCCGACAGACGGTAGCCCCGCTCGCCCACCACCGTGTCGAGTCCGTCGGGCAGGGCGCGGACGACGTCGTCGAGACGTGCCCGCAGCACCGCGTCCCACAGCTCGTCGTCGGTCGCCTCCGGGCGGGCGAGAAGCAGGTTGGCCCGCACCGTGTCGTGGAAGAGATGGCCGTCCTGGGTGACCATGCCGAGGGTCGCGCGCAGCGAGACGGCACTCAGCTCGCGCACATCGACGCCGCCGACGCGGACCACGCCCCCCTCGACGTCGTAGAGCCGTGGGAGCAGGGCCGCGATGGTGGACTTGCCGGCGCCGGAGGAGCCCACGAGCGCGACCGTCTGCCCCGGTTCGGCGCGGAAGGAGATGCCGTGGAGGATCTCGGCCCCGCCGCGTGTGTCGAGCGAGGCGACCTCCTCCAGCGAGGCGAGGGAGACCTTGTCGGCGGCCGGGTAGCCGAAGCGGACGTCCTGGAACTCCACCGCCACCGGTCCGTCCGGGACCTGCCGCGCATCCGGCGCCTCCTCGATCAGCGGCTCGAGGTCGAGCACCTCGAAGACGCGCTCGAAGCTGACGAGTGCGCTCATGACCTCGACGCGCGCGCCCGCGAGCGATGTGAGCGGGGCATAGAGCCGGGTGAGCAGCAGGGCGAGCGAGACGACGGCACCCGCCTGAAGGCTGCCGCGGAGCGCGAACCAGCCGCCGAGTCCGTAGACCAGGGCGAGCGCCAGGGCCGAGACCAGCGTGAGCGCGGTGATGAACGCCGACTGCGCCATCGCCGTACGCACCCCGATGTCACGCACCCGCCGCGCCCGCGCCGCGAACTCGGCGGACTCCTCGTCCGGGCGCCCGAAGAGCTTGACCAGCGTGGCGCCGGGCGCGGAGAAGCGCTCGGTCATCCGGGTGCCCATCGCGGCGTTGAGGTCGGCCGCCTCCCGCTGCAGGCGCGCCATGCGGCTGCCCATGCGTCGCGCCGGGATGACGAAGACCGGCAGCAGTACGAGGGCGAGCAGGGTGATCTGCCAGGACAGGGTCAGCATCACCGCGAGCGTGAGCAGCAGGGTGACCACGTTGCCGACGACTCCCGACAGGGTGTTGCTGAAGGCGCGCTGGGCGCCGATGACGTCGTTGTTGAGACGGGAGACGAGCGCTCCCGTACGAGTGCGTGTGAAGAACGCGACCGGCATGCGCTGCACATGATCGAACACAGCCGTCCGAAGATCGAGGATGAGGCTCTCCCCCAGGGTGGCCGAAAGCCGGCGCCCGAGCAGTCCGAGTGCCGCCTCGGCGAGCGCGATGAGGGCGATGAACAACGACAGCCGTACGACGGTGCCGCGGTCGCCGTGCGACACGATCGCGTCGACGACGTGGCCGGCCAGCACCGGGGTGGCGACGGCCAGCAGCGCGGTCACCACGCTCACCACCACGAACTGCGCGATACGGGGGCGGTGCGGGCGGGCGAACGCCCCGATGCGGCTCAGCGTGGCGCGGGCGAAGGGGCGGCGCTCCTGCTGCGCGGTCATGACGCTGTGCAGCTGCTGCCATGCGGTGGTCTCCATGCTCATGGGAGAGACGTTAGAACCTCAAGCAACCTTGAGGTCAACCTTCGGCGCATCCGGCGCCCGTCGGATGCCGAGGCCCGCACCCGGGTCGCCCCCGCAGCCCCCGCAGCCCCTGCAGTCCCAGCCGCCACGGCCGTCCCGGCAGGTCCGTACCCCGGCGCTCCGGGTGCTCCCGGCTCTCCCGTGCCTTGCCCGGCACGTCAGGCGGTGTCCGCACACACGCAACCTCACGTTGGTGCGGCGCGGAAAACCTCTGCCGATGTGACTGCCGTACGTCTCCCTCAGGGACTCCCCAGACGTCTCCCGGTCCGCCAGGTCCTGTGCCTCGTCCCGCTCGCGCTGGTGCTCGTGGTCGCGGTGCAGCACCGGTCGGTGCTCGCGGAGGGTTTCGGCCATCTCCGGTCGGCGGAGTGGCCCTGGCTGGTGGTGGCCGCCGCCGCGACCTGTCTGACCTGGGTCGCCGCGGCGTTCACCCGGCAGGGCGCGGTGGTGCAGCGCCTGCCCGCACGCCGTCTGCTCGCCACGCAGTTCGCGGCGGGCGCGGCGAACCATCTGCTGCCGACCGGCCTGGGCGCCAGTGCGGTCAATCTGCGCTTCATGACGGTGTGCGGGGTGCCGCTGGCCCGCTCATCGGCTGCGCTCGCGCTGTACATGCTCGCCGAGGCGATCACCCGGACCGGTCTGCTGCTGGTCCTGCTCGTCGCCTTCCCGGACGCGCTGCGTCTGGGCGGTGTCGTCCCCTCCTCGGCGGCCGGACCGCTGCTGTTCGCCGCCGCCGGTGCGGTGTGCGTCGCGGTGGCGGTGCTCCTGTCGGTACGGCGGCTGCGTACGGCGGTGCTCTCCTTCCTGCGTACGGCGCTGTACGAGGCCCGCACGGTGCACTCCCGGCCCGCCCGGGCGCTGGCCCTGTGGGGCGGATCGCTGGCCTTTCCCGTACTGCAGGCGGCCGGGCTGACCGCGGTGGGCCGGGCGATGGAGCTTCCGGTCCCGCCCGCGCACATGGCCATCGCCTACCTCGCGGCGACGCTCGCGGTCGCCGCCGTGCCCACGCCGGGCGGCATCGGCTCGGTGGAGGCGGCCCTGGTGGTGGCCCTCGTCGCGGCGGGCGGCCCGGTGGCCGTGGCGACGGCGGTGGTCCTGGCCTTCCGGATCATCACGGTGTGGCTGCCGCTGCTGCCCGGGGCGCTCACGCTGGGGGCACTGATGCGGCTGAAGGTGATCTGACGCCGACGGTACGGATGGACACCGGACACCGGACCGACCGTTCGATCGCCGGACACCTGCTCGACCGGCCGAGCATCGGGCGCCGGCCCGATCAGCCGGCGGCCGGACATCGCATCGGCCGGACAGCGCATCTACTCGCGAGTAACCTCATTCGGGCCAGCCTTCCAGTCCTCCCGCCCAGTCCTCCCGCCCAGTCCTCCCGCCCAGTCCTCCCGCCCTCCGAAGGGACAGCCCGATGCCGGTCCGGATCGAACGCCAGGGGTACGTCACCACAGTCGTCCTCTCCCGCCCCGAGGCCCGTAACGCGGTGGACGGGCCCACCGCCGCCGCGCTGGCCGACGCCTTCCGCGAGTTCGAGGCCGACGACTCGGCCCGGGTGGCGGTTCTCTGGGGCGAGGGCGGGACGTTCTGCGCGGGCGCGGACCTCAAGGCGATCGGCACCGAGCGCGGCAACCGCGTGGCGGAGGACGGCGACGGTCCGATGGGACCGACCCGGATGCGGCTGTCGAAGCCGGTGATCGCGGCGGTCGCCGGGCACGCGGTGGCCGGCGGGCTCGAACTGGCGCTGTGGTGCGATCTGCGGGTGGCCGAGGAGGACGCCGTGTTCGGTGTCTTCTGCCGCCGCTGGGGCGTTCCGCTCATCGACGGCGGAACGGTGCGGCTGCCGCGGCTGATCGGGACCAGCAGGGCGATGGACATGATCCTCACCGGGCGCCCCGTCACGGCACAGGAGGCACGGGAGATGGGCCTCGCCAACCGTGTCGTGCCGACGGGCCGCGCCCGGACCGAGGCCGAGGAACTGGCCACGCTCATCGGCCGCTTCCCGCAGCCGTGCCTGCGCGGCGACCGCGCCTCCGTACTCGACCAGGAGGGCCTGGACGAGGCGGCGGCGATGCGGGGCGAACTGCGGTACGGCATGGACGTACTGGCCGGGAGCCAGGAGGGTGCCGCCCGTTTCGCGTCGGGGGCCGGACGGCACGGGTCGTTCACGGACCTGTGACGCCCGCGCACGGATCGGCTCGTCCCGGACCTCGCGGTCTTCCCGGATCCCGCGGCCCTGCCGGACCTCAAGGGCTGCTGGTGACCGGCCCGGTGACGGACCGGCAGCGGCGTACGGCAGGATGAGTGCCCGCTCCGGCGGCGCACGCACGCCGGAGGTGATCGTGCAGTCCGTGATTCGAGCAGGTGGCAAGGTGACATACCCTCACATCCGGTTTTGGGGCCCTCTCTCCGGCGCGGGAGGTGACCGATGAACCGTGCCGTCACCCTCGACGACCTGATGCTCGCCGGAACAGCCCTGGCCGCGGGACTCGTGGGAGCGTTCCTGCTGAGGATGCTGCTGCGCTGGCTGGGCACACACGCGAGCCGCACCAAGTGGAGCGGTGACGATGTGATCGTGGACGCCCTGCGGACCGTGGTTCCGTGGGCCGCGATCGCCGGCGGCGCGGCCTCCGCGGCGGCGCTGCTGCCTCTCACCCGGACGGTGCAGCACCACGTCGACCAGATCCTGAGCGTGCTGCTGATCTTCGTCGCGACGCTGAGCGCCGCCCGAGTGATCGCCGGCCTGGTGCGGTCGGTCACCCAGTCACGGTCCGGGGTCGCCGGTTCGGCCACGATCTTCGTGAACATCACCCGTGTCGTGGTGCTGGCCATGGGCTTCCTGGTGATGCTGCAGACACTGGGCATCTCCATCGCGCCGCTGCTCACCGCGCTGGGCGTGGGCGGTCTGGCCGTCGCGCTCGCGCTCCAGGACACCCTCGCCAACCTCTTCGCGGGCATCCACATCCTGGCCTCGAAGACCGTCCAGCCCGGCGACTACATCCGGCTGAGCAGCGGCGAGGAGGGCTATGTCATGGACATCAACTGGCGGCAGACGACCGTCCGCCAGCTCTCCAACAACCTCGTCGTCATCCCCAACGGGCAGCTCGCCCGGACGAACATGATCAACTACACCCGTCCCGAGCAGCAGCTGACGGTCCTGGTACAGGTCGGGGTCGGTTACGACAGCGATCTGGAGCATGTCGAGAAGGTCACCACCGAGGTCGTCGCCGAGGTGATGACGGAGATCACCGGTGCGGTCCCGGACCATGAGCCGGCCATCCGCTTCCACACGTTCGGCGACTCCCGGATCGGCTTCACGGTGATCCTCGGCGTCGGCGAGTTCAGTGACCAGTACCGCATCAAGCACGAGTTCATCAAGCGGCTGCACAAGCGCTACCGGGCCGAGGGAATCCGGATCCCGGCGCCGGCCCGGACGGTCGCGCTCCAGCAGGCCTCGGCCGTGATACCGCAGCAGCGCGCCGGCGACGGGACGGTGGTCGTCGAGCAGGACGGCACGCACACCGCCGCTCTGCTGGACATGTGAAGCGCGACGGCACCGGCGCGCACGGACGCCCGGCCCAGGACGTGTGCGAAATCCCGGCCGCCCCGCGCGGACACGGCACGTCCCGGGTCGGTGCGGACCCCTGTCGAGCCAGGGTCGATCACGAGATATCTTGATGTCGAGCAATGTTGCAGACGTGGAGCGGAGCACCCGGTGACTGACTCGACCATCATTTACACACACACTGACGAGGCCCCGGCCCTGGCGACGTATTCCTTCCTGCCGGTGGTCCAGGCCTACGCCTCGCAGGCGGGTGTCGCCGTGGAGACCCGGGACATCTCGCTGGCCGGGCGCATCCTCGCGGTCTTCCCCGAGTACCTGACCGAGGACCAGCGGATCGGCGACCACCTCGCCGAGCTGGGTGAGCTGGCGAAGACCCCCGCCGCGAACATCATCAAGCTGCCGAACATCTCGGCGTCCGTCCCGCAGCTCAAGGCCGCCGTCGCCGAGCTCAAGGGCCAGGGCTACGCGCTGCCGGACTACCCGGACGAGCCGAAGACCGACGAGGAGCGGGAGATCCGCGCCCGTTACGACAAGATCAAGGGCTCGGCCGTGAACCCGGTCCTGCGCGAGGGCAACAGCGACCGCCGCGCTCCCGCGTCGGTCAAGAACTACGCCAAGACCCACCCGCACCGCATGGGCGCATGGACCGCCGAGTCCAAGACGAATGTGGCGACCATGGGCGTGGACGACTTCCGCTCCACCGAGAAGTCCGTGGTGATCTCCGAGGCCGGTGCGCTGCGCATCGAGCTGAAGGGCGACGACGGCTCCACCACCGTGCTGCGCGAGTCGGTACCGGTGCTCGCGGACGAGGTCGTGGACGCCTCCGTGATGCGTGTAGGCGCGCTGCGCGAGTTCCTGACCGCGCAGGTCGCCCGCGCCAAGGAGGAGGGCGTTCTCTTCTCCGTGCACCTGAAGGCCACGATGATGAAGGTCTCCGACCCGATCGTCTTCGGCCACGTGGTGCGCGCCTTCTTCCCGAAGACCTTCGCGCAGTACGGCGAGACGTTCGCCACCGCCGGCCTGACCCCGAACGACGGCCTGGGCGGCATCCTCAAGGGCCTGGAGGGCCTGCCGGAGGGCGCCGCGATCAAGGCGTCCTTCGAGGCCGAGCTGGCCGACGGCCCGGCTCTGGCCATGGTCGACTCCGACAAGGGCATCACCAACCTGCATGTCCCCTCCGACGTCATCGTGGACGCCTCCATGCCGGCCATGATCCGCACCTCCGGCCACATGTGGGGCCCGGACGGCCAAGAGGCCGACACCCTCGCGGTCCTGCCGGACTCCTCCTACGCGGGCGTCTACCAGGCCGTGCTCGACGACTGCCGTGCCCACGGCGCCTACAACCCGGCCACCATGGGCTCGGTCCCGAACGTCGGCCTCATGGCGCAGAAGGCCGAGGAGTACGGCAGCCACGACAAGACCTTCGAGATCCCGGTCACCGGCACGGTCCGCCTGGTCGACCAGGCCGGCAACGTCGTCCTGGAGCAGACGGTCTCCGCGGGCGACATCTTCCGCGCCTGCCAGACCAAGGACGCACCGATCAAGGACTGGGTGAAGCTCGCCGTCACGCGCGCCCGCGCCACCGGCGACCCGGCGGTGTTCTGGCTGGACGAGACCCGCGCCCACGACGCCAACCTGATCGCCAAGGTCAAGCAGTACCTGACGGAGCACGACACCGAGGGCCTGGACATCCGCGTCCTGTCCCCCGTCGAGGCCACCAAGCTGTCGGTGGAGCGCATCCGCCGAGGCGAGAACACCATCTCCGTCACCGGCAACGTGCTGCGCGACTACCTGACGGACCTGTTCCCGATCCTGGAGCTGGGCACCAGCGCCAAGATGCTGTCGGTGGTCCCGCTGATGGCGGGCGGCGGCCTCTTCGAGACGGGCGCGGGCGGCTCCGCCCCCAAGCACGTCCAGCAGCTGGTCAAGGAGGACTACCTGCGCTGGGACTCCCTCGGTGAGTTCTTCGCCCTGGTGCCGTCCTTGGAGCAGTACGCGAAGACCACCGGCAACCAGCGTGCCCAGGTGCTCGCGGACACCCTCGACCGCGCCACGGCGACCTTCCTCAACGAGGACAAGTCGCCGACGCGTCGCCTCGGCGGCATCGACAACCGCGGCAGCCACTTCTACCTGTCCCTCTACTGGGCACAGGAGCTGGCGCGGCAGACCGACGACGCCGAGCTGGCCAAGGCGTTCGCCCCGCTGGCCGAGACGCTCTCCGCGAACGAGCAGAAGATCGTCGACGAGCTGAACGCAGTCCAGGGCAAGTCGGCCGACATCGGCGGCTACTACCAGCCCGACCCCGCCAAGGCCGCCGCGGTCATGCGCCCGTCGGCCACCTGGAACCAGGCGCTGGCGTCCCTCGCGTAAGCGACACCCCCGCGGCACGCCCGTACGACAGCCGCCCCGGCCGGATCGGTTCCGGCCGGGGCGGTCTGCGTGTCCGCCCACGTGGGCGGGCGGCGGGGTGTCAGCCCAGTTCCGACTCCAGCCACTCCAGGACCTCGGGGGTGACGGGGTCGGTGATGTCGGTGTACTCCTCGTGCTTCGTAAGGAACTTGGCCACATAGGGGCAGACCGGCACGATACGCATCCCGGCCTTGCGGACGTCGTCCAGTGCCCGCTGGACCAGCTGCCCCGCGAGGCCGCGCCCGGCGAAGGCGTCGAAGACGACCGTGTGATGGAAGACGCGCTGCGCACCGCGGTCGCGGTAGGCGGCCAGACCGGCGCGCTCGCCGTCGACCCGGATCTCGTAGCGGTGCTTGGCGTCGACGCGTTCGACGGTCACGGCGGCGGACGGCTCGGGGCTCGGCTCGTTCATGGGAAGCCTTTCAACTGGAGGTCGGTGCCGCGGCGGGTCCGCGCGCGGCACGATCACGGCGTTCGGCGGGAAAGAGGCGGGCAGGCGGTCCCCCTGGGTATCCCTCGACCGTGCCGAAGCGGTCGGAGGCGTTCTGCCACTCCTCGCGGGCCCAGACGATGTCCTCGTGGCCCCGGCCGATGAAATTCCACCACATCCGGTGATCCGTGCGCCTCGGGGGCTGTTCGGGTCGAGTGCTGCACTCCGGCGGGGTGGCAGGGACGGCGGCTTTCGGCATGTCGGGCTCGTGGAGGACGACCAGCCGTTACGTATGGTGCGTCGCCCGGTCGGGGCGGCAGGTGTGGGCTCGGACCTGTGGAGGAGAACGCGATGGGTCGGCGAAGAGCGCACTCCCCCGGCCTCAGGGGGCTGAGAGGTGCCCCCGGGGCGGTCGTGGCGGCGGTGACGTTGCTGGCGGGGGCGGCGACGGCGGCCCCGGCGTATGCGGACACGGACGTGGACTGTTCGACGACGGACCTGATCGCGGCGATCACCGCCGCCAACGCGGGCTCGGGCGACACCCTGAACCTGGCGTCGTACTGCGTCTACACGCTCACGGATGCCGACGGCCAGCTCCCGACGATCACGCAGCCTCTGGTGATCCACGGCAACCACGCCACCATCCGCCGCGACCCGAACGCCACCACCAACTTCCGGATCCTGAATGTCGGCAACACATCGCTGACCATGGACACCCTGACCGTCATGAACGGCAACGGCGGCACCAGCGGTGGCGGGGTGAACCTCAACACCGGTGCGGGGTCCCTGACCACCACGGACGTGAACTTCCAGGGCAGCTCGGCCCTCTTCGGCGGTGCGATCTTCGCCGGCTCCGGTACGACGCTCTCCCTCACCCGTGGCACCGTCAACGACAACCGCTCCACGAGTACTGGTGGCGGCATCATGGCCGTGGGCTCGAACAACGCGGTCATGCTGAACTCCGTGACAGTCTCCGGCAACCGCACCAGCGACGCCGGCGGCGGGGTGTTCCTCAACACCGGCCTGACGTCGACCATCACGAACAGCGTCATCAGCGACAACACCGCACGGGGATCCGGTGGGGGGCTCAGCTTCGTGGGCGACGGCCCGCTGACCGTCACCGGTACCACGATCGCGGACAACCGGGTCACGAACAGCTTCAGTGGCGGGGGCGGAGTCGACATCGAGCAGAACCTGTCCGGATCCATCACGTTCGTGGACTCCACGATCAGCGGAAACGTCGTCAAGGGCTTCACCGGCACCGACGGTTCCGCCAACGGGGGCGGCGGCATCCACCTGGAGTTCGGCCCGCTCACCCTGGACAAGACCACGGTCTCCGACAATCAGGTCATCGGCGCGGGCGGTATCGGCGGGGGCATCGCGGTACGCGCGACCGGCAATGCGGCGCCGACCACGCTGACGTTGCAGAACGGCACCACATTGACCCGCAACCTGGCCTCCGGCCGCTATTCCCAGGGCGGCGGCCTCCACGCCGCGAACGGGGACGGCGATGTGTCGGTGTCGCTGACGGACTCCCACATCGACGCCAACAAGGTGACCGGCACCGGCTCCGCCGCCGGGGGCATCTTCAACGTGGACGGAACGTTCTCGTTCGCCACGTCGAGCGTGAACGACAACATCGCCCCGAGCGCCCCCGCTCCCGGCGGCGTCTCGACCGGAGTGGCCATCACCACCGTCGACGGCTCGACCACATTCACCGGCAACACGCCCACCAACTGCCTCCTCAGCCCCCAGCCCGTGACCAACTGCAGCAACTAGCCACAGGGAGGGGGAGGGGGCTGAGCGCCCCGCCGGGTCGGATGCGTGCGGGGCCTGTTCGGCGCGTCCGCTCGCGAACCGTCCGTTCGGACCAGGTCGGCGGAGATCCGGCTCGGCTCCCTTCGGCCGGGCACTGACGCCACGTGACCTCTTCCACGAATCGGGCAACCGGGGGCCAAAACTTTTCTTCCGCGCCCATGGATGAGCAAAGAACTCCTGCGGGGCACTGCCGGTCCCATCGGAACGGAGCTACGTTTCCCGTCGCGCGTTGTCATGTACGTCGTACATGACATGCCCATGACCGCGTTTGCTGCCGCTGTGCGCGTCACGGGCCTGCCCGACCAGTGCGAGAAACCCCACTTTTCGATGGAGGCAGCACCTCATGCGCGAATCACACCCGAGCGGCCGCAGACGGAGCCTGCGAAGACTCCTGTTCACCGCCTTCCCCGCCTTCGCCCTGACGTTCGCGGGATTCGTCGCCGCGCCGACGGCCGGAGCCCAGGCCACGGCAGCAAGCCCGCACACGTCCACGATCACGCAGAACAGCAAGGCGCTGACCGCTCCCGAGCGGCAGGCCTACCACTCCACCGGCGCAGCTGGAGAGAAGGTCCCCACCACTCACCTGTGCGCCACCGCGAAGCCCGGCCAGGCGTCCTGCTTCGCCGAGCGTCGCACCGACATCAAGCAGCGGCTCGCCTCGGCGCTCGCCGCCGCAGCGCCGTCCGGCCTCTCCCCGGCGAACCTGCACAGTGCCTACAACCTGCCCACCGCGGCCGGTTCGGGCATGACGGTCGGCATCGTCGACGCGTACAACGACCCGAACGCGGAGTCGGACCTGGCCACTTACCGTTCCACCTTCGGCCTGTCCGCCTGCAGCAAGGCCAACGGCTGCTTCAAGCAGGTCAGCCAGACCGGTTCGACCACCTCGCTGCCCACGAACGACAGCGGCTGGGCCGGTGAGGAAATGCTCGACATCGACATGGTCAGCGCGGTCTGCCCGAACTGCAGCATCGTCCTGGTCGAGGCCAACTCCGCGAACGACAGCGACCTCGGCACCGCCGAGAACGAGGCGGTCTCGCTGGGCGCCAAGTTCGTCTCCAACAGTTGGGGCGGCTCCGAGTCCTCCTCCCAGACCAGCGAGGACACCCAGTACTTCAAGCACCCGGGCGTCGCGATCACCGTCTCCGCGGGCGACTCCGGCTACGGTGCCGAGTACCCGGCCACGTCCCAGTACGTGACCGCCGTCGGCGGCACCGCGCTGAACACCTCCTCCAACTCCCGCGGCTGGAGCGAGTCGGTGTGGAACACCAGCTCCACCGAGGGCACCGGCTCCGGCTGCTCCGCCTACGACGCCAAGCCGAGCTGGCAGACCGACACCGGCTGCTCCAAGCGCGTGGAGGCCGACGTCTCCGCGGTCGCCGACCCGGCCACCGGCGTGGCCGTCTACGACACCTACGGCGGCTCCGGCTGGGCGGTCTACGGCGGCACCAGCGCCAGCTCGCCGATCATCGCCTCCGTCTACGCCCTCGCGGGCACCCCGGGCGCGAGTGACTACCCGGCCAAGTACCCCTACCAGCACACCAGCAACCTGTACGACGTGACCAGCGGCAACAACGGCAGCTGCTCCCCGTCGTACCTCTGCACCGCGGGCACCGGCTACGACGGCCCGACCGGCTGGGGCACCCCCAACGGCACGACCGCCTTCTCGTCCGGCGGCGGTGGCGGTGGCGGCAACACCGTGTCCGTCACCAACCCCGGCAGCCAGTCCACCACGACCGGCGGCTCGGTCAGCCTCCAGATCCAGGCCACCGACAGCGGCGGCGCCTCGCTCACGTACAGCGCCTCCGGCCTGCCGACCGGCCTGTCCATCAACAGCTCGACCGGCCTGATCTCCGGCACGGCCTCCACCGCGGGCACCTACCAGGTCACCGTCACCGCGACCGACTCCACCGGCGCCTCCGGCTCCACCTCCTTCACCTGGACCGTCGGCTCCGGCGGTGGCGGCGGCTGCACGTCGTCCCAGCTCCTGGCCAACCCGGGCTTCGAGTCGGGCAGCACCGGCTGGACCGCGACCAGCGGTGTCATCACCAACGACAGCGGTGAGGCGGCGCACAGCGGCTCCTACTACGCCTGGCTCGACGGCTACGGCTCCTCGCACACCGACACGCTGTCCCAGTCGGTGACGATCCCGTCCGGCTGCAAGGCCACGCTCACCTTCTACCTGCACATCGACACGTCGGAGACCACCACGAGCACTCAGTACGACAAGCTCACGGTCACCGCCGGTTCGAAGACCCTGGCCACCTACTCGAACCTCAACAAGGCTTCCGGGTACAGCCAGAAGACCTTCGACCTGTCCTCGCTGGCGGGCCAGACGGTCACCCTGAAGTTCAACGGCGTGGAGGACTCCTCGCTGCAGACCAGCTTCGTCGTGGACGACACCGCCCTGACCACAAGCTGATCCGTACGACGTGAACACGTGTCCCGCACGCGGAAGCCGTCCGCGTGCGGGACACGCGCGTCCTGGACCGCGGATGAGAGCTGGCTCCACCGGCGTCGGGCGCCCTTCAGCGGTAGGTCCGCTGCCGCGCCGGCGACTCTGTTCACGGGACGTCAGGTCGCCTTGCAGACACAGGCAGACGCACCCGGCTCCCTGGCGTTCATGCCCATACAGCCGGGCCGATCCCGGGTTGTCAGACCTCGGGCCTACGTTGGTCCCATGACTCCTGAACTCCTCCGTCGTCTGGCGCCGTTCCGTGCGGAAGCGCTGAAGCGCGGCATTCCACCCGAGGACGTCGATCGGTGGATCGCCATCGCCCGCCCGTCAGGGACACTCGTCACGAGCGGGGACGGTCGGGTCGTCGGCCGGTTCGGCGGTCCGCTGATGCTGCCCGTCGACGCCCACGACCCGCGCTTTCCCCTGCTCGCCACCCTCGACTGCGCGTCCCTGCCCGCGGAGGTGACGGGCCTCCCGCTGCCGCCCGATGGCCATCTGCTGCTCTTCGGCTTCCCCGATCTGATGGACCCCGACAGCGCCGACAGCGCTGGTGAGGTCGTGTACATACCGGCAGGGACGCCCGTCGAGGAGCGAAAGACGAGGAACGCTGTCGTCCATGGCAAGGAGATCGACGAGGACGACGAATACCTGGCCCTCTACGAGCAGTTTCCCGACGACGAGCTGCGGCTGTCGGCCGATGTCTCCCTGCCGTACCACTACTTGAGCACGTCCCCGGAGGTTCCCCGCAGCGCTCAGCTCCCCGGGCACCCCCATTGGGAGGAACTGGCCGATGCGTGGAACGACATTTCCTACAGCATCGTCATCGACGGTCCGCTGAGGATCGGCGGCTACGCCTCCCACGAGTGCACGGAATCGGACCCTGTCACAGACGCCGCGAAGGACGCGGTGCGGGCGGTGAGGGCACAGGACCCGGGCGCCGCCGCGAAGCTGCCCGCCCCCGAGGAATGGGTACTGCTCGCCCAGTGGGACATCGATCTCGACGAACGGGAGGGGTCGACCCTGCACTGGGTGATCCCGCGACAGGACCTGGCCGAGCGGCGCTTCGACAGGGTGCACGTCTCGTTCTTCTGGAACCCGTGAATCGATTCGTCCCCGCCGTGCCGGTGCCGAGGCACCGGAAGGGCGAGTGCGAGCCGTCGAGCTCGGAGACCGTCGTCGGCGTGGCCGGCACAGCCTCAGCGGCGAAGGCGGCCGGTTCGTACGGCCGAGGTCAGCGGCTGCTCCCTCGTGGCTTCAACGGCACGTTCGGCAGCTCCGGTGCGGGCAGGGGGGCGCCGTCGTAGCCGTGGACCACGCCGAAGCGGGTGCCTTCCATCCAGTCCTTGCGGGCCTGTGCGATCTCCTCGCCGGTCCGGGCGATGAAGTTCCACCACATGACGATCTCCTCCTCGAAGGGCGTGCCGCCGAGAAGGACCGTCCTGGCCGTGTCCTGCGATTCGTTCGCCAGGGTCAATGTGCCGGTGCCCGTGGGTGAGTAGCCCAGCTCCGCCGGGCGCAGCGGAGTGCCGGCGAGGCGGACGTCACCGTGGTCGACGAGCAGACCGTGTTCGAAGGCCGGGTCGACTGCGAGGGTGAGCGATGCTCCCGGTTCGAGGAGGATCTCGGCGCCGAGCAGGGGCGTGAAGGTGCGCACCGGGGAGTCGCTTCCGGCCAGGGAGCCCAGGAAGACCCGCATCACGGCCCCGTCGGTACGCACGGGCTCGGGTACGTAGTGCTGGAAGTCCCGTGCGGTGTCGCGGTGTTCGCCGGGGAGGGCCACCCAGAGCTGGACCCCGTGCAGGACCGTGGTCCGCTCGGTCGAGACCTCGGAGTGGCTGATGCCGTACCCGCCCGTCATGAGGTTCAGCTCGCCGGGCCGCACGAAGGCATGGCTGCTCAGGCTGTCCCGGTGCTCGATCTCCCCGCTGAACAGCCAGCTCACCGTCTGCAGACCCATGTGCGGGTGCGGGGCGACCACCATGCCGCCGGTCTCTGCGACGTCGTCGGGACCGTAGTGGTCCGCGAAGCACCAGGCCCCGATCAGTGTCCGTGCCCGCTGCGGCAGGGTGCGGCGCACGGTCATCGCCCGGGGACCGCCCAGCGGAACATCGCGCGGGGAGAAGACCTCGATCTCCGACACCTTCACCTCCATAGTAGTTTTACATTCAACCACTATACAGTGATCCCGGGACGCCGATCGGGGCCCTGCCCGGCAGCGAGGCCGGGCCCGGGAATCACGCACGGCGGCACCACGTTGTGACCAGCGCCGAACCCCTTGAAGGAGCCCAGGTTGAGCACCAGCACGACGCAGTCCGCAGCCCAGCGGATCTTCATCGACAAGCAGAGCCCCAAGGCATATCACGCGCTGCTCCAGACGTCCGAGGCCGTGCGGACGGTCGCCGCCGAGGCGGACCTCGAGCGCACCCTGGTCGAACTGGTCAACCTCCGGGTGTCGCAGCTCAACGGCTGCGCATACTGTCTCGACGTCCATACCAGGGCCGCGCTGCGCGCTGGCGAGACCACGCAGCGACTGGGTGTTCTGGCGGCCTGGCGGGACACCGAGGTGTTCACACCCGCGGAACGCGCGGCCCTCGCCCTGGCGGAGGCGGTCACCGAGCCGTCCGACGCCGCCGCGCAGGAGTCCGCCTACGACGCGGCCCGCGCCGTGTTCTCCGACGACCAGATCTCCGCGGTGATCTGGGTCGCCCTCACGATCAACGCGTTCAACCGGGTCTCGATCATGAGCAAGCACCCGGTACGGGCGGCCGGACGGCCCTGACACGTCGCGCGGCACGGGGTGGGGCGCGGTCGGCGTTCTCGGCGCGGCCCTGCCCGCCCAGGCGTTTGCCTACTGGATCACCGAGCGCCGGAGGGCCACGGACCGCCCCTCAGGCGCCGTCGCACGCGGGCTGCCCGCCCCCGGGTGACGGCGGGCGGGCAGCCGTTCGAGCGGCGGCCCGGCTCAGGGCGCCGTCGGCGCCGTGCCGGGTGTTTCCGTCACCGGCGCGGCGGCCTGTGGCAGGCCAGGGCGCGCTCGACGGCCCTGGCCATGGCCTGCTCACCAAGTGCGTTGGGGTGGAACGGTGCGGCCGGCATGCTCGGGGCGAGCGACTCCATCCAGCGCGTGCCGGGGGCCTGGCAGAGGTCGTGCCCGACGGTCGGTCCATAGGTGTCGACGAAACGGGCGCCTCCCCGGTACGCCACCCGCGCCATCATCGCGTTGAGTTCCTTCTCGGTGTCCCGCAGATACGCGAAGTCCCCCGCGGCGAACGGCACCGAACTGCTCGTGCAGCCGACCCCGCTGTCCGGGAGCAGGTCCGGGTAGCCGACCACCAGGACCCGGGCGTGCGGGGAGCGCTGGTGGACACCGCGAACCACCCGGGCGACCTTCGCGGCCGTCTGCTCGATCGTGTCCTTGAGCCGGTCGTGGCCACCGCTGGTGAAGTACGCGCGGCACGGGGCCCCGGCCGGGTCGGAGGAGGTCAGCCGGGCACAGGTGCCGAGGACCGAGCTGAACCCGGCGTCGTTGCCGCCGATGCTGAGGGTGACCAGGTCGGTTCTCCGGCTCAGGGCGTCGAACTGGGCGGGGGCGGTGCCCTGAGGGGCGGTCATCTCGGCGGTGGTCGCTCCGGAGCAGGTGACGTCCGTCAGCCGCGCCCGCTGGTGGGCGGCCACCAGCGAGGGGTAGTTGTGATCGGACCTGCTGCAGTTGGCGTCCACCTGGTCGGGGACCCCCGGCGCGGATGCGTAGGAGTCGCCCAGGGCGACGTAGTCCAGGTGCCGTGCGCCGCCCGGGGAGGCGCTCGCCGGCACCGCGGCGGCGCCCGTCAGCGCGACCACCCCGCCGACCGCCGCGGCCCCCAGCGCCAGAACATGTCTCGCTCCGGTGCGTCGTATTCTCCTTGGCACAGTGGATCCTTCCTTTCGGAACGGTTCAACGACCTGTGCGGGGACGGCTGCAAGAGACTGAAGAGCCTTCAGAGATGCAGGAGGCTCTGGAGACTCTGGAGACCGAGGATTCCCCACCCAGCACATGAGTGTGCGATCTTCACGGCCCGAACGCTCCCCTCCGTTCGGGAAAATCCGCGTCGCGCGACGGAAAGCGCCCACACATGGCTGAATCCCCTCCGTCGCACCCTCCCGCGCGCACGGCCGGGCTGCCATCCGTGTGACTTGCGTCTGACCTGGAGTGACACGCGGACAACGCGAGGTGTTGACCGTACGATCAGGCAATGCCTGACACGACCGAAACCACGCCCGGCTGGCTGACTTCCGACGAACTGGAGATGGCGCGCGCCCGCATGCCGATCCTGTACGTGGAGGCCGTGCCCGTCCGAGTCGACGACAGCGGTGAAGTCACCAGCGTCGGACTGCTGTTGCGGATCGGGCCCGACGGGACCGTCAGCCGTACTCTCGTCGCCGGGCGGGTCCTGCACCACGAACGGGTCCGGGACGCCCTGCTGCGCCATCTGGAGAAGGACCTCGGGCCCGTGGCACTCCCCCGCGTCCCGCCCTCCCTCCAGCCCTTCACCGTCGCCGAGTACTTCCCGACGCAGGGGATCACACCGTTCCACGATCCCCGCCAGCATGCCGTCGCCCTCGCCTACATCGTTCCCGTCGCCGGTGACTGCCGTCCCCGTCAGGACGCTCTGGACCTGGTGTGGTTCAGCCCGCAGGAGGCCGCCTCCGAGGTGGTCCAGAGCGAGATGCCGGGCGGCCAGGGTGTGCTGCTCAAGCAGGCCCTGGCGCACGTCGGCTGCCTGTCCTGAACGTCATGCCCGGCCCGGCGCCTCGCTTCGGGGGCGTCGGGGCGGGCTGATGACGTCGACAACGCGGGCGAACTGCGCAACTGCGCCTACTGGAGCCGCCTTTGGGCGCCGAGGAGCGCGCGTCAGGCCCCCGGCAGGGTGCCGCTGCGACGGTCCGCGCCCTGACCCCGTCGGCCGCTCGGGCGGCCCGTCCGGTTGCCCGCCAGGCGAGCATGCGTACGGCGGTGGGCGGCGGGGCCCGGTCGAGGGCACCGTCACGGAAGCGGACCGACGGCGGCGTCGCGCATAATTGAGGTTATAGTTGACCTATTGAATAGCCAACCACGTGATCACGTTCATCAGGATGGCCTTATGCCCTCCCCACGCCCCTATGTCTCCCCCCTGCGCGAACGGGCAGCGGCCCGTACCCGCGCCCTGATCCTGCGGCGGGCCACGGAACTGTTCGCCGAGCGCGGGTACGCCCGGGTGACCGTCGCGGACATCGCGTCGTCGGCCGGTGTCGCCTCGAAGACCGTGTTCGCGAGCGTCGGGAGCAAGGGCGACATCCTGGACCGGATCGTGGAACAGGGCGAGGCCGACTCGGACTACGAGCGGTCCCTCGCCGAGCTGCTCACCCTGCACACTCCGCAGTCGGTGCTACGGCAGCTGGCCCGCGGCACCCGCTCCGGCAACGAGGGCCGGTTCACGGTCCACGAGGCGATCCACAAGGCGCTGCCCGTCCACGACAACGGCGAGGCACTGTGGGAGCGGTACACCGCCGCGTACCGTGACGCGCTCCTCACGGCCGCCCGCCACCTGCACGCCCTGACCCCGTCGCCCTCGTACACGGTCGAGCAGACGGCGGGCCTGCTGTGGTTCTGGTTCAGCCCTTCGGGCTGGCGCACACTCGTGGTCGAGAACGGCTTCACATGGGACGACGCGGAGGACCTCCTGTACCGCACTGCGGTCGCCACGTTGTGCTGAGGCTGAGTGCGGGGCCGGGCGCCGGGCGAGTGCGTGGCGCCCGCGGAACGGCACAGGCCGACCGTGCCGCGGGCACGGCCGCCACATGCAGCGAGGGTCCATGCCGGATGTTCCGGCATGGACCCTCGACCTGCGTCTTCACACGTCGGGACGACAGGATTTGAACCTGCGACCCCTTGACCCCCAGTCAAGTGCGCTACCAAGCTGCGCCACGTCCCGGTGCGCGTCCTGCGGCGTTCCGCCCGATCACGCAGGTCAACCCTACCGCACACCCCCGAGGGCACTCACCCGGGCATCACCCCGGAGGTAACAGTCGATCAGGCGTACGAGCGTCGCGTCCTCACCCGTCCCGGGTGAGGAACACCGCGCCCATGTGGCGCACGCTCACAGGTGAGCGGCTGTGAGCAGCAGCCGAGCAATGAACGGAGGTCCCCCCCATGGCCACCACCCCGACGCATCACCGCTCGGCCGGAACCATGGCGGCCGCGACCGGCCTGACCCTCTTCGCCGCGGTGATGCTCTTCATCTCCGGCGTGCTCGCCATCTTCCGGGGCATCATGGCCGTCGCCCGCGACAACGTGTTCGTCACCACCCCGAACTACGTCTTCAAGTTCGACCTGTCGGGCTGGGGCATCATCCACCTGGTCCTCGGGGCACTCGCCGTGGTCGTCAGCATCGGCCTGTTCACGGGGACCGCCTGGGCGCGGGTCCTCGGGGTGGCGATCGCGGCCCTGCTGATCATCTCGAACTTCCTCTCCATCCCGTACTCCCCGGTGTGGTCGCTCACCCTGATCGCGCTGTTCGGCTTCACCATCTGGGCGCTGTGCGTGGCCCCGAGGGACACCGCGGACACCTCCACCCGGTAGGCGGCCGGGGCCCTGGTTCGCCCGTACGGACCCCGTCGGCGTGCCGACCGTCCGGTGCGCGGCCGGAATGGGGAGAACGGCCCCCCAGGAGCCGGACCCCGATGAGCCGGAGGCCCCATGAGCACCGCGCACGACGCCAGCGCGCCCGAGCCCGGAGGAGAGGGCTCGGGTGAGGCCGTCGTCGGCACGCGACGGGGGCGCGGGCATGCTCGGGGACCGGTCCGGATCGCCCGGAGCGTGGTCTCGGCGGTCCTGACCGTGCTGGCCTGTGTGCTGGTGCCGGTCGCGCTGCTGACGGTGTGGGTGCACGACATCGTGCTCGACACCGACCGGTACGTGGCGACCGTCGCCCCGCTCGCCAGGGAGCCGGCGGTACGGGACGCGGCCGTCCACCGGGCGGCCGAGGCGGTGGACGTCCATGTGGACGGCCCTCGGACAGCCTCCGACATCGCCTCCTGGCTCCAGTCCCAGGGGCTTCCGCCACGGGCCGCCGACGTGTTGAAGCGGCTGGGCCCGCAGATCGACTCCGCCGTCAATGAGACGGTCACCAGGATCGCCACGAGGGTCGTGGACAGCGAGGTGTTCGCGAGGGCGTGGACGGAGGCCAACCGGGTGGCACACAACGCTGTCGTGCACGCGCTCACGGGCAAGGGGCGTGGCGCCGTGGAGGTGAGCGACGGCACCGTCACCCTCGATATCGGCACCGTCGTGGACAGGGTCAAGCAGGAACTGGTCGGTGCCGGGCTGGCCCCGGCCGCCAGGATCCCGGCGGTCGACCGGCAATTCGTGCTGTTCCAGTCCGATGAACTCGCAAAGTTCCGCAGGGGCGCGCGGCTGCTCGACGCGGCCGGGAACTGGCTTCCCGTCATCGTCGTGGCGATCGGGGCCCTGGGGGTGCTGCTGGCGCACCAGCGGCGGCGCGCCCTCGCGCGTACCGCGCTGGGTGCGGCGTTCGCCTGTCTCGTGGTGGCGATCGCGCTGGTGGTGGCGCGCCACTACTACCTGGACCACCTCCCGCCGCGAGTGCAGTCGAGACCCGCCGCCGCGGCCGTGTTCGACACGCTGGTGCGCTTTTTGCGGGTGAGCCTGCGCACGGCGATCGTCCTGGGCGTGGTGATCGCCCTGGGCGCCTATCTGATCGGCCCGGGACGGCTGCCCGTCGCGGTGCGGGGGGCTTCCGAGCGCACCGCGGACTCCGCGGCCGTCTGGGCGTACAAGCACCGGGTGCACGCCGGCCGGGCCGGGACCTGGACCCAGGAACACCGCCGCTGGATCACCCTGGCCGCGCTGCTGATCGTCGCCCTGGTCTTCGCGCTGTGGAACCACCCCACCGTGCTGACGGTCATCGTGCTGGTGCTCGTCCTGCTGGCCGTCCTCGCCCTGGTGGCGCTGTGCGCCGCGAGCGGCAGGGCCGCCCTGGGCGCACAGCGCCCGCCGTCCGGTCCGCGCCACCCGCCCGGGGACGACGGCACGGCGGGCCTCACCCGCGGCAGGTGATCCCGGTCCCCCGCGCCGGACGCACCGTGGAGTGCGGGGGGCCGCCGGGGGTACAGGGCACCGTACGACCGCGAGGGAAGCGTTCTCATGCGATACGAGATCCGCGTGGACGGCCAGATGTCCAGGACACTGACCAAGGCGTTCCCGGAACTGGAGAGCGTCGTCGTGCCCGATCAGACCGTGCTGTTCGGGCGGGTCGTGGACGCGGCCCACCTGTACGGCCTGCTGGCGCGCTGCCAGTCGCTCGGGCTGCATGTGGTGGAGATGCGGCGCCTTCCCGAGTGACGGGTCTCCCGGGTCGTGAAGCCTGGTGCCGCGGCCCTCACAGCAGGTGCAGTTCCCTCGCCCGGCGCACCGCCTCGCCCCGCCGGGTCGCGGAGAGCTTGCGGTAGAGGCTCTTCAGATGCGTCTTGACCGTGTTCACCGACAGATACAGGTCGGCGGCGATCTCCTCGGTCGACATCATCTGCGCGAGCCGTTCCAGCACTTCGTGCTCCCGCTGGCTGAGCGGTTCGGTCACCGGGGCGGGAGGGCATTCGTCCGGTTCGGCGGCCACGGTGGGCCCGACCAGCCACTCCGGCAGCCAGTCGTGCCCCTGCGCGACGTCGGGCCGACGGCGTGTCAGCCGCCGCAGCCAGGGGCCGGATTCCAGGAACGGCCTCCTCAGGTGCTCCGGCCGGCCCACCGCGAGGGCCCGTGCGACCAGGCGCTGGGCCTCGGTCGCGTCGCCCAGCGCGTCGGCGGTCTGGGCGCGGGCCAGCAGCGCCCGTACCGTGATGGCCGGTCCCTCGCCGTGCCCGGTGGGGAGCGCGGCGAGCAGGTCGTGTGCCGCCTTGCCGTCACCGGTGGCGAGCCGGGCACGGGCCGCGGCGATCACGTTCTCCACCCCGGGGGGCCCCTCCGCGTCATCCAGCACCTCGCGCGCGGCCCCCGGGCGGCCGTCGGCGAGATAGGCGCCGGCCATGGTGAGGGCGGTGCGGTCGTTCACCCAGGGCGAGGGCTCGCCGGGCGTCGGGCATCGCTGCTGCTCCTCCAGGAGCCGCAGTGCCGCACGGGGGTGGCCCCGGGCGAGCAGCAGACGGGACCGCAGGAGTGCCAGCCCCGCGCTGACGAGCGGGTCGCGAGGGAGCGTGGAGGAGGCCGCGTGGTCCAGATGGGTGCGTGCGACCTCCAGGTCGTCGTGGTCGATGGCGACCGCGGCCAGGACGAGCTGGGCGATGCCGGTACAGGCGTCGGGCGGCAGTCCCGAGCGTGCCGCCTCCGCGACCGCCTCACGGGCGTGCGACTCGGCGCGGGCCGGCCAGCCGCGCAGGAAGTCGATCAGGGCCAGACGGCTGAGGCACTCGTGCCGCGGCAGGGCGGTCTCCGGACCGCCGTCCGCCTTCACGGCGCCGGCCAGCGAGGACTGGGCGGCGTCGAACCGTCCCGCCCACAGCTGTGCGGAGCCGAGATCGGTGAGCACCAGGGCGGGCAGTTCCGGGTGCCGGGCCAGGCTCTCGGCGGGGATGCCGTGGCCGGCGGCTTCCACGTCGTCGGCCGCGGCTTCGGCACGGTCGGCGGAACCGGTCATCCGGGCGGCCAGCACCCTCAGCAGGGCGCAGCTCAGCCGGAGGGCGGGGGTGCCGGAGGCGTCGTCCTCGGGGACGTTCCGCTCGGCGCGGCTCAGATGGCCGAGGCCGCGGTCGATGTCGTGGTGTGCCAGTTCACGGGCGGCGCGCACCAGGTCCGCGGCGGGCCCCGAGGCGTCGGGGGGCATCCGGGAGAAGAGTGCGTCGAGGTGCTCCGAGTCGAGTCCGGTCAGCAGCCGGCCGATGGCCAGTCCGCCGATGAACCAGGTGGCGGCCTGCTCCCAGTCGCCCGCGTCCGCCGCGTGCGGGAGGGCCTCGGCGAGCAGCCCCGCCTCGCTCAGCCAGCGTGCCGCCCTGCGGTGGAGCTCGGCTTCGAGTCCTGGGTTCCTCACCCGCAGATGGACTCGGAGGATCTCGGCGAACAGGGGGTGCAGCCGGTACCAGGAGTGACCGATGGCCTCGACGAAGGCGTTCGCGCGCTGGAGCCCCGCGAGGATGGCCTCGGCGTCGTCGCCCTCCGTGAGGGCGTTCGCAAGGCCGGGGTGGATCTGTTCGAGGATGCTGGTGCGCAGCAGCAGGTCCTGCGTCTCGGCGGGCTGGGTGTCCAGCACCTCCGCGAGCAGGAAGTCGGCGAGTGTGCTCTGGCCCGCCTCGAAGTCCTTCAGGAAGATCTCGGGGTCGTCGCTGCCCTGCGCCGCCAGGGTGCACAGCCGCAGCCCGGCCGCCCAGCCCGCGGTGCGCTCCGTCAGGGCACGGATGCCGTCCTCGGACAGGTGCATGCCGTGCCGGTCGAGCAGCTCGGCCGTCTCCTCGGGGCGGAAGGACAGGTCGGCGCCTCGGATGTCGGTGACGTCGCCCGCGGCCCGGTAGCGGTGCAGCGGCAGCAGGGGCTCCGTACGGCTGATGATCAGCAGCCGCAGTCCGTCGCCCGCGTGGCGGAGCACGAACTGGAGTTCCTCGGCCACTTCCGCCGAGGTGCCGACCCGGTCGAACTCGTCCAGGACGAGGACCACGGGTTCGGCCCGTGTGCTCAGCTCCGCGGCGAGCCTGGTGAGCAGTGAGTGGTCCACCTCGCCGGGCTGGGCGGGGCTGCCGATGTCGTCCTCGGCCGCGAGTCCGTGCCGCCGCAGGGACTCCAGCACATAGGTCCAGAACACCCCGGGGCCGTTGTCCTCGGGCGCCACCGTGAGCCAGGCGGGCGGGCCCGGCGCGTGCCCTTCGGCGATCCAGTCGGCGACGAGCAGGGTCTTTCCCGCTCCCGCGGGACCGTTGACCAGCGTCAAGGGTCCCCGCACGCCCTGAGTGAGCCGCTCTGTCAGCCGTGGCCTGCGGACGAACGTCTTCGGCAGGACGGGCACGCTGAACCGTGCGGCCAGGACGGGGTCCCCGTTCGGGGAAAGGGTCCCGGAGGGTGGGTCCCGGTGGCCGCCGGTGGTCGGTCGAGGCATGGCACCTACCACTGCACCCAGATCACATATCCCGCATGTCACACATCTTGCACATCTCCTGCATTCGGCCAAATTCCTCTTTGATCGTACGCAACGTCGTTGCAACGTGCACCGCGCTGGAATGGGGAGCGTGACCATGGACCTGAATCCGCGCGTGGAGCTGACCCCCGCGGCCGCCGAGCTGGTGCGGCGGCTGCGGGAGACCCACGGGCCGCTGATGTTCCACCAGTCCGGCGGCTGCTGCGACGGCAGCGCGCCCATGTGCTACCCGGAGGGCGAGTTCCGTACCGGCGGCTCGGACGTGCTGCTCGAGGAGCTCACCGTGCCCGGGGTCGAGGAACCGGTCGGTTTCTGGATGTCCCGGAGCCAGTACGAAGCGTGGCGCCACACACGGCTGATCGTGGATGTGGTGCCCGGCCGTGGCAGCGGCTTCTCCCTGGAAGCACCCGAAGGAGTGCGATTTCTCATCCGTTCTCGCGTTGTCGACGGCTGAGACACCTCGAGGAGCATTCCGGTCTGCTGCACTTCCCCCTGAGTCCTGTTGAAATCTGACGAGACATCAGGGGGAACGGTGACACGTCGCGCCAGACGGTTCAGAACGGCACTGACGGTTCTCATGACTTGGGGCGCGCTGACCGGTGCGGCCCTCGGCGGGGCAGGGCCGGCCAGTTCCGTCGCAAGGGCGCGCGCGGTCGCGCCGGGGATCGAGTACAGCGAGTTCGACATCTCCGGGGCGCATGGAGTCACGCGCGCGCATCTGCTGACCGTCGATCTGCGCAACCCACACGTACGGGTCGGCCTGTTGCACGCCGGCGTCGTGGCGGCCCGCGCCACCGTCTCGCAACTCGCCGACGCCCAGCACGCGGTGGCGGGCGTCAACGGCGACTTCTTCGACATCTCCGAGGCCCAGCACCCGGGGGTCGAGGTCACCGGCTCCGCCGTGGGTCCGGCCGTCGCGGACGGGCACGCGCTCAAGGCCGCGGTGCCACGCGGGCAGCGCTTCGGTCCGCCGCTGCCGTCGGACGCGTCCACCGAGGACGTACTGGGAGTGGGCACCGACCGCACCGCCCGCCTCGACCGCCTGTCCCTCACCGGCTCCGTCTCCGCACCTCAGGTGCGGTTCCCGCTGCGCGGGCTCAACCAGTACGCGCTGCCGCAGAATTCGGTCGGGGCGTACACCTCGGCCTGGGGCAGCGTCTCGCGTCTGCGGGCCGTATGCGGCGCCGACGGTGACCGGGGCGCGCCGTGCAGCCGTAACACCTACGAGGTCACGGTCAGGGGCGGCCGTGTCGTCGCCACGTCCAGCACGCCCGGCAGGGGTTCCATCGCGCCCGGCACGACGGTCCTGCTCGGCCGTGAGGCAGGGGCACGGCAACTGAGGGGCCTGCTGCTCGGCAGGACGGTTCAGGTGCGGGAACGTCTGGTGGCCGAGTCGTCCGGCGTGCCGTACGTGTTCGCGATCGGGGGCTTCCCGGTGCTGCGCCACGGCGCGCCGGTGGGCGGGCTCGACGGGTCGGCGTCCGCGGTGCGCACCGCGGTGGGCATCGAGAAGGGCGGCCACCGACTGCTGATCCTCGCACTGGACGGTGCGCGCGCCTACCGGCGGGGACTCACGGTCGCCGAACTCGCCGTCGCGCTGCGGGGGCTGGGGGCCGTGGACGGGTTCAACCTCGACGGGGGCGGCTCCTCGACGATGGTCACACGGTCACCGGGGGCCGGTTCTGTGACCGTGCGCAATCACCCCAGCACGGGAGCGGAGCGCGCCGTGCCGGAGGGGATCGGGGTGTTCTCGCGGTGAGGGCCCTCAGGGGCGCAGGCCGCTGACGATCTGGGCCGTCGCCGCCAAGCCCTGATGGATGGTCGGGGCCATGCTCGAACTCGCCAGGAAGAAGCCGAGCATCATGCAGACGATGGCGTGCGAGACCTTCAACGCCCCGTTGCGCATGAAGATCACCGCAATGATCAGGAGCAACAGCACCACAGAGATGGAAACAGCCACCGTCATCCTCCTCCACCGCGCCCACTTCGCGGCTTTCGGCGGCAAGTGTGGCGTAGCGAAGGGTTCGTCCGGGCGGATGACGTGTCCGCCGAACGAGTGGTTCTACGACCGCTCGTGAGTTCGCCTCGCGGCGGCCTTCCGGGCGGCGCCCGTCATGCCCGGGCGCCGCCCTCGAACGCGCGCGAGTCCTACAGCGGCGGTTCCAGTCCGACCAGCGCGGCCAGTGCCTCGCGGTGGGCGCCGGCGGTCCCGTACGCGATCGAGTCGGCCTTCGCCCGCTTCAGATACAGATGGGCCGGGTGCTCCCAGGTCATGCCGATCCCTCCGTGCAGCTGGAGGGCCTCCTCGGCGGCGTGGACGGCGACGGGCGCCGCGTACGCCTCGGCCACGGCGACCGCGACGTCCGTGTCCTCGCTGCCCGTGGCGAGTGCGTCGGCGGCGTAGCGTGCGGCGGCCCGCAGGTTGACCACCTCAAGCCACAGCCCGGCCAGGCGGTGCTTGAGCGCCTGGAATCCTCCGACGGGCCGGTTGAACTGCTTGCGCTCCTTCAGATAGCGCACGGTCTCGGTCAGGCACCAGTCGGCCACGCCGAGTTGCTCGGAGGCCAGCAGCCCGGCTCCGGTGCGCAGGGCACGCCGTACGGCCGTGGGCGCGTCGTCCGTGAGGCGGTGCCCGGACGCCCCGTGGAACGCGACCTTGGCCAGGGGCCTGGTCAGATCGAGGGAGATCTGGGGGGTGACGGTCACGGTGGCCGTGTCCGAGGCGGGCACCGCGTACAGGCCGCCGTCCTGCGCGGGGACCAGCAGCACATCGGCGTGGGCCGCGTCCGCGACGGCTGTCAGCTCCCCGTGCAGGGCGCCGCCTTCCTGCCGCACGAGGCCGTGGGGACCGCCGGGCAGGGCGGACAGCCCGACCGCGAGCGCTGCCACGGTCCGCCCTGACGCCAGCTCCGTCAGCAGCTTCGCCGCGTCGTCGCCCTTGCAGGCGAGCAGGGCCTCGGTCGCCACCACGGCGCTCGTCAGATACGGCACCGGAGCGACCGCACGCCCCAACTCCTCCAGTACGACCGCCGCTTCACGGTGCGAGGCGCCCTGACCGCCCTGGGCCTCCGGCACGAGGAGACCGGCGAGTCCCATGTCCTGGGCCAGCGCCTTCCACAGCGAGCGGTCGTAGGGGGTGTCCGACTCGACGCGTGCGAGGACGTCCGCGGCGTCGCAGTGGTCGGCGAGGAGTTCGCGGACCGCCGAACGCAGCGCCTCTTCCTCCTCCGAGTACAGCAGATCGGTCATCGGGCGAGGTCCTTCCAGGCGACGTCCTTGTCGGTGCGCGGCTCGGCGGGCAGGCCGAGGACGCGCTCGGCGACGATGTTCAGCAGGATCTCGCTGGTCCCGCCCTCGATGCTGTTGCCCTTGGAGCGCAGATAGCGGTATCCGGCCTCGCGGCCCGTGAAGTCGACCAGTTGAGGCCGGCGCATGGTCCAGTCGTCGTACAACAGGCCCTCCTCACCGAGGAGTTCGACGCCAAGGCCGCTGATCTCCTGATTGAGGCGGGCGAAGGCGAGCTTCATGCCGGAGCCCTCCGGTCCCGGCTGGCCCGCGACGAGCTGCTGGCGCAGCCGCTCGCTGGTGAGCCTGGCGACCTCGGCCTCGACCCACAGCGTCAGCAGCCGCTGGTGAGCATAGTGCGTGCGCAGGTCGGGGCGCTCGCGCCAGGTCTTCACGACCGGGCCGATCATGCCGCCCTCACGCGGAATACGCATACCGCCGATGGACACGCGCTCGTTCATCAGGGTGGTCTGCGCGACGCGCCAGCCGTCGCCGATCCCGCCGAGGCGGCGGGAGTCGGGGATGCGGACATCGGTGAGGAACACCTCGTTGAACTCGGCCTCGCCCGTGATCTGCCGCAGTGGCCGGACCTCGACGCCGGGGTCGGTCATATCGCAGATGAAGTAGGTGATGCCCTGGTGCTTGGGCACATCCGGGTCGGTGCGGGCGATGAGGATGGCCCAGCGGGCGCTATGGGCGCTGGAGGTCCACACCTTCTGGCCGTTCACCACCCAGTCGCCCTTGTCGTCGCGCACGGCGCGGGTGGCGAGGGCCGCGAGGTCGGAGCCCGCGCCCGGTTCGCTGAACAGCTGGCACCACACCTCCTCACCCAGCCACAGGGGCCTGAGGTAGCGCTCCTTCTGCTCCTGGGTGCCGTACTGGAGGATCGTCGGCGCGGCCATGCCCAGGCCGATGCCGATGCGCCGCGGGTCGTTGCCCGGGGCCCCCGCGGCCTCCAGTTCGGTGTCCACGACGGTCTGAAGGGAGCGCGCAGCACCGAGGCCGCCGAGGCCCTCCGGGTAGTGCACCCAGGCGAGGCCCGCGTCGAAGCGTGCCCGCAGGAAGTCCATGCTGTCGGTGGTGGCGGGCGGATGTGCCGCCAGCAGTTCCCTTGCGCGGTCGCGCAGTTCGGCTGCGTCGGTCATGCTCAGGCTCCGTTCTCCGGGACGACCGCGATCCTGCCCGTGGTCACGCCGTCGGCGACGCGCTGGACGGCCGCGGCGGCGCCGCTCAGTGGCACGCGCTCGCTGACGAGGGGCTTGATGCCGCCGCGGGCGGCCAGGTCGGTGAGCTGCTCGTGGCAGTGCTGGATCAGCTTGGGGTTCTTGGTGTTGTACAGGCCCCAGTGCAGACCGAGGATCGAGTAGTTCTTGACGAGGGCGTGGTTGAGCCCCGGGCTGGGGACGGAGCCGCTGGCGAAGCCCACCACGACGATCCGCCCCTCGAAGGCGATGACCTTCGTGGACTGCGTGTACGCCTCGCCGCCGACCGGGTCGTACACGACATCCACGCCCCGGCCGCCGGTGGCTTCCTTCACGGTCGCAATGACGTCCTGCGCCCGCCGGTCGATCACGACGTCGCAGCCCAGCTCCCGCGCCACGGCGGCCTTGTCGGCGCCGCCCACGACACCGATGACCGTGGCACCCGCCGCCTTGCCGAGCTGCACGGCGGCGCTGCCGACACCTCCGGCAGCGGCATGGACGAGCAGCGTCTCCCCGGCCTCGAGACCGGCGCGCCGGTGCAGGCCGAACCAGCCCGTCTGATAGCCGATGTGCAGGGCGGCGGCCTCGGCGTCGTCAAGCGAGCCGGGCGCGGGCAGCACGGCCGCGGCGTCGGCGACGGCGTACTCCGCGAAACCGCCGTACGGCAGCGCGGGATTGGCGATCACCCGGCGTCCGTCCTCGGTCTCGCCGCAGATCTCCACACCGGGGGTGAACGGCAGCGGGGGCCTGACCTGGTATTGGCCCCGGCACATCAGGGCGTCCGGGAAGTTGATGTTCGCGGCGCGCACCTTGAGCAGGATCTGGCCGTCGCCGGGCGTGGGCCGGTCCACCTCCTCCAGCCGCATCACTTCGTTCGGCTCGCCGTTCTCGTGCACTTGCCATGCCTGCATGCGGGGCCCTCCAGGCGTCGTCTGACCGGGGTCGATCGCATACTAAGCGGTCGCTTGCCCATCAGGGAACAGTCAGGGGACGGTCATGCGGGTCACCTAAGCCCGACTCCGGCCGCCGATGGCGTTCAGGGCACGTCACGTCCTCAGCATCCTGCACGTCCTAGGCATCCGCGCCCCGGCGCCGGCCGGCGCCGGGGCGCGCTCGTACGTGCATCCGCTCGCCCTGGGGCCCGAACAGGCTGAGGAACTCCACCGGCCCCTCCCCCGTCGAGCCGAACCAGTGCGGAACGCGGGTGTCGAACTCGGCCGCCTCCCCCGCCCCCAGCACCACGTCGTGCTCGCCCAGCACCAGCCTCAGCCGCCCGGCCAGGACGTACAGCCATTCGTAGCCCTCGTGCGTCCGCGGATCCGGCTCGAGCCTGCGCTGCGGTTCGAGCACCTTGAAGGCCTGGAGTCCACCGGGCTGGCGGGTGAGCGGCCAGTGGGTGCGGCCATTGCGCACGACCGGCTCGGCACGCACCCGGGGGTCCCCCACTCGCGGGGCGCCGACCAGTTCGTCCAGCGGCACCTGGTGGGCCCGCGCGATCGGCAGCAGCAGTTCGAGGCTCGGCTTGCGCAGGCCTGACTCCAGACGCGAGAGCGTGCTGACGGAGATGCCGGTCGCCTCGGACAGCCCGGCGAGCGTCACCTCCCGCTCCTTCCGGATCCGCCGCAGCCTCGGGCCCACGCCCGTCAGCACCTCGTCCATGTCGGTGGACAGCTCTTCCGCACCCATGGATGTATTGCAATTCCGGCAAACGTGTTTGTCAATCCGGCACCGCGCCGGCCCACGCGCCCGGCCCCCGCCCAGCGAACTGTAGAAGGCGCGGCGCGCTCGATGGTTGTCATCGCGCCGTCCCCTGCATCCGCAGACTCGCGTCGATCACTGCATCGCCATGATCGCTCTCCGTCTCGACCTCGAGAACGGTGCAGACCCGCCCGAAGGACCAGTAGAACCCGGTCACTTGCATGATCTCGAGGATCTCGCGTGCAGTGAGGCGCTCCTCGACGGCGGAGAAGATCTCATCGGGAACGGTGGGAGCGGCGACGACCGCGGCCATGAAGCGGACGATCGCGCGGTCGTCGTCAGGGAGTTCCGGGGCGTCGAAGTCCCAGCGTTCGATCGCATCCCGTACGGCTTCCGGCACGCCGCAGGATGCCGAGACGGGCACGTGCTGGACGAACTCGTACTCGCAGTCCGTCGCGGCGGCGGCGGTCACGCGGCCGTGCGCTCCCTGGCCCGCTGCATGGGCACGCTTCTTCAGGACATGGGCCGGGGTCTGGGGGAAGGGCGGTCTTCCGGTCATGCGCACATCTGGCTGGAGAGGGGGCGGAATCTGGAGCGGCAACTCGCGGAAACGCGCGAGGAGGCGCAGAAGGCGGCCGAGAGTCTGCGCTGGAACGCCAAGGCCGCCGCGCGCCGACAGCGCATGTCCCCGGCCCACGGAGCGTCTCCTTGCCGACCTGGACGCCATCGAGCCGCCCCGAGCGGACGGACCGGACGAGACGGTCGGCCGATGGCGCCTTTCCCGTATGCCGCCACAGCCCTCGGAGATGTCGCCACAGCGCAACAGGTTCCTGCGACTGCCCTGATCGCCAGATCGGCCGGTCTCACGGGGCTCTGTCGGTATGCGGCTCCGCAGCCCTTGCGCGACCAGCCACGACGGACCAGCGGATGATGAGACGTTCGCCCGGGCGAGCGAGCGGCCGTGGCCGTCCTGGCCGGCCTGGACGCGATCGCGGGGGTGTAGTCCGCACGCCCTCGGTGCACCATGGCTGCATGCTGCTGAGCCGGCTCGCCCGTGTGTCCCGGGAGGTCTCCGCCACCTCGGCGCGGTCGAAGAAGATCGCGCTGCTCGGCGAGCTGTTCCGGGCCGCGGAAGCGGACGACGTGCCGGTCGTGATCCCGTATCTGGCCGGCCGGCTGCCGCAGGGGCGCCTCGGCATCGGGTGGAAGCTCCTCGGCCGGCGGGTCCCGCCCGCCGAGGAGCCCACGCTCACGGTGCGCGACGTCGACGCCCGGCTCACCCGGATAGGCGCTGTCACCGGGCCCGGATCCCAGGCCGAACGGGGGCGGCTGGTGGGTGCGCTCATGGCGGCGGCCACCGAGGACGAGCAGCGGTTCCTGACCGGGCTGCTCACCGGCGAGGTGCGGCAGGGCGCGCTCGATGCCCTCGCCTCCGAGGGGCTGGCCGAGGCGACGGGGGCCGATCCGGCGCACGTGCGGCGCGCCGTCATGCTCGCGGGCTCGCTCCAGACCGTGGCGCGGGCCCTGCTCGCCGACGGTCCCGCGGCCCTTGGCGAGTTCCGGCTCACGGTGGGCCGTCCCGTCCAGCCGATGCTCGCGCAGACCGCGTCGTCGGTCCCCGAGGCGGTCGGCAGACTGGGTGCCTGCGCCGTCGAGGAGAAACTCGACGGCATCCGCGTCCAGGTCCACCGGGACGACGAGGGCGTACACGTCCACACCCGCACCCTCGACGACATCACCGACCGGCTGCCCGAGGTGGCGGTGGCCGCCCTCGCTCTCCCGGGTGAACGGTTCATCCTGGACGGCGAGGTCATCGCCCTGGACGAGCGGGGGCGGCCACGGTCGTTCCAGGAGACCGCCGGGCGTGTCGGCTCCCGGCTCGACGTGACGACCGCCGCCGCTGCCGTGCCCGTCTCCCCCGTCTTCTTCGACGTCCTGTCCGTGGACGGCCGGGACCTGCTTGACCTTCCCTTCACGGACCGGCACGCCGAGCTGGCCCGGCTCGTACCGGAACCGATGCGGGTACGGCGGGTGGTCGTGGAGGGGCCGCAGCAGGTGGCCGAAGCGGAGGAGTTCCTGGCCGGCACCCTGGAGCGGGGCCACGAGGGCGTGGTGGTCAAGGCGCTCGACGCCCCTTACAGCGCGGGCCGGCGCGGGGCCGCCTGGCTCAAGGTGAAACCGGTGCACACCCTCGACCTGGTGGTGCTGGCCGCCGAGTGGGGTCATGGCCGCCGCACCGGCAAGCTGTCCAATCTGCACCTCGGGGCGCGCAACCCTGACGGCTCGTTCGCCATGCTCGGCAAGACGTTCAAGGGCATGACGGACGCGATGCTCACCTGGGGGACCGGCCGGCTCGGGCAACTGGCCGTGGACGACGACGGCCGGGTGGTGACCGTACGCCCCGAACTCGTGGTCGAGATCGCGTACGACGGCCTTCAGCGCTCGACCCGCTATCCGGCGGGTGTCACCCTGAGGTTCGCCCGGGTCGTGCGTTTCCGGGAGGACAAGGGCCCCGAGGAGGCCGACTCGGTGTCGACGCTGCTTGCCGCCCATCCGGAGGTCGCGCCATGAGCGGACGGGGCAGGCGCAGCGCCGGTCTGCTGCTGTTCCGGCACACGGGTACGAACCTGGAAGTCCTGCTCGGGCACATGGGCGGCCCGTTCTTCGCCCGTCGCGTCAGCGGGGCGTGGACCGTGCCCAAGGGCGAGTACGAGGACGGGGAATCTCCCTGGGATGCCGCGCGCCGCGAGTTCCGGGAGGAACTCGGGCTGCCGCCGCCGGACGGGGAGGCCGTCCCGCTCGGTGAGGTGCGGCAGTCGGGCGGCAAGACGGTCACGGTCTGGGCGATCGGGGCGGACCTCGACCCGGCGGCGATCGTGCCGGGCACGTTCACGATGGAGTGGCCCCCGAAGTCGGGAACCGTGCGGGAGTTCCCCGAACTGGACCGTGTCGACTGGTTCACCCTGGACCGGGCACGCGAGGTGATCGTGACGGCGCAGGCAGCGTTTCTCGACCGGCTGGCCGAGCACTCGAACCATGACGGACCCGCGAGCTGAGCGGCACCGGTCGCCGGTGACACCGCCCCCGCCACGGCGAACGGAGCAGTGCACGACGGTCGCGTTGCGGTGGCCGCCACCGCGCGGGAAGGTCGAAGCAGACCCAGTCCCCCGGAGGTCAGCCATGCCCATCGCCACCGTCGACCCGGCGACAGGCCAGACGCTCGAAACGTACGACCCGATGGGCGAGGAGGAGATCGAGCGCAGGCTCGCCGTCGCCGACGCCGCGTTCCGCGCCCACCGCACGACCACGTTCGCCGAACGGGCGCTGCGGATGCGCAGGGCGGCCGATCTGCTCAGCGAGGACGTGCGGGACATCGCCCGCGTGATGACCACCGAGATGGGCAAGCCCGTGAGGCAGGCCCGCGCCGAGGCGGAGAAGTGCGCCAAGGCGATGCGCTGGTACGCCGAGCACGCCGAGGAGCTGCTCGCCGACGAGGAGCCCGCCGAGCGGGATGTGAAGGACTCGGGGGCCGCCTGGGTGCTGGTGCGCTACCGGCCGCTCGGCCCGGTGCTCGCCGTGATGCCGTGGAACTTTCCGCTGTGGCAGGTGATCAGGTTCGCGGCGCCCGCGCTGATGGCGGGGAACGTGGGGCTGCTCAAGCACGCCTCGAACGTCCCGCGGACCGCGCTCTACCTGGAGGACCTGTTCCGCAACGCGGGCTTCGCCGAAGGGTGCTTCCAGACTCTGCTCATCGGCTCCGGCGCGGTCGAGCGGGTGCTGCGCGACCCGCGGGTCAGGGCGGCGACGCTCACCGGCAGCGAGCCCGCGGGCCGGGCGGTGGCCTCGGTCACCGGGGACGAGATCAAGAAGACCGTTCTCGAACTGGGCGGCAGCGACCCGTTCATCGTCATGCCGTCCGCGGACGTCGAACGGGCCGCCGAGGTCGCCGTGACCGCGCGAGTGCAGAACAACGGGCAGTCGTGCATCGCCGCCAAGCGGTTCATCGTGCACACGGACGTGTTCGACGCCTTCGCCCAACGGTTCACGGCGGGCATGAGGGCGCTGAAGTCGGGCGACCCGCTCGACGAGGACACGGACATCGGGCCGCTCTCCACCGAGAAGGGCCGCGCGGATCTGGAGGCACTCGTGGAGGACGCGGTGGCCGGCGGCGCGACGGTGCTGTGCGGCGGCGAGCGGCCCGAGGGGCCCGGCTGGTTCTACCCGCCGACGGTCCTCGCCGATGTCACCCCGCGGATGCGTATCCACCATGAGGAGGCGTTCGGGCCCGTCGCCACGCTCTACCGGGCCGCGGACCTGAACGAGGCGGTGACGATCGCGAACGACTCCCCGTTCGGGCTCAGCTCGAACGTGTGGACGCACAACGGGGTCGAGCTGGACCGTTTCGTCCGGGACCTCGATGCCGGGGGCGTGTACATCAACGGGATGACGGCGTCTCATCCCGCGTTCCCGTTCGGCGGGGTCAAACGCTCTGGGTACGGCCGCGAGCTTTCCGGACACGGAATCCGCGAGTTCTGCAACATCACCACGGTGTGGCACGGCGCGTGAGCGTTGCGCGATTACGATCCCTCGGTATGAACCGCGAAGTGACCCTGCCTCTGATCGTCGACCACCACGGCACGTTGCAGGTGTCGGCCGCGGACGTCAGCAAATTGCTGCGCACGCTGGGCGGACGATGGTTGCGGCTCGTGGAGGCCGGGGAGGACGGGCTCGACGAGGACACGGTGGCCGCGCTGACCATCGAGCTCGCGAAGCTGGCGGATCGGATCGATGTGGCCTGTATCGCGCACAGTTCGCTGCGGTGACGGTGCCTTGCCGGCCGCGGATGCCTCATGGCCTTTCGCGCCCGCGCGGCGGAGCCGCATACCGACAACGCCCCGGGCCCCGTTCAGGTCGAATCCCGTGCACCGCCATCTGCGACAATAACTTTCAGTGAGGTATTTTTCACTGTGCGTACATCGCTGGAGTGGAGTACGCCGACGAGATATCCCCGACCCGGCGGGTGATCGTGGACGGGCACCCCTGTGTGGGTGAGTTCCCCTTCCGCCGGGGGACGGTTGTTCCCCGGCAAGGCGAAAGAAGGACCGCTCCATGGCGACTCTGTGCAGACCCGCGGTCACCGTCCCGGAACACGTGATCACGATGGAGGACACGCTCGAGCTGGCGCGCTCCCGCCACCCGGACCACCCGCAACTCCCGCTGGCGTTGCGGCTGATCGAGAACACCGGGGTCAAGACCCGGCACATCGTGCAGCCCATCGAGGAGACCCTGAAGCACCCAGGCTTCGAGGAACGCAACAACCTCTACGAGGCCGAGGCGAAGGCCCGGGTCCCCGCTGTGGTGCGGCGGGCGCTGGACGACGCCGAGCTGCTCCCCACCGACATCGACGTGATCATCTATGTGTCGTGCACCGGGTTCATGATGCCCTCGCTGACCGCGTGGCTCATCAACTCGATGTCCTTCTGCACCGACACCCGGCAGATACCCATCGCCCAGCTGGGCTGTGCCGCGGGCGGCGCGGCCATCAACCGCGCGCACGACTTCTGTACGGCCTACCCGGACGCCAACGCGCTGATCGTGGCCTGCGAGTTCTGTTCGCTGTGCTACCAGCCCACCGACCTCGGCGTCGGCTCGCTGCTGTCCAACGGGCTGTTCGGCGACGGAGTGGCGGCGGCGGTCGTCAGGGGCAAGGGCGGCACCGGCATCAAGCTGGAGCGCAACGGCTCGTATCTGATCCCCAAGACCGAGGAGTGGATCGCGTACGACGTCCGGGCCACCGGTTTCCACTTCCTCCTGGACAAGAGGGTGCCGACCACCATGGAACCGCTCGCCCCCGCGCTCCAGGAGCTGGCGAGGCAGCACGGCTGGGACGCCTCCGATCTGGACTTCTACATCGTCCATGCGGGTGGCCCGCGGATCCTGGACGACCTGAGCAAGTTCCTGCGGGTGCCGTCGGAGGCGTTCCGGTTCAGCCGGGCCACGCTCACCGAGTACGGCAACATCGCGAGCGCCGTCGTCCTGGACGCTCTGCGCCGGCTGTTCGAGGCGGGCGGCGCCGAGCACACCGCGCGCGGGCTGCTGGCGGGGTTCGGGCCGGGCATCACCGCGGAGATGGCTCTGGGCCGCTGGCACATCTCCGGCAACGGAAGCAAGTGAGATGACGGAAGAGACGATCACCGAACCCGGTGTGGACTTCGAGCCGGTCCTGGCCGAGCTGATGCGCGAGGACGGGCCGGTCGCCCGGCTCGCCCCGTGCTTCGTACCGCGGGGCGGCTCGGACGGCCTTGCGGAGTCGTCCGGCGAGGCCCTGCGCCGCGCGGTCGCCCCCGCCTTCACGGCACAGGGCATCGAGCGGGTGCGTGAGCGGTCCGGCCGGATGCTCGGCGAACTCGTGGACGAGCTGCTCCAGGACGGGCCGCCCGCCGACCTGACCGCGACCGTGCTCGGCCCTTTCGCCCTCGCCGTGAGCTGCGAGCTGATGGGGGTGCCGGCCGCCGACCGGCAGAACATGCGCACCTGGACCCAGCTCGTGCTGGACTCCCCGCCGGGGGCGCGCGTCGGCGAGCGGGCGGCGGAAGAGATGAGCACGTACTTCGCCGCCCTGATCGGTCTGCGCGAGGGCGGCACCGGGCAGGACATCGGCTCCCTGCTCGGCTCGGCGGTGAGCCGGGGCGAGGTGACACCGGACGAGGCGGTGGGGCTCTCGATGCTCCTGCAGATCGGCGGCGAGGCGGTCGCGGAAGGGATCGGGCAGCTGTTCCATGTGCTGCTGACCCGTCCGGAGCTGGCAGAGCGGCTGCGGGCCGGCGAGCGGCAGAGCAGGTACCTGGCCGTCGAGGAGTTGCTGTGCCGCATCCTTCAACGCGATCCGGGCAGCCTCGCCGGCGTGACGGCCGGGCTCGTCGTGGATGCCCTGCTGGAGCGGGTGCCGGGGCTGCGGCTCGCGGTGCCGCCCGACCAGGTGCCTTTCCGCGAGGGCGCGTTCATGCGAGGGCCCGAGGCCCTGCCCGTGATGTGGTGAGCGTCCGATGACGGCGATGGAGGGAGTACCGGTGGGCAGGGGCGTGCGGGCGACCGAGGGGCTGCTGGTGCCGCCGGGACACGGACGGGTCGTGCGGACCCCGGCCCAGCACGTGACGTTCAAGGTGACGGGCTCGCACTCGCGTACGGCGTCCACGTTCGAGGTGATCGTGCCGCCGGGTTTCGACGTCGGCGCCCATGTGCACACCCGCAGCGAGGAGTTGTTCTATGTGCTCGAAGGCGAACTGGACGTGCTCGCCTTCGAGCCCCGAGTTCGGACTCCCGACAACTGGCAGGGGTGGGAGTCGAGTTCGGGCAGCCGGGTGGTACGGGCGACTCCGGGCACCGTCATCGTCGTACCGCCCGGGTGCCCGCACGCGTTCTCGAACCCGACCGAGGAACCGGCGAAGGTGTTCTTCCAGGCCTCCCCGCCGCCCGATCACGAACGGTATTTCGAGGAGCTTCTGGAGATCCTGGGCAGCGGGGGCCCGCCGGACCGCGTGGCGATCGAGGCGCTGCGCAGACGGTACGACATCGAGCAGCTCACGCCCCTGAAGCACCGGTGAGCCGCTCGCTCCCGCGACGACGTCAGCGCAGGGGCATCCCGGACAGCGTGCGCGCGATCACCAGCCGCTGGACCTCGCTCGTGCCTTCGAAGATCGTGTAGATGGCGCTGTCGCGGTGCATCCGCTCCACCGGGTACTCCCGCGTGTAGCCGTTGCCCCCGAGGATCTGGATGGCCTGGGCCGTGACCTTCTTCGCCGTCTCGCTGGCGAACAGCTTCGACATGGAGCCCTCGGCCGCCGTGAACTGCTTGCCGTTCACCGCCATCCACGAGGCCCGCCACACCAGCAGCCGCGCGGCGTCGATCTGGGTCCGCATGTCCGCGAGCTGGAAGGCGACGCCCTGGTTGTCGATGATCGGGCGCCCGAACTGCTCACGCGTCTTGGCGTAGTCGAGGGCCACCTCGTACGCGGCACGGGCCGTGCCCACCGCCATCGCGCCCACGGCCGGACGCGACGCCTCGAACGTGGCCATGGCCGCGTTCTTCACCCGCTCGCCGCCCGTCTTCGCACTCTCGCGCGCGCGGGCGAGCCGCTCGTCCAGCTTCTCCTTGCCCCCGAGCAGGCAGGAGCCGGGCACGCGAACGTTGTCGAGGATCACCTCGGCGGTGTGCGAGGCCCGGATTCCGTGCTTCTTGAACTTCTGGCCCTGGGCGAGGCCCGGGGTGTTCGGCGGGACGATGAAGGAGGCGTGGCCCTTGGAGCCCGCCTCCGGGTCCACGACCGCGACCACCACATGGACGTTGGCGATGCCGCCGTTGGTCGCCCAGGTCTTGGTGCCGTTGAGCACCCACTCGTCCTTGGCCTCGTCGTACACGGCGCGGGTCCGCATGGAGGCCACGTCGGAGCCGGCGTCGGGCTCGGAGGAGCAGAAGGCGGCCACCTTGACGTCATTGGCGTCGCCGTACATCTGGGGGACCCAGGTGCCGATCTGCTCCTCGGTGCCGTTGGCGAGGACGCCCACGGCGGCGAGACCGGTTCCGACGATGGACAGAGCGATGCCCGCGTCACCCCAGAACAGCTCCTCCAGGGCCATCGGGATGCCGAGTCCGGTGGGGTCGAAGTACTGCTGGGCGTAGAAGTCGAGGGAGTAGATGCCGACCTTCGCGGCCTCCTGGATGACCGGCCAGGGAGTCTCCTCACGCTCGTCCCATTCGGCGGCGGCGGGGCGGATCACATCGGCGGCGAAGCCGTGCAGCCAGTCCCGGACCTCCTTCTGTTCGTCGTTGAGCTCCATGGTGAACTCGGCCATGTCCCCTCCAGTACTCAAGCGCTGCGCTAACATGTTACTTGCGGTAACCGCAGTGTGTTACTCGCCAGTAGGAAAGTCAACTCCCGGGCTCGGGTGACGCCGGTACCCGGTGGCCCCGCCGGACGTCGGCAGCTCGTTCGATCCCAGCCTGCGTTTCAGTGTTAGTTTGCGCAGGCGTCACCGATACAGCACGGGTGGGGAGAGACCATGGACACCACGCAGCGGACCGATCAGCAGCGGTCCGCCGACCGCCGACGGCGAGAACTTCTGGAAGCCGCCGACCGAGTGGTGCTGCGCGACGGCCCCAAGGCCTCGATGAACGCCATCGCCGCCGAGGCGGGCATCACCAAGCCGATCCTCTACCGCCACTTCGGCGACAAGGGCGGCCTGTACGCCGCGCTCGCCAAGCGCCACACCGACGCGCTGCTCGACTCGCTGCGGGCGGCACTGGACGCCCCCTCCGACCGGCGGGAGCGGGTCGAGGCCACTCTGGACACCTATCTCGCGGCCATCGAGGCCCGCCCCCAGGTCTACCGCTTCCTGATGCATCCGGAGGAGGGCGGCTCACAGAACGACCAGGGCTTCGACACGGGCCGGCACTCCATCCCGGTGCTGCGGCGCATGGGCGAGGAGCTGGCCCAGGTCATCGAGGACCGGCTGGACCTCGGCCCGGGCACCCACCAGCTCGCCCGGGTGTGGGGACACGGCATCGTCGGCATGATGCACGCGGCCGGCGACTGGTGGCTCGGAGAACGGCCCTGCACCCGGACCGAGCTGGTACGCAGCCTCGCCGATCTGCTGTGGGGCCGGCTGGCCGCCGCCGGGGACCGGGTCGGCGGGCCCGGCTTCTGACCGCCGGTCCGCCGGGCCTGCGCACGCCCGGCGGACCGTACGGCGAACGCGCGCCCCGCGGACCGGCCGCCGGGCGCGATCAGATGAGGGCGCGGACCCGCCGTCCGGCCGTGAAGCTCACCTGCTCCACGGCGCCCGTGCCGCCTGCCGCATCACGCGGCGGTGGCGCCGGCCGCCGAGCCGGTCCACGTACAGCCGCCCCTCCAGGTGGTCGCACTCGTGCTGGAGGCACCGGGCGAACCATCCGGTGCCGTGCACCGTGACCGGCTCGCCCTGAACCGTGAAGCCCTCGACGACCGCGTGGTCGTACCGCTCCGTCCCCGCTTCGAGCCCCGGCAGGGACAGACAGCCCTCGGGCCCGCGCAGTACGATCCCGTCCGCCCGTACGAGCCGCGGGTTCACCACATGTCCCACATGGCGGACATCGTCGTCGTCCGGGCAGTCGTACACGAACACCCGCAACGGCTGCCCGATCTGGTTCGCCGCCAGGCCCACGCCCTGCGCGGCGTACATGGTGGCGAACATGTCCTCGACGAGCCCGGCCAGTTCGGGACCGAAGTCGGTGACGTCCGCGCAGGGTGTGCGCAGCACACCCTCGCCGAGCAGGGTGATGGGCCTCACGCGCCCTCGGGAGCCGGGGATGGAGCCGTTTCGCATGGCGGCAAGGGTACGGTCCTGGATGCCGCCCCCGATGCCACGTGGGCCGCAAGGTGGTGCCGCGGTTCGGGTGTGCGAATGGATCTCGATAGGCTGAGGTCCACACGTTGCCCGGGACAGCGCGCGGCGCCGTACGCAAGGAGGATCGAGAACTGATGACAGGCAACTCGGACCCGCTGACGCCGCGGGCCAAGCTGGCCGTGACCGCGGGCAAGGCGGTCGCCGCGGCATCGCGCGCCGCGGGGCGGGGCAGCGGATCGGTCATCGGCGGCAAGGTCGCGCTCAGGCTCGACCCCGACCTCCTCGCCCGGCTCGCCCAGAACCTGGACGTCGTCCTGGTCTCCGCGACCAACGGCAAGACCACGACCACCCGCCTCATCGCCGAGGCGCTGCGCGCGGCGGGCCCGGTCGTCTCCAACGCGCTCGGCGCCAACATGCCGGCCGGTATCACCTCGGCGCTGGCCGGCGGCTCGGACGCCCGGTACGCCGTCATAGAGGTCGACGAGAAGTACCTGGCCGGGGTCGCCCGTGACACCGACCCGAAGTGCATCGCGCTGCTCAACCTCTCCCGGGACCAGCTCGACCGCGCCGCCGAGACCCGTATGCTCGCCGAGAACTGGCGTGAGGGCCTGGCCGGTTCCAAGGCGGTCGTCGTCGCCAACGCGGACGACCCGCTGGTGGTGTGGGCCGCCTCGTCCTCTCCCAACGTGATCTGGGTCGCCGCCGGGCAGATGTGGAAGGACGACGCCTGGTCGTGCCCGTCCTGCGGCGGTGTCATGCAGCGCCCCGGCGACGACTGGTACTGCGGGGACTGCGGCTTCCGCCGGCCGACTCCCTCCTGGGCCCTGTCCGGGGACCACGTCCTCGACCCGCACGGTTCCGCCTGGCCGATCCACCTCCAGCTGCCGGGCCGCGCCAACAAGGCCAACGCCGCCTCCTCGGCCGCGGTCGCCGCCGTCTTCGGTGTGCCCCCGCAGGTCGCCCTTGAACGCATGTACCACGTGCAGGCGGTGGCCGGACGCTACGACGTCGTCCAGTTCCAGGGGCGCGATCTGCGTCTGCTCCTGGCCAAGAACCCGGCCGGCTGGCTGGAGACGTTCTCGCTCATCGACCCGCCGCCGACCCCGGTGATCCTGTCCGTGAACGCGCGCGGCGCGGACGGCACCGACACCTCCTGGCTGTGGGACGTGGACTACACGCGGCTGACCGGCCACCCGATCTTCGTCATCGGCGACCGGAAGCTGGACCTCGCCGTGCGCCTGGAGGTCGCGAACCAGACCTTCCAGGTCTGCGAGAACCTCGACCAGGCCGTCCAGCTCGCGCCGCAGGGCCGGATCGAGGTCATCGCGAACTACACCGCGTTCCAGGACCTGCGCCGCCGCGTCGGCAACTGACCACGAAGGACGAAGGACGATCATCGATGAGTGACAACAGCCTGCGTCTGGTGTGGATCTACCCGGACCTGCTGAGCACCTACGGCGACCAGGGCAACGCTCTCGTCGTCGAGCGGCGGGCCCGGCAGCGCGGCCTCGACGTGGCCCGCGTGGACGTACGCAGCGACCAGCCGATCCCCACCTCCGGGGACATCTATCTGATCGGCGGCGGCGAGGACCGTCCGCAGCGCCTCGCGGCCGAGCGGCTGCGGCGTGACGGCGGCCTGTACCGGGCCGTGGAGAACGGCGCGATCGTGTTCTCGGTCTGCGCCGGCTACCAGATCCTCGGCCACGAGTTCATCAACGACCTCGGCCAGCGCGAGCCGGGCCTCGGCCTGCTCGACGTGGTCTCGGTGCGCGGTGAGGGCGAGCGGTGCGTGGGCGACGTCCTCGGGGACATCGACCCGCGGCTCGGCCTGCCTTCGCTCACCGGGTTCGAGAACCACCAGGGCGTCACCCACCTGGGGCCCACCGCGCGGCCGTTCGCCCAGGTGCGGCTGGGCAAGGGGAACGGGACGGGTGACGGTACCGAGGGGGCGTACAACGACACCGTCTTCGGTACGTATATGCATGGCCCCGTGCTGGCCCGGAACCCGCTGATCGCCGATCTGCTGCTGAAGCTGGCGCTCGATGTCAACGCGCTGCCGCCGGTGGACGACCGGTGGTACGAGGCGTTGCGCAACGAGCGGATCGCCGCCGCGGAGCAGCCCGCGTAGCGCTCCGCGTGGCGCCACGTCGTTCCCTGCGGCGGCGTTGTGGTTTTTTTGCGCAGTTCCCCGCGCCCCTTGTCAGGTGCGTTTTCACCTGTGGGTGCGTCGTGGCTTGTCGCGCGGTTCCACGCGCCCCTGAAGAGCGCGCTTCGCGCGCGACGACAACCGCAGACGGCGACGCGCGGTGGGCCTCCCGACAGGGGCGCGGGGAACCGCGCGACACGCCACGGCGCGCTCGCGGACGAAGACGTACCGCGATCCGCGCGGAGCGCGGGCTGAGCCCGTCTGACGGGCGATGCGCGCAGGTGAGCGGGGGTGTCCAGTGGGCGGACGTGTGCTGCGAGGGCGGGGGCTGTCGCCGGTAGGGTGGCGGGAAACCAGCCGGACAGTGCGGTCCGGTCCCCGGCCCACGTTGAGAAGGTATTTCGGGCTATGCGCATTGGTGTCCTCACGTCCGGCGGCGACTGCCCCGGCCTGAACGCCGTCATCCGGTCCGTCGTGCACCGCGCCGTCGTCGACCACGGCGACGAGGTCATCGGCTTCCGGGACGGCTGGAAGGGTCTCCTGGAGTGCGACTACCTCAAGCTCGACCTCGACGCGGTGAGCGGCATCCTCGCTCGCGGCGGCACGATCCTAGGCTCCTCCCGGGTCCGTCCCGAGCATCTGCTGGACGGTGTGGAGCGGGCCAGGGGGCATGTCGAGGAACTCGGCCTCGACGCGATCATCCCGATCGGCGGTGAGGGCACGCTCAAGGCGGCCCGGCTGCTGTCGGACAACGGCCTGCCGATCGTCGGCGTGCCCAAGACCATCGACAACGACATCGCTGTCACGGACGTCACGTTCGGTTTCGACACGGCCGTGGGCGTGGCCACCGAGGCGCTCGACCGGCTGAAGACCACCGCCGAGTCCCACCAGCGGGTGCTGATCGTGGAGGTCATGGGCCGCCACACCGGCTGGATCGCACTGCACTCCGGCATGGCGGCCGGCGCCCACGCCATCGTCGTACCTGAACGCCCCTTCGACATCGAGGAGTTGGCGGCCCGGGTCGGCGCGCGTTTCGACGCGGGCAAGCGGTTCGCGATCGTCGTGGCCGCCGAGGGCGCCAAGCCCGAGCCGGGCACCATGGAGTTCGACGAGGGCGGCAAGGACGTCTACGGCCACGAGCGCTTCGCCGGCATCGCCCGCCAGCTCTCCCTCGAACTCGAGCACCGCCTCGGCAAGGAGGCCCGTCCGGTGATCCTCGGGCACGTCCAGCGCGGCGGCACGCCGACGGCGTACGACAGGGTGCTCGCCACCCGCTTCGGCTGGCACGCCGTGGAGGCCGTGCACCGCGGCGAGTTCGGCCGGATGACGGCGCTGCGCGGCACGGACATCGTGATGGTGTCGCTGGCGGAGGCGGTCGAGAGCCTGAAGACCGTGCCCGAGGAGCGCTACGCGGAAGCGGAGTGCGTCCTGTAGCACGGGACCGTCCCCCGCAGAAGCCAGGAGTCCGCCCCCGGTCGCAGCCGCGGCCGGGGGCGGTTCTACTCTGGTGCGGACAGACGGCACTCAACCCCCACGAACCAGGAGCCGGCGGATGGATCACAGCGGGCACGGCATGACGATGGATCTGCCGCCGTTCACGCTGGGACGAGGTCTCGAATGGTCCGCGGACCCCTTCTTCCTCGTCGCCTGCCTGGCCGGGCTCGCGCTGTACGGGTGGGGTGTCGCACGGCTCGTCCGCCGAGGCGACAAGTGGCCGGTGGGCCGCACCATCGCGTTCGTCGTCGGTGTGCTGACCGTACTGCTCGTCATGTGCACCAGGCTGAACGACTACGGCATGGTCATGTTCAGCGTGCACATGGTGCAGCACATGGTGATCAGCATGCTGTCGCCGATCCTGATCCTGCTCGGCGCGCCGGTCACGCTGGCCCTGCGCGCGCTGCCGACGGCGGGCCGCGGCCGGACGGGGCCGCGCGAGCTGCTGCTGAAGCTGCTGCACAGCCGTTACATGCGGATCATCACCCACCCGGCCTTCACGATCCCTCTGTTCATCGCGAGCCTGTACGGGCTCTACTTCAGCCCCCTCTTCGACACGCTGATGCAGTCCAGGGCCGGGCACATAGCGATGATGGTGCACTTCCTCGCCGTCGGCGTGGTGTTCTTCTGGCCGATCATGGGGGTCGACCCGGGCCCGCACCGTCCCGGCTATCTGATGCGGATGCTGGAGCTGTTCGCGGGCATGCCGTTCCACGCGTTCTTCGGGATCGCGCTGATGATGGCCTCCTCGCCGATGATCGCCACCTACCAGCACCCCTCGGCCTCGCTCGGCATCGACGCGCTGGCCGACCAGACCGCGGCGGGCGGCATCGCCTGGGCATTCAGCGAGATCCCCTCCGTGCTGGTGCTCCTGGCACTGCTCTTCCAGTGGTACGGCTCGGAGCAGCGGCAGGCCAGGCGGAAGGACCGGGCCGCCGACCGTGACGGCGACAAGGAGCTGGAGGCGTACAACGCCTATCTGGCATCACTCAACGCACGCGGCCGCTGAGTTTCGCGGCGCCGCGTAATTCCCTTTCATTTCACGCCATGACGAGCGGCATGAAATGCCCCCTTATTAGGTAGCCTGATGCGTGACGCCCTGCCTCCGCTCTGCAGGGCGCGGGGGACCACCGGGGGGAACGGTGATGACGTCTCACGCATTCCTGCGGCGTGCCGGGAATCCGGCGTTCCGGAGGATCGGACTTCTGCTGGCCACAGTGCTCGTTCTCGGGGGGTGCGGTACCCACGCGCAGTCGTTGGCGGTACGGGCCGTCGCCGCCGGAGTTCCGTCGCTCGCACCCTTCTTCGATGAGCGCAGCGGTCTGGGCCAGGACACCACGGTCCGGATACGGGAGGTGCCCGGCGGCCTGCAGGCCGGCAGCACCCCCGGGCTCTACGGCGGTTCCCGGAGGCCGACCGTCTGCGATGTCGAACGACTGAAGGAATTCCTCACCGACCCGCGCAATGACCGTAAGGCCAAGGCCTGGTCCCAGGTCGAGGGAATCACTCCGGCACAGATCCCGGGATATCTGGACGGGCTCACTCCCGTCCTTCTGCGCCACGACACTCTCGTACAGAACCACGAATACAGGAAAGGCAGGGCCATACCTTTCGACTCCGTGCTACAGGCCGGAATCGCGGTATTGGTGGACCAGCGGGGGCAACCCGTGGTCAAGTGCTCGTGCGGCAATCCACTGCGTCCCTTCCGAGGAGACACGACCCGGATCTCCGTCAAGTTCGGCGACGGCAACGGGAAATGGCCCGGGTACGACCGCGCTTCCGTCGTGACCATCAGGCCCGCGCCGGCGCGGCTGAAGCGGCTCGCACTGGTCGACGTCGACGACCCCGACCGCGGGATCGAACGGCCCGTGGGTACGGGGGGCGGACACGACAGCGCCTTCGACACCCGGGTGCGGCACACAGTGCCCGATGTGACCGGGACGGGGTTCGCCGGGGCCGTGCAACGGCTGACCGCGGCCGGGCTCGCGGTCGCCTACGCGGGCCAAGGGGCACCACCCGACGGGGCGGTGATCACGGGCATGGATCCCGCACCGGGGACCGAGCTCGGGTTCGGGCGGTATGTGACCCTTTCGGTGGCCACGGGAGACACGGACGGCCCGGGCGGGGCCGCCCCGGGCGGCACGAGCCCGGATCCGAAGGACAGCACCCCTTCGTCCCCGTCGGCCTCCTTCCCGTCGGCTTCCTCTCCGTCGGACGCCGTCCCGTCGACGGGCGGGACGGCATCCGGCGAAACCGGTATGCCGCCCCGCAGCTCGAATCCGGTCTCGCCGCCGGGCTCCGGCGTCGCGACCTCATCCTCCTCGGGCGACGGGACCCCCTCGGGCGGGCTCACCTCCCCGCGCGAGAGCGGCCGTCCCTCCTTGTCCGGCAGCGCCACTCCGGCGAGCAGCACGCCCGCCACGGGCCCTCCGGCCCGGTCGTCATCCGCCGACCCACCGGCCCGGTCGTCATCCACCGGCCCACCGGCCACCACCAGCGCGTCCCTGTCCGGCACATCCCCCACGCACACGCTCCGGGCCAGTACTCCCCCGACCCGCACGCCCCGGACCGGACAGCCCACCGCCGACCAGCCGATGACGGGGTCGCCTCCGGCGGGTGCCCCCTCGGCGGGAACGGCAACGACCTGGAACAACGGGGAGTGACCGGATGGCCTCAGGATCACCGCAGCAGGGAGTGGGCCGGGTCATCGCCGACCGCTACATGCTGCTGGGCCGGCTGGGCAGCGGCGCCATGGGCCATGTCTGGCTCGCCCATGACGAGCGGCTCGCCTGCGAGGTCGCCCTCAAGGAGATCGTGTTCCGCGACCAGGCGGAGGCGGTGCGGGAGCGGGCCGCGCGGGTCGCCCGGGCCCGCGCCGAGGCCCGGCACGCGGCCGGGCTGCGCGGTCACCCGCATGTGGTGACGGTGCATGACGTCCTGGAGCACGAGGGTCTGCCCTGGATCGTCATGGAGTACGTGGAAGGGGCTCTGGACCTGCGCGCCCGGGTCCTGCGCCGGGGTACCCCGGCCCCCGCCGAGTGCGCCCGGATCGGGCTCGCCGTGCTGGACGCGCTCACCGCCGGGCACGAGCGGGGCGTCATGCACCGCGATGTGAAGCCTGCGAACATCCTGCTGGCTCCCGACCGCACCGGCGCGCCGTACGCCCGAGTCCTGCTCACCGACTACGGCATCTCGGTACGGCCGGACACGGACGAGACCCGGTACACGCTGACGTCCGCCCTGGTCGGCACGCCCGGCTACCTGGCCCCGGAGCGAGCCATGGGCGGGCCCCCGACCGCCGCCGCCGATCTGTTCTCGCTGGGCTGCACGCTGTACTTCGCCGTGGAGGGGTGCGGGCCCTTCGAACGCGACACCCAGCTCGCCGAGGTCACGGCGGCGGTGCTGGACGAACCGCGTCCGCCGGTACGGGCGGAGGCGCTCGGACCGCTGATCGCCGCCATGCTGGTCAAGGATCCGGCACAGCGGATCACCGCCGCGGACGCCGCGACGGCCCTCGCGGCGATGCTCAACCCGCGGACGCGGCCGGGGAGTCGGGCCCGGCCGAAGCGGCAGCCACCGCCGGCGACGGAAACCTCGCCCCGCCGGACGGCCGGTGGCCGTCGTCCCTCGGCGACTTCCGGCCACCCCACGCCCCCGCGGGTGCGCACCCGCCCCGCCTGGGCGCGGCCCGGGCCGCCGCTCGCCCCCGGTGAGCGGCACCCCCGGCGGTCGCATGTGCTGCGCGCCCTCGGCGCCTGCGCTCTCGGGCTGGTCCTCGCCCTGGGCGGGGTCTGGTACGCCGTGGCCCAGCATGCACCCGGCGGCCCGGCGAAACCGTACGGGGACGCGGTCGCCCTGACCCGGCCGCTGCGGGAGGGGGACTGTGTCGTCGCCGACTGGCCGGGCAGGCCCTTCGAGGGCGGTGCGCCCCGGCTGACCGTGACCCCGGGCTGCGCCGGTACGTCCCCGGACGGTCAGGTCATCGCCCTCGTCGCGAACGCGTCCGCGGCCCAGGCGCGCGGACAGGGGGCCGCCGAGTGCGAGCGGCGCACCCAGGAGATCCGGAAGCGGCTCGCGGACGTCCGCGGTTATGCCGTGGTGCCGACCGGCACGGGTTTCGAGGCGGCCGGGCGGCGTACCGCCTGTCTGCTGCTGGGCGCGCACGGGCCGGTGTACGGGCCGCTCGGGGACTTCCGCCGGCCGGGTATGGCGTTCGCCGACACGGCCGACATGGAGAAGCGGGACTGCCTGGCCGCCCCCTCGCAACGGGCCGCCCGGCTCGTCTCCTGCTCGGAAGCGCACGACCAGCGGGTTCTCGGGTTCACTCGCCTCGATCCCGGTACCACGCTCGGCGAGGCCCGGAGCCTTTCGGACGCGGCCTGTGCGCGGGATGTGCCGCCGCGGGAGTACGGCTACGACCCTGCGCGCTACGAGGCGGCCTCCTGGACGGGGAAGGGAGCGTGGATGTCCGGAACTCATCTGGTCGTGTGCACCGTGCGCAGCCGGAACGGGGGCACCATGGGGAGGGACGAACCATGAGGAGGGTGTCGCGATGCCCGGTTCCACGAAGGCGATGGGGGCGCTCACCATAGGTGGGCTCGTGGTGGTGACGGCCTACACGGTGGCGTTCGGCAGCAGCGGCCTGCTGTGGTTCGGCTGGGTGATCCTCGGCTTGATCACGCTCGGCATGGTGGCCCTGCACAACGCCTGAGACATGCGTACGGCTGTGGGTACAGTGCCGGCATGAACAGCAGGCCAGCGGCGTTCGACGAGCTCGACCGCAAGATCATCACGGCTCTGATGGCGAACGCCAGGACGAGCTTCGCCGAGATCGGTTCGGCCGTCGGCCTGTCGGCGACCGCTGTCAAGCGCCGGGTGGACCGGCTGCGCGAGACGGGTGTGATCACCGGGTTCACGGCCACCGTGGAGCCGTGGGCCCTCGGCTGGCGCACGGAGGCGTATGTCGAGGTGTACTGCGAGGGCGCGGCCCCGCCGAGGCGGCTGGCGGAGGTCGTGCGCAACCATCCGGAGATCACGGCTGCGATGACGGTGACGGGCGGCGCGGACGCGCTGCTGCACGTACGGGCCCGGGATGTCGAGCACTTCGAGGAGGTGCTGGAGCGCATCCGTACGGAGCCGTTCATCCGCAAGACGATCAGCGTGATGGTGCTGTCCCACCTTCTCCCGGAGAGTCCGGAGGCGGGGGCGAGCCACCCTGCCCCGAATGGCGCAGCAGACATGCGCTGACCAGCCGCAAGACGCAGTATTGCTGCGTGAACGCGCAATCATCCTTTCTTGTCGCGCGTCCGCGTCACTTCCTACCTTGGTGTCAACCCACACGACACCCTCAGGAAGCGGAGGTACCCCTCTGTGCCCGACAGCCGTGTGCCGCGCCGGCGGCGCTTTCTCGTCTGCGAACCCAGACATTTCGCCGTGCAGTACGCGATCAACCCGTGGATGCATCCTGATACCGCAGTGGACGTGGACCTGGCACAGGAGCAGTGGGAGGGCCTGATCAGCGCCTACCGTTCCCACGGCCACACCGTCGACACCGTGGATCCGGTCCCCGGCCTTCCGGACATGGTGTTCGCCGCCAACTCGGCGGTCGTGGTCGGCGGCCGTGTCTTCGGTTCCCTGTTCCACGCGCCCGAGCGGCGCCCCGAGTCCGTCCACTACGAGACATGGTTCAAGAACGCCGGCTACACCGTCTACCGCCCCGAGTCGGTCTGCGAGGGTGAGGGCGACCTGGTCTGGACGGGACGCTACGTCCTGGCGGGGACCGGCTTCCGTACGACCCGCGAGGCACACCGCGAGGTGCAGGAGTTCTTCGGGCACCCGGTGATCAGCCTGACGCTGGTGGACCCGTACTTCTACCACCTGGACACGGCGCTGTTCGTCCTGGACGACGACAACATCGTGTACTACCCGGAGGCGTTCTCGCCCGGCAGCCGGGAGGTGCTCATGCGGCTGTTCCCGGACGCCGTGCTCGCCACCCGGGACGACGCGGTGTCCTTCGGTCTGAACTCCGTCTCCGACGGGCGCCATGTCTTCATCGCGCCGAAGGCGGAGGCCCTCGCCTCACGGCTCGCCGACCACGGCTACGACCCCGTCCCCGTCGACCTTTCCGAGTTCCACAAGGCAGGCGGAGGCATCAAGTGCTGCACCCAGGAGATCCGTTCATGACCGCACCCGCCCGTACGCGTTCGTCCGCCGAGCTGATCAGCGCCGAGGAACCGGTCGTCGCGCACAACTACCATCCGCTGCCTGTGGTCGTCGCGGGCGCCGAGGGTGCCTGGGTGCAGGACGTCGAGGGCCGTCGCTACCTCGACATGCTCGCCGGTTATTCGGCCCTCAACTTCGGGCACCGCAACCCGGTCCTGATCGAGGCGGCCCACCGCCAGCTCGACCGGCTCACGCTCACCTCCCGCGCCTTCTACAACGACCAGCTGGCCGGCTTCGCCGAGTCGCTGGCCGCCCTGACGGGCATGGACATGGTGCTGCCGATGAACACCGGCGCGGAGGCCGTGGAGAGCGCGGTGAAGGTGGCCCGCAAGTGGGCCTACGAGGTCAAGGGTGTCCCCGCCGACCGGGCGACGATCGTGGTGGCGGCGGGCAACTTCCACGGCCGTACGACGACCATCGTCAGCTTCTCCACGGACGAGACGGCACGGACCGGCTTCGGGCCGTTCACGCCGGGCTTCAAGATCGTCCCGTACAACGACATCGCCGCGCTGGAGGCGGCCGTCGACGACACGACGGCGGCGGTGCTGATCGAGCCCATCCAGGGCGAGGCGGGCGTGATCATCCCGGACGACGGCTATCTCGCGGGTGTCCGCGAGCTGACCCGGCGCGCCGGGTGCCTGTTCATCGCCGACGAGATCCAGTCGGGTCTCGGCCGCACCGGCCGCACGCTGGCCGTCGAGCACGAGAACGTGGTCCCGGACGTCGTCCTGCTCGGCAAGGCGCTCGGCGGCGGCATCGTGCCGGTGTCCGCGGTGGTCGCGCGCCGGGATGTGCTCGGGGTGCTGCACCCGGGAGAGCACGGCTCCACGTTCGGCGGCAACCCGCTGGCCGCCGCGGTCGGCTCGGCGGTGGTCGGGCTGCTGGAGACGGGCGAGTTCCAGCGCAGGGCGGCCGAGCTGGGCGTGGTGCTGCGGGACGGGCTGACGGCGCTGGTCGGCAAGGGCGTCGTGGGCTTCCGCTCCCGGGGGCTGTGGGCGGGCGTCGACGTCGATCCGGCGATCGGCACGGGCCGCGAGATCAGCGAGGGTCTGATGCGGGAGGGGATCCTGGTCAAGGACACCCACGGCTCCACGATCCGGCTGGCCCCGCCGCTGACGATCACCGACGAGGAGCTGCGGTCGGCGCTGGGTTCCCTGGAGAAGGTGCTGGGGGCCTGAGACGCGCGGCACCCGGTGCCCCGGATTCCCTCCGGAGTACCGGGTGCCATGCCCGCTCCGCCGCCTCGGGCCCGCATGCCCCCGTCGACTGGGAGCACCGTTCCGGTGACATGTATTGCGCCCGATGTGCGGGGGATGGCCGCCCGTGCCACGCTGAGCAGGGGCGCAGCCACGCCTCTCCCTCACCCTGACCGGGCATCTGAGCGAGGAGTGAGCCGACATGGCCGACCGGGAACGTGACCGGCAGACGGATGCGTCGGGCCACCTCAAGGACATGACGGAGGAAACCCTCGGCGCCCAGGAGCAGGAGCTCCAGGCACGCCAGCACCGGCGGGAGCGCCGACAGGAGCGGCAGCAGCGCGGCCGTGGCGGGGACGACGCGTCCTCCCGTCGCGAGCAGGGCGACAACGACCATCCGTGACCGGCCATCTGCGCACTGTCACCGAATGCTCCGTACGGACGCCCTCACGGACCTCACGAGGCGCTTTCCGGCACAGGGGTTGCTGCCGGTCCGTCAGAAACGTCTGCTTCCGGCCGACTCCGCTCGCGCGCGGTTCCGGCCGACCCTGCCTGAGCCTAGACTGGCGCCTCATCACAGGCCGGTTGAGCTGCCAGAACGCAGCGGTCGAGCCGATCCGCCGGAGCGAGGAGCGACCCATTGTTCTACCAACTTCTCAAGTACCTCATTGTCGGACCGCTGCTGAGACTTCTCTTCCGGCCGCAGATCGAGGGCCTTGAGAACGTGCCGGAGGACGGCCCGGCGATCGTGGCGGGCAACCATCTCTCGTTCTCGGACCACTTCTTGATGCCCGTGATACTCAGACGCCGGATCACCTTCCTGGCGAAGGCGGAGTATTTCACGGGTCCGGGTATCAAGGGCCGGCTGACCGCCTCGTTCTTCCGCGCTGTGGGGCAGATCCCGGTGGACCGCTCCGGGAAGGACGCGGCACAGGCCGCGATCCGCGAGGGTGTCGGTGTGCTGAGCAAGGGCGAGCTGCTCGGCATCTATCCCGAGGGCACCCGCTCCCACGACGGCCGCCTGTACAAGGGCAAGGTGGGCGTCGCCGTGATGGCCCTGAAGGCCGGAGTCCCGGTCATCCCCTGCGCGATGATCGGCACGTTCGAAGCCCAGCCGCCCGGCCAGCGGCTTCCCAGCCTGCACCCGATCGCGATCCGCTTCGGTAAGCCCCTGGACTTCTCCCGGTACGCCGGGATGGAGGACGAGAGGGCCATTCTGCGCGCGGTCACGGACGAGATCATGTACGCCATCCTGACGCTGTCCGAGCAGGAGTACGTCGACAAGTACGCGACGGTCGCGAAGGCGGAGGACGCGGATCAAGGGGAGAAGTCCTCCAGGCGCCTGCGGCTGCCCTTGAGCTGATGTACGCCGTACGCACGAAGGGAGGGGCGGCCGGGATCGGCCGCCCCTCCCTCGTTTCACGCGCTCTTGCCGGTTACGGAGTGGGCGTGGCGTGCGGCGTGCAGGTCACGTCGGCGCTGTCCGTCCTGCCGGTCAGCAGGTAGGTGTCCACCCGGCTGTTGATGCACGGGTTGACCAGGCCTGTCACACCGTGGGAGCCCGCGCCGTTCTCGATGATCAGACGGGAGCCCTTGAAGCGCTTGTGCAGTTCCACCGCGCCTTCGAACGGCGTCGCGGCATCACGCGTGGACTGCACGATCATGACGGTCGGCAGGCCCTTGCCGGTCTTCACGTTCACCGGTGTCTGCTGCTGGACCGGCCAGGTGGCGCACGGCAGGTTCATCCAGGCGTTCGCCCAGGTCATGAACGGGTAGTCCTTGTTGAGCCGGGTGTTGTCCCGGTTCCACTTGCTCCAGCTGGTCGGCCACTTGGCGTCGGTGCACTCGACGGCCGTGTAGACGGCGTTGCCGTTCTCGGCGGTGATGTTGCCCGCCGTGTTCGACATGTCGGGTGCCGCCGCGTCCACGAGCGCCTGGGTGTCCCCGGCGACGTACTTGCTGAAGACGCTCGCCGTCGGCGCCCACGAGGAGTCGTAGTACGGAGCGCTCTGGAAGAAGGAGATCAGCTCCGCGGGGCCGACGACGCCGCCGATGGGGCTCTTCTTCGCGGTGGCGCGCAGCTGGAGCCACTTCGCCTGGACGGCGTCGCGGGTGGTGCCCAGGTGGTAGGTGGCGTCGTTCTTCGCGACCCAGTCCTCCCAGTCCTTCCAGCGGCCCTCGAAGGCGACGTCCTGGCCGAGGTTGGCCTCGTACCAGATGTTCGACTGCGCCGGGTTGACCACGCTGTCCACGATCATGCGGCGGACGTGGCCCGGGAAGAGCGTGCCGTAGACGGCGCCGAGGTACGTGCCGTACGAGACGCCCAGGTAGTTGAGTTTCTTCTCACCGAGCGCGGCGCGGATGACGTCCAGGTCACGCGCCGTGTTGGCCGTGGTCATCTGCTGGAGCACAGTGCGGCCGGAGCGCTCCAGGCAGCCCTCGGCGTACTGCCGTGCGAGCTTGCGCTGGGCCTGCTTGTCCGCGTTGGTGTCCGGCACCGGGTCGGCCTTGGGCGCCTTCACGAACTCCTGCGGGTCCTCGCAGGAGATGGGCGCCGAGTGGCCGACACCACGCGGGTCGAAGCCGACGAAGTCGTACGCCTTCGAGACGTTGGTCCACAGGGCGCTCTTGGTGGTGACCCGGCGTGGGAAGCGCAGTCCGGAGCCGCCCGGTCCACCCGGGTTGTAGACGAGGGCGCCCTGGCGCTCCTCCTTGGTGCCCGTGTTCCCGATGCGGTCGACGGCGAGCTTGATCTGCTTGCCGAACGGGTGGGCGTAGTCGACCGGCACGGTGACCCATCCGCACTGGATGGGCTTCTCGAAACCCCAGTCGGCCGGGCAGTCCTGCCAGTCGATCCCGGCGTGGGCCGCCCGCGCGGCGGCGATGGCGGCGCCGATGGCCTCCCGGTCCTGGCCGTTGTGGCGCGTCTCGGCGGTGGCCGACGGCGCCGCCACGGCGCCGGCTATCAGCGTCGCGGTGACCAGCGCCCCCGCGGAGCCGAGCGCGGTCAGCCGTCTGGTCGGTCGGATTCCCCTCAAGTGGGACCTCCCCGTACATCGTTGCGATTGGTACGGGGATCCTTTCGGTTGTCAGGTACCTGGGAATAGAGGGGACTTGACTTTCTTTACCAATCCGATAACCGTGCATCACTCTCCGTTGAGCGCGACGGCCGGTTACCCCAGGTCGCGCAACGCTACGTCGAGTAGACGGCGCACCTGCCGCGCGTCGGGTGCCAGCGCGGTCACGAGCACCGCGGGGCCCGCCAGCGGAACGAGTGAGGCGTACTCCCCCAGCATCCGGGCCCCCACCGGGGACGGCCCGAATTCCGGCCGGATCACGAGGAGTTGCCCGAGTGCCCGGCATCCGGCCAGCACGGCGGGGCCGTCCCATCCCCCGGGGGCACCCGGCCCGCAGGCGACCTCCTGGTCGAGCAGTTGCTGTCCGTCCAGCCGCACGGTGAGGCGGCTGCCGAGCAGGCCGGGCTCCTCGCCGAAGCGCCCGAGAACCTGCTCCTCACGGAACACCAGCCGGGCTCCCGGCGCGAGATCGACGCGCGAGGTGACATACAGTTCGCTGCCCCGGACGGAGATCAACTGCTCGGGCAACCAGTGCAGTTCGGCCCCGTCTTCCACGCGCAGCCTCAGGTCGTAGCGGGCCCCGCCCGCGGCCTGTCCCGGCAGGGCGATGGTGGCGGCGGCCGAACGTACCTGGAGCCGGGCGCCGGTTGCCGCCTCCGCCTCCACGGTGAAGTGGTCCCCGCCGAGCGGTCCGCTCATCGCGCCGACGAGCACGACCCGCGCCTCGTCCCCGCTCGACCGGGTGCGGCGCGGCGAGAGCGGCCCCTCACCCGTCAGCACGGGCAGGGACGTACCGCCCCGTCCGTCGTCCCGGGCCACGATCCGCGCGATGGCCCGAACCCCGGTGGTCACGCCGTCCATGCGGCCAGCTGCGCGCGCACCCAGTCGGCTACGGCCGTGACTCCGGCCTCGGTGCGCAACGACTGCAGGACCACGGGGAGTTCGCCCCGCTGTGTCTTCGCGTCGGCGGCCATCCGGGCCAGATCCGAACCCACATACGGTGCCAGGTCGGTCTTGTTGATCACGAGCAGATCTGCCGTGGTGACCCCGGGTCCGCCCTTGCGCGGAATGTCGTCGCCTCCCGCCACATCGATGACGAAGGCCTGCGCGTCGACGAGCCCTTTGGAGAAGGTCGCCGTCAGGTTGTCGCCCCCGGACTCGACGAGGACGAGGTCGAGCGGTCCGACCTCGTCCTCCAGTTCCTCGACGGCTTCGAGGTTGGCGGATATGTCGTCCCGGATCGCGGTGTGCGGGCAGGCGCCCGTCTCGACCGCGCTGATCCGCTCGGGCGGCAGCACCGCCTCCCGCAGCAGGAACTCGGCGTCCTCGCGGGTGTAGATGTCGTTGGTGACCACGGCCAGGGACAGCTCGTCGCGCAGGGCCCGGCACAGCGCGGCGACGGTGGCGGTCTTGCCGGAACCGACCGGGCCGCCGAGCCCGATCCGCAGGGCTCGCCGGGAACCGTCGGGCCGGTGCGCGTCGGCGCCGAGGGCGGTGGGACCCTCGTGCGAGTGGGAGCGGGAGTGGTCGAGGTGCATCGGGCGGCTCCAAGGCGGGGGATGAAGGGGACGGTGACTGCTGGTGCCCCGGCAGGCGGGGCACTAGGAGGCGAACAGGCGGGCGGGCAGTGCGGCGTGCGCCTGCGCGCCGATCTCCAGGAGCGGAGCCGAGGCGGCGGGCAGGGCGTCGGGCCCCTCCTCGAGCGCGCGCCGTGCCGCCTCGCTCGCCCGCTCGGCCACCAGGTCCAGCTCCGGCGCCAGACGCGCCAGCACCGCCGACGCGTCGAACGGATCGAGACTGAGCAGCCGGACGACCGCGACCGCCGGGCCGCTCACGCTCTCGTAGGCGGAGCAGTGAGCGGCGTCCTCGGCCCCCAGCCCGGCGGCCCGCGCCGTCAGGCCCAGGACGACCGGCTGATGCGCGCCCTTGGGGAACCGCCGTGCCAGTGCCTCGAGTTCGTTCGAGGGCCAGGTGGCTCTGGCCGCGCGGAGCAACTGCCGTCCGAGCTTGCGTGCCGCGCCGCGCAGTGCGGGTGACGGCGTACGGGCGTCGGCGGCGGTGTCCAGCATGACGGGGTCGGCGCCGAGCGCCGCCGCGGCGGCGAGCGCGGCGCACACCAGTCCCGTCGTGTGCAGCCGCCCCCGGCAGAACTCCTCCAGGCTCGCGGCCCCGGTGACGCGCCCGGCACGCACGGCCGCTTCGGCCCCGCCGGAGTGGGCGTGCCCTCCGGCGGGGAAGCGGCCGTCGGCCAGTACGAGAAGCGCGGCGCGGGACATCAGAAGAGGAAGTAGCGCTGGGCCATGGGCAGTTCGGCTGCGGGTGTCGCCTCGACCAGTTCCCCGTCGATATGGACGGCGAAGCTGTCGGGGTCGATGCGCACCTGCGGGCGGGCGTCGTTCTCCCGCATGTCCGCCTTGGTGATCTGGCGGGTCGACTCGATGGCCACGAACTCCTTGCCCAGCGAAAGCCGTTGCGGCAGCCCGTCCTCGATCGCGAGCGGTGCCACGAAGTTGACGGAGGTGGCGGCCGGAGCACGTCCGATGGCCCCGAACATCGGCCGCGGCAGGATCGGCTGCGGTGTCGGGATGGACGCGTTGGCGTCGCCCATCTGCGCGTAGGCGATCTGTCCGCCCTTGATGACGAGGTGCGGCTTGACCCCGAAGAAGGCGGGATCCCACAGGACGAGGTCCGCCAGTTTGCCGGTCTCGACCGAGCCGATCTCATGGGCGAGGCCCTGGGCCAGCGCGGGGTTGATGGTGTATTTGGCGACATAGCGACGCACCCGGTGGTTGTCCGCGCGGCCGTCGCCCGGCAGCGCGCCCCGCCGTCGCTTCATCACATGAGCCGTCTGCCAGGTCCGCATGACGACCTCGCCGACCCGGCCCATGGCCTGGGAGTCGGAGGAGATGATCGAGATCGCACCGAGGTCGTGCAGGATGTCCTCGGCGCCGATCGTGGAGGGGCGGATCCTCGACTCCGCGAACGCCAGGTCCTCCTGCACCGCCGGATTGAGGTGATGGCACACCATCAGCATGTCGAGGTGTTCCTCGGCGGTGTTGACGGTGAACGGCCGGGTCGGGTTGGTCGAGCTGGGCAGGACGTGCGGCTCGGAGACCACGGTCATGATGTCCGGCGCGTGCCCGCCGCCCGCGCCCTCGGTGTGGTACGCGTGGATGCCGCGGCCGTTGATGGCGGCCAGGGTGTCCGCCACGAAACCGGCCTCGTTCAGGGTGTCCGTGTGGACGGCGATCTGGACGCCCGTGCGGTCGGCGACGGTGAGGGCGGCGTCGATGACGGCGGGCGTGGAGCCCCAGTCCTCGTGCAGTTTCAGGCCGAGCGCGCCGCCGCGGATCTGGGAGAGCAGCGCGTCGTGCGAGACGGTGTTGCCCTTGCCCAGGAAGCCGATGTTGAGCGGGTACTGCTCCATCGCCTCCAGCATGCGCGCCAGATGCCAGGGGCCGGGGGTGACGGTGGTCGCCTTCGAGCCCTCGGCGGGTCCTGTGCCGCCTCCGACCAGGGTGGTGATGCCCGAGGCGAGCGCCTCGTCGGCGATCCCCGGGCAGATGAAGTGGACGTGCGCGTCGATGGCACCGGCGGTGACGATCCTGCCGTTGCCCGCGATGATCTCCGTCTCCGGGCCGATCACCAGGCCGGGATGCACACCGTCCATGGTGTCGGGGTTGCCCGCCTTGCCGAGGGCGCTGATCCGTCCGTCGCGGATCCCGATGTCCGCCTTGACGATCCCCCAGTGGTCGATGACGACGGCACCGGTGATGACGGTGTCGGGGGTGCCGTCCGCGCGCGTGGCACGTGACTGGCCCATGGACTCCCGGATGACCTTGCCGCCGCCGAACACGGCCTCGTCACCGGCCAGGCGGGGACCGCCGGAGCGGTCCTCCTCTATCTCCACGAGCAGATCGGTGTCGGCGAGCCGGATCCGGTCGCCGGTGGTGGGCCCGAACAGGTCCGCGTACGCGGCACGGGAGATCTCAGGCATCGAGGGCACCTCCGGTCTCGCCTCGCAGTCCGGGCACCACGCGGGCGCCGGCGAGCGGTACGAGTTCGACGTCCACGGGGATGCCGGGCTCGAAGCGCACCGCGGTGCCGGCGGCGATGTTCAGCCGCTTGCCGCGCGCGGCGGCCCGGTCGAAGTCCAGGCCGGGGTTGGCCTCGGCGAAGTGGTAGTGGGAGCCGACCTGCACGGGCCGGTCGGCGGCGTTGAGCACGGTGAGCGTGGTGACCTCGCGGCCCTCGTTGAAGACGACCGGCTCGTCCGCGAACAGGATCTCTCCGGGAATCAAGGCGCCCGCCCCCGGTCAGACGATCGGGTCGTGGACGGTGACGAGCTTGGTGCCGTCCGGGAAGGTCGCCTCGACCTGGACGTCGTGGATCATCTCGGGGATGCCGTCCATGACGTCGTCGCGGGTGAGCAACTCGCGTCCTGAGGCCATGAGTTCAGCGACGGTACGGCCGTCACGGGCGCCTTCGAGGATGTGCGAGGTGATGAGCGCGACCGCTTCGGGGTGGTTCAGCTTGAGACCGCGGGCCCGTCGCTTCCCGGCCACGTCGGCGGCCACATGGATCAGCAGCCTCTCTTGCTCGTGCGGGGTCAGTTGCACGTCCCACCTCACAGTCCTCGCTCCGGACCGTGCGGGCCCGGTTGCCGCGGCCACGGGCAAAGTCGCGGGTGGCTGGGTGGGCAGGCTAGTTGGGCCGCGTTTCCGGGACGTTAACCAAGCTGTGATCCATCCGGAGGTCCCTCAGCGCGGGTACCGCATGCTCATCAACGCCCGCAGGCCGTCGCGCAGGGAGTCCATGGGAACCTCGCCGAAGACGGCCAGCTGCGCGGCGAACCCCTGTGCGAGGGCGATCATCACCCGGGCCATGGCGTCGGCGTCGGCGTCCTCGGGGATCAGGCGCGCGGTCTTGTAGCTCTCCACCACCCGCTGCCAGGCGACCCGGATGCGCTCGTAGCCCGTGTGCACCACGTCCCCGAGATCCTCGTTGCGCAGGATCTCGGTCCAGACCTGGATCAGAAGGCGCGGAAACACCCAGTCGCCGTTGTCCAGCACCCCCGGCCTGATCTCCTTCAGGCGCTCCAGAGCCCGGGAGACCAGTACGTCGGGCAGCGGCGGCGGAGTCTCCACCGCGGCTCCCTCGTAGGTTTCGGTCAGCACGTCGAGCACCTCGCCCACGACCGCGGCGATGAGTTCGTCCTTGCTGCTGAAGTAGCGGTACACGGCGCCCGCGGAGAGGCCGGCCTCCTTGAGCACGTCCTGCATGGAGGTGGCGTGAAAGCCGTTGCGGGCAAAGCAGAGCACCGCGCCTTCGAGGATCTGCCGTCGTCGTGCGTCGAGGTGTTCCTGGGATACGCGGGCCATGGCCCCAACGTAAAACGAACATTCCTTCTTGACAAGCGGGGCCAGATTCAGGACGGTGGTGGCAGATCTAAAACGAACGATCCTTCTTTTTTACGCCGCCGCCGTCCCGCGGCCTCCACCACCCGAACCCGAGGGGGACATCCGTCATGTCAGCCGTCACCGCCGCACCCACGAGGTCACCCGCACCGGCCGTCCGGTACGGCCGCCGTATGGCCGCCCTCGTCGTACTGATACCCGCACTCGTGGGCCTGGCCCTGTGGGCCTTCGCCTGGCCCGCCGCCCGTACGGCACCGCACGACCTGCCGCTCGGAGTGGCCGGGCCCGGCGCGGCCGTCGCGAAGGTGGAGGGGCAGCTGACCCGGCACGAAGGCGCGTTCGAGATCCATCGCTACGCCGACGAGGCCGCCGCCCGGGACGCGATCGAGAACCGGACCGTATACGGCGCGGTGGTCGTCACCCCCCGGGGGCCCGAACTGCTCACGGCGTCGGCCGCGAGCCCGCTCGTCGCCCAGGTGCTCCAGCAGGCCGTGGCGCATCAGGCGCCCGGCGGCACCACGGCGCGGGTCCGCACGGTGGACGTGGTGGCCGCGCCCCGGACCGACCCGCGCGGCTCCGCCCTCGGGGCGAGCGTGCTGCCGATGGCGATGGTCGGCATCGGCGCGGGCGTGGCGGTGACCCTGCTCGGACTGCGGGGCATCCGCGCCGTCACGGCGCTCGTCGGCGCCACGGCCCTGGTCGGGATGGTCGCCGCCGGGATCGCGGACAGCTGGCTGGGGGTCATCACGGGCGACTGGTGGGCCGAGGCGGGAGCGCTCGGGCTGTCGGCGCTGGCGGTGAGCGGGGCGGTCGCCGGTATGGCTGCGCTGATCGGTCAGCGTGGGATCGCCGTGGTGTCGCTCGTCGTCATGCTGCTGGGCAACCCCTTCTCCGGGGCGTCGTCGGCCCCGCAGATGCTGCCCGAGCCGGTCGGGGTGATCGGTCAGTGGCTGCCTCCGGGCGCGGGCGCGTCCCTGCTCAGGTCGGTGGCGTTCTTCGACGGCGCGGCGGCGACCGGCCCCGCCCTGACGCTGGTCTGGTGGGCGGCCATCGGCCTGGGCCTGGTCCTGCTGGGAGGCATGCTGTCCAGGCGCCGCGGGGCGAGCACCCTACCGGCCGCCGAGGAGCCGGTACCCGCCTTCGCCGGCTGACCGCCGTACGGCTGGTGCTGTGGCCGGACAGGTTTCCGGTCGCAGCACCAGGCCCACGCGCCCGTCCCGCAGCGGCCACGGGCGCATGGAGGAACTCCCCCACGCCCCGCCGTCAGGACGCGCCCGGCCCCCGGTGCTCGGCCGTGATCCCGAAGCGGCTCCGGTCACGCTGCGCCGAGGAGACGTCGCGGATGCCGGAGACTGTGCTGACCACCTGTTCCTCGGCGGCGTCCAGCTCGGCGAGCCGCTCCAGGTCCGCGGCGGAGACCAGGGCCACGAGAGGCTTTCCATGCCGCGTCACGACGACGCGCTCGCCGCCGTAGACCACGCGGTTGATCAGATCGGCGAGCTCAGCCCTGGCTTGCGTCACCGGAATCTCGTAGGCCATGCCGTCCAGCTTAGACCGAGGGTGCGACGGGCCCATCCGGAAGATTCCGCCCCCGTGTCGGGGACACGCCCGAAGCGCGAGCACTTTCGCTCTCAGCATGCCGCCCACCCAGGCAAGCGTACGTCCTGTACATTTTTTACAGAGCGATCCGATCCGAGAGTGCTCCAAGGAGGCGCCTGCCATGACCCGACCGTCCGCCCGCCATGTCCTGCCCGAGTTCACGGAACGCACCGGCTACGGACAGCGGACCCTCGACCCGTACGCGAAGCTGCTGGAGGAGCGCATCGTGTTCCTCGGGACACCGGTCGACGACACATCGGCGAACGATGTGATGGCGCAGTTCATGCACCTCGAATATCTGGATCCGGACCGGGACATCTCGCTGTACATCAACTCCCCCGGCGGTTCGTTCACGGCCATGACGGCCATCTACGACACGATGCAGTACGTCGCCTGCGACGTGGAAACGGTCTGCCTCGGCCAGGCGGCGTCGGCCGCGGCGGTGCTGCTCGCCGGGGGCACGCCTGGCAAGCGGTTCGCTCTTCCCGGCGCACGCGTGCTGATCCATCAGCCCTCCCTGCCGGAGCCGGTGGAGGGGCAGACCAGCGACCTGGTCATCCAGGCCGAGGAGTTGGTGCGCAGCCGGGAGCAACTGGAGGACATACTCGTCCGGCACACGGGGCAGAGCCCCGAGCGGATCGCCGCCGACATCGAACGGGACACGATCCTCGACGCACCGGCCGCGGTGGCGTACGGACTGGTGGACGCCGTCATCCCGAGCCGCAGGGCCGGGCGTACTGCGCCCGGCACGAAGTGAGCCCCGTATGCTGCCGCCCGAACTTCCCCCGCTGCCCGCGCTGACCCGCGCCGAAGGTGAACTGATCGACCGCTACCTCGACGTGGTCGACCTCCTCGGCCGCATCAACCCCGCCCGCTCCGACGGCACCTACAGTGGACTGCGAGCCGCACAGGCCCTGGTGGGCAAGGCGACAGCCCTGCGCGATGCGCTGGCGCTGATGCACCAGCGCGGTGAGAGCGAACTCCACGGTCCCACCCTGGCCCGCGCGTTGCGCGTGCTCGACGGTGAACGCCGCGCGGCCCGGGTGACGGTGCCTCCGGGGGCCGACTGAGGGACCGACATACGATCATCCGCCCTTCTCCCGCCGGGTGTTGACGCGTCCATCGCGACACGAGCGGACCGAATGGTGGACCGTCGCGCGGAGTAGGGGCTTGCGCCGTCCGGGGTCCCGGGCCGGTCGCCCAACGCGTCTGATTCCAGGGCGGGATGAGGCGCTGCGGCGCAGGTCGGAGCCTCGGACGGTCCATCAGCATCCCTCGAACACAGCAGTGTCAGCCCGAACGGGTGAGTGGTGAGTAACGCCACAAACCCCCGATTTCGCTGTGATTTTTCCATACCCGTGGGTGAAGATCCCTTCCTGACGACAAGCCCCCGCCACCGCGGCGGGGCGGTCCGGGCGGACGCCGAGTCCTGCCGCCGCCCGGATGACCGGTCGACAGGAGTGGATCGGCAGGAGTGGAGGACCCAGCAAGGCGGGCCGCCGGAGAGATCCGGGCGGTCCTTGGGGTGAAGCCGCGCGAGCGGCCGGGCTACTTCGCCAGTCCGAATCCGACAGGTCATCCTTCACAGGCGGCTGACGAAGGGTTGCGCATGACTGCGCTCAATCGTGTCCCGTCGCTGCTCACCCGGGCCGGCACCGCCTCGGCCCTCACCCTCGCCGCCGTCGGCGGAAGCATCGTGGTCCCGGGCCTGTCCGGTGACGCCTCCGCCGCGACCGTGGCGTACAAGGCACTCCAGGTCGCGGCGGCCAAGAAGGGGTCCCCCTACCAGTACGGCGCCACCGGGCCGCGTCGCTTCGACTGCTCGGGGCTCACGCTCTACGCGTACAAGAAGGCGGGCAAGAGCCTGCCCCGTACGGCCGCGGCCCAGTACAACCGGACGCACCACGTCTCCGCCTCGCAGCGCAGGGCGGGAGACCTGGTGTTCTTCCATTCGGGCAGGTACGTCTACCACGTCGGCATCTACGCCGGGAAGGGGAAGATCTGGCACTCGCCGAAGACCGGGTCCGTGGTCAGGCTGGAGAAGATCTGGACGAAGAGCGTGTGGTACGGCAGGGTCGGCTGACCCGTCCGGCAGGGTCGGCTGACCCGTCCGGCGGGGTGGCGCGCGCCACGCCGTCACCCCGCCGGAGCGTGAGGCCGGGCGGAAACGGTTACTTGTTCTCCATGGCCGACCGAGCACCCGACCAGACGCGGAACGAGACGCCGCTGGAGCGCGCCGACCGCAACTTCACCGAACTGCTCCAGGAGCTGCGCGTCTCCCAGACCGGGGTGCAGATCCTCTTCGCCTTTCTGCTCACCCTGGCCTTCACGCAGCGCTTCCCGTCCCTGGACACGGTGCAGCGCGCCACGTACGTCAGCACGCTGCTGCTGTCCGTGCTGGCCGCCGCCCTGTTCACCGCGCCCGCCGCGTTGCACCGCACGCTCTTCCAGCAGCACGCCAAGCCGACGATCGTGCGGGTCTCCTCCCGCCTGGCCGCGTTCGGGATGGCGGTACTGACCCTGGCGTTCACGGGGTCCGTGCTGCTGGTGGTGGATGTGTCGCTCGGCCGCGCGGCCGGTCTCGCCGCGGGCGCGGGCACCTTCCTGGTCTGCGTCGGGCTGTGGCTGCTCCTGCCCCGGCTGGTGCGGCGGGCCGTCGTCACACCGCCGGCGGCTCCAGGAGAAGCAGAAGGCCATGAGCCGTCAGGGCACTCCCGGTGACACCTTCCAGGGACCGCGCGATACGGGGCGGTGCGGCCACCGTCCTGGCCGGTCCGTCCAGCAGCGGACCACGACGCGCCGACCGGGGCCACGCGGTGGCGGCGGGCGACACCGACCTGGCGCTGACCCATATGGTCGATGCCGGCCGAGACGCCGGGTCACGCCCTGGTCTGCGCCGTGGTGAGCGCGGGCCCCGGGGGCGCGGTGGTGCCTGGGACGGTGGCCAGGACCGCGGCGACACCCAGCGCGTCACGTCCCCTGGAGCCGGGCGCCCTGCGTCCTGCGATCCCGGTCGCGCACGGCGGCGACGAGGCGTCGCCCGCCGCGGGCGCCTGCCGCGCCCGTCCGCGCCCTGTTGCGCGGCGCCTTCGGCCGGGCGGCACGGCACAGCTCAGGAGTTCAGGGCTCCTGCTGTCCGCCCGCCGTGGCCGAGGGCACCGGAGAGGTCCACGGAAGCTCGATGGAGACGGTTTTGCCGCCCTCCGGTGTGGGCCGCACGTTCAGCGTGCCACCGCGTTCCGCGGTGAGCCAGCGGATGATCACCATGCCGCGGCCGTTGTCCTGCTGCACGGCCGCGGGCAGGCGCTTGGGAAAGCGGGGGTGGCTGTCGGTGACGCCGATGTGCAGTAACTCGTCGCGGTCCAGCGCGATGTCGACCGTGAAGGTGGGCGACTGCCCGAGGGTGTGCTGCACGGCGTTGGTGGCGAGCTCGGAGACGATCAGGCGTACGGTGTCGGCGACTTCGGCATCGCCCGGCAGGCCCCACTCGGTGAGGACGTCGGACACGTACCGCCGGGCTGCTGCGACCGAGGCGGGATCGCTCGGCAGAGTGACGGAGGCTTCCTGGTGGTCTGCCATGGCGACGTCGTCCCTTTCCACGGGACCGGGGTCCGACACGGAGCGGCTGGTGCGCGTAACGGTCCCGGACTGGTGCTGGCGTCAGCCTGCCACCACCGGGGCCCGACTGGGTGCGATCCCTCAAGATATGCATATATCTGTCGCCCGAAGCGGTGAACTCTCCGACGACCGACCGTATTTGCCCGCCTCCCAGGAGCATCCTCTACCGTCGCCGTGACACCGCGCGCCGGGCCGAAGGAGTCGCCATGCAGTACGGACCAGCGGTGCGCCGCCGCAAACTCGGCGCCGAGTTACGGGCTCTGCGCACCCGGGCGGGCCTCACCAGCGGTGAGGCCGCGAGCCTCGTCGGCTGGCACCAGTCGAAGGTGAGCCGGATCGAGACCGGCGCCAGCAAGGTCAAACCGACCGACGTACGGCTGCTGCTCGACGCGTACGGCACACAGGACCTCGAGCTGCGGGAGCTGCTCCTGGTGCTGGCGGGCTCGGAGGACGGGGGCGGTCGGCAGAACTGGTGGCACGCCTACCGGGGGGTGCTGCCGCCGACCTACCGCGACTTCATCAGCCTGGAGTCCCAGGCGAGCACCATCCGGACACTGGAGACCTCTGTGGTGCCGGGGCTGCTCCAGACGCCCGATTACGCCCGGGCCGTGACCCGGGCCGCGACCGGCCCGCTGGAGGACGCCCGGCTGGACGCCCTGGTGGAGGTGCGGCTGGCCCGGCAGGACGTGCTGCGCGCGGATCCCCCGCTGGAAGTCAGCGCGGTCCTGGACGAGGCGGTGCTGCACCGGCAGATCGGCGGACCGGGCGTCATGGCGCGCCAGCTGGGACGGCTCCTGGAGGCGGCCGAGCTGCCGCATGTGCGGCTTCAGGTTCTGCCCTTCGCCGACGGAGAACACATCGGGGTGACCGGGCCTTTCGTCATCTTCTCATTTCCGAGCAGATCTGATCTGGATGTGGTCGTTCTCGACCATTTGACGAGTAGCCTCTATCTGGAACGGAAAGAAGACCTCCAGGCCTATACCGAGGCCTTCAACGCCCTTCGGGTGCACGCCCTTTCGCCCGAGGAGTCGTTGGATTACATCGCCGCGTTGGCCGGCGACACATAAGGAGGCGCCATGCCAGCACTGCCTCGGCACATACCGTCCAGCACCCGGCTGCACGGAGTGCGATGGGTGCGCAGCAGCCGCAGCACGGGAATGAACAACTGCGTCGAGACCGCCCGTCCTGGCCCGGGCCCGTTCTCCGGACTGGTCGCCGTGCGCGACTCCAAGAACGTGACCGGACCCGCCCTGCTGTTCCGTCCCGCCGCCTGGGAGGAGTTCCTGACCGGACTGAACTGACCAGCCCCGGACGACTCGGTCGCATTCCGGCCATTTTCCGGCCGAATTCCGAGTCGCTTTCCTGGGGGTTACTCCGTGTGTGCCGCGTACGCCCGTATACGCATACGAGTACATATGCGCGTCACATACATGTCGGATGAGCGTGAACGGGTACGACGTACGAGGAACGGCCGTTTCGCCGACTCACGGCCGCGTCTCGTCGGCTCACGCCCGCGCGCGCCGTCTCACGGCCGCGTCTGGCCGATCACCCGTACGGCGTGCTCGATCTGGTCGTCTCCGAGGTCGGCGCGGGCAGTCAGACGCAGCCGCGAGATGCCGTCGGGCACCGACGGGGGGCGGAAGCAGCCGACGACGACTCCCGCCGCCCGGCAGTCCGCCGCCCACCGTACGGCTTGGTCGGGAGAAGGCGCCCGCACCGACACCACGGCGGCGTCCGGCCGCACCGCCTCATGGCCCTCGGCCGTGAGGCGGTCGTGCAGGGCCGCCGCCACCGCTCGGGCCCGCGCGGCGCGCTCCGGCTCGCGGCGCAGCAGACGCAGCGCCGCGAGCGCCGCGCCCGCCGCGGCGGGCGCGAGGCCGGTGTCGAAGATGAACGACCGGGCCACGTTGACGAGATGGTCGATCACGTGCGCCGGGCCGAGGACCGCGCCGCCCTGGCTGCCGAGCGACTTCGACAGCGTCACCGTCGCCACCACGTCGGGCGCCCCCGCGATGCCCGCCGCATACGGGGCGCCGCGTCCGCCGGCCCCGAGGACGCCGAGCCCGTGCGCGTCGTCCACGATCAGCCCGGCACCGGACTCCCGGGCGGCGGCGATCAGTCCGGCCAGCGGGGCGGCGTCACCGTCCACCGAGAAGACGGTGTCGGAGACCACGGCCGCGGGGCCCTCGTGGGTGCCGAGGGCCTTGCGGACCGCCTCCGGATCGGCGTGCGCGACGACCTGCGTGGTGCCGCGCGCGAGCCGGCAGCCGTCGATGAGGGAGGCGTGATTGCCCGCGTCGGAGACGATCAGGGACCCGTGCGGTGCCAGCGCCGTGACCGCCGCCAGGTTGGCCGCGTATCCGGAGGACAGGACGAGGGCGGCCTCGAAGCCGCAGAAGTCCGCCAGTTCGCGCTCCAGCTCGCCGTGCAGCTCGGTGGTCCCGGTCACGAGCCGGGAGCCCGTGGCGCCACCGCCCCACACCCGGGCGGCGTCCGCCGCGCCCTCGGTGATCTCCGGGTGGCGGGCCAGGCCCAGATAGTCGTTGCTGGCGAGGTCCAGGAGCGGGGAGTCGGCGGCGCGGGGGCGCAGGGTGCGGACGAGTCCGGCCCGGCTGCGCGCACGTGCCTGCTCGTCGATCCAGCCGAACGCCATGGGTCCTCCGGGGCTTTTGTAGGCAGTGCACAGACCCTAGCGGTACGGCCAGCGGGCCAGTATGTGGCAATACCCACATGGAGAACTGTCCGTGTTGTGCAAACTCTCCTTGGCCCGGGGCCCCCGCGTAAGACAGGATCGGTCCTCATGGACCTGCTGAACACGCTGGTGGACAAGGGGTTGCGGCGCGAACTGCCGACCCGCGAGGAGGCTCTGGCCGTCCTCGCCACTTCCGACGACGATGTGCTCGATGTGGTGGCCGCGGCCGGAAAGGTGCGACGCCACTGGTTCGGCCGACGAGTGAAACTCAACTATCTCGTCAACCTGAAGTCCGGCCTGTGCCCTGAGGACTGCTCCTACTGCTCCCAGCGGCTCGGCTCGACGGCCGGCATCCTCAAGTACACCTGGCTGAAGCCCGACGAGGCGTCGCAGGCCGCGGCGGCCGGTGTCGCGGGCGGAGCCAAGCGGGTCTGCCTGGTGGCGAGCGGCCGGGGCCCCACGGACCGTGACGTGGACCGGGTCTCCGACACCATCAAGACCATCAAGGAGCAGAACGAGGGCATCGAGGTGTGCGCCTGCCTCGGTCTGCTCTCCGACGGCCAGGCGGAGCGGCTGCGCCACGCGGGCGCCGACGCCTACAACCACAACCTCAACACGTCCGAGGCGACGTACGGGGACATCACCACGACGCACACCTACGCCGACCGCGTCGACACGGTGCACAAGGCGCACGCCGCCGGGCTTTCCGCCTGCTCCGGTCTGATCGCGGGCATGGGCGAGAGCGACGAGGACCTGGTCGACGTCGTCTTCTCGCTGCGCGAGCTGGACCCGGACTCGGTGCCGGTGAACTTCCTGATCCCGTTCGAGGGCACGCCCCTCGCCAAGGAGTGGAACCTGACCCCGCAGCGCTGCCTGCGCATCCTCGCGATGGTCCGGTTCGTGTGCCCGGACGTGGAGGTGCGCATCGCGGGCGGCCGTGAGGTCCACCTGCGCGCGATGCAGCCGCTGGCTCTGAACCTGGCCAACTCCATCTTCCTGGGCGACTACCTCACGAGCGAGGGCCAGGCGGGCAAGGCGGACCTCGATATGATCGCGGACGCCGGGTTCGAGGTGGAGGGCGCGGACCAGGTGACGCTGCCGGACCACAGGGCGACGGCCGCCGGGTGCGGGTCGCACGAGGGGGCCGGGTGCGGGTCGCACGAGGGCGCCGGCTGCGGTTCCCACGAGGAGAGTGCGGGCTGCGGTTCGCACGCCGGCGGCGGAGTCTGCGGTTCCGCTCCTGCGGCGTCGGGGGCCAACGAGCCTCGTACGGACCTGGTCGCGGTGCGCCGACGGGGTGCCGGTACCGATCTCGCCCCCAATGCCTGAGCTGGGCCTCGACGAGCTGCTGGCGCTCGACCGGCAGCACGTCTGGCATCCCTACGCGCCCATGCCGGGACGGCAGGAGCCGCTGGTCGTGGAGTCGGCGAGCGGGGTGCGACTGCGCCTCGCCGACGGCTCCGGCGAGCTGGTGGACGGCATGTCGTCCTGGTGGTCGGCCATCCACGGCTACAACCACCCGGTGCTCAACGATGCCGCTCGCGCGCAGCTGGACCGGATGAGCCATGTGATGTTCGGCGGGCTCACCCACGAGCCCGCCGTCCGGCTGGCGAAGCTCCTTGTCGACATGTCGCCCGAGGGTCTCGAGCATGTGTTCCTCGCGGATTCCGGCTCGGTCTCGGTCGAGGTCGCGGTCAAGATGTGCCTGCAGTACTGGCGTTCGCTCGGCCGTCCCGCCAAGCGGCGACTGCTGACCTGGCGCGGCGGCTACCACGGTGACACCTGGAACCCGATGTCCGTGTGCGACCCCAAGGGCGGCATGCACGGGCTGTGGCAGGGCGTCCTGCCCCGCCAGGTGTTCGTGGAGGCACCCCCGGCCGACTACGAGGAGTCGTACGCGGACCAGTTGCGCGCGGCGGTCGAACAGCACGCGGACGAACTGGCCGCGGTGATCGTGGAGCCGGTCGTGCAGGGTGCGGGCGGGATGCGGTTCCACTCCCCCGCCTATCTCCGGGTGCTGCGCGAGGTGTGCGACGCGCACGACGTCCTGCTCGTGTTCGACGAGATCGCCACCGGGTTCGGGCGTACGGGCGCGCTCTTCGCTGCGGACCACGCCGGGGTGTCGCCGGACGTGATGTGCTTGGGCAAAGCGATGACCGGCGGCTATATGACCTTGGCCGCGACGCTCTGCAACCCCCGGGTGGCCGACGGGATCTCCCAGGGCGAGGTCCCGGTGCTCGCGCACGGCCCCACCTTCATGGGCAACCCGCTGGCGGCGGCCGTCGCCTGCGCCTCGCTCGACCTGCTGCTCGGCCAGGACTGGAAGACGGAGGTCAAGCGGATCGAGACGGGCCTGAAGAACGGCCTCGCCGAGGCGGCCGCCCTCCCGGGAGTACGGGATGTGCGGGTCCTCGGCGCCATCGGGGTCGTCCAGCTCGACCACGAGGTGGACATGGAGGCGGCGACGCGGGCCGCGGTGAGCGAGGGCGTGTGGCTGCGGCCGTTCCGCGACCTCTTGTACACGATGCCGCCGTACGTGACGAAGGACGCCGACGTGGCACGCATCGCTGACGCGGTCTGCGCGGCGGCACGGGAAGGCTGACATATGTCTGTATTGGTGATCACGGGGACCGGAACGGAGATCGGGAAGACGATCACGACGGCCACCGTGGCGGCGGTGGCCCTCGCCGCCGGGCGGTCGGTGGCGGTCCTCAAGACGGCCCAGACGGGGGTGGTGCCCGGCGAGCGCGGTGACGCGGACGAAGTGGCCCGGCTCGCGGGCGCCGTGACGTCATGTGAACTGGCCCGGTTCCCGGATCCGTTGGCGCCCGCGACGGCGGCCCGGCGCGCCGGGGCGGCGCCCGTACGGCCGGACCAGGTGGCGGAGGCCGCCGCCAAGCTGGCCGTCGAGCACGACCTCGTCCTCATCGAAGGGGCGGGCGGGCTGCTCGTGCGTTTCGACGACGAGGGCGGCACGCTGGCGGACGCGGCGCGGCTGCTGTCGGCGCCGGTGCTGGTGGTGACGACGGCGGGTCTCGGCACGCTCAACACCACGGAGCTGACGGCGCGTGAACTCCGCCACCGGGGGCTGGACATGGCGGGAGTCGTCATCGGCAGCTGGCCCGAGACGGCCGATCTCGCGTCACGGTGCAACCTGGCCGACCTGCCGGTGGTGACGGAGGCGCCGCTGCTCGGGGCGCTTCCCGAGGGCGCCGGGGCGTACGCGCCCGACCGGTTCCGTGCCGAGGCTCCCGGCTGGCTTGCGCCCGGACTGGGCGGGACGTGGGACGCGGAGGCGTTCGCCGCGGCATCGGCGCCCTGAGGCCCCTGAGGCACCGGCGCCGTGAGGTCCGCCCGGCGCCGTAGGGCCGCGACCGTGCGCCTCGGGCGCCAGGGGTCGCGGCCCGGCAACCGGCGCGTGCGTGCGTGGGCGGGCTCCGGGCGGGGGACACTTCCCGTATCGCCCGCCCTCCCGCACCCAGGAGGCCCGCCATGCCGGCCCGTGCCCCCAGAGAGATCCACCACCCCCTGTTCGCCCGCTTCTACGCCCGGTTCAGTCTGGCCACCGAAGGGACCGTGGGTCCGCACCGGGAGGCGCTCCTCGCCGGTCTGTCGGGGCGGGTGATCGAGGTGGGCGCGGGCAACGGCCTGAACTTCGCCCACTACCCCGGCACGGTGTCCGAGGTGGTCGCGATCGAGCCGGAGCGCACACTGCGGCGGCTCGCCGTGAACGCGGCCCTGCGGTCCGGGGTCCCGGTGGACGTGGTGCCGGGCTCGGCGGAGAAGCTCCCGGTGAAGAGCGAGGCCTTCGACGCGGCGGTCGTGTCACTGGTGTTGTGCAGCGTGCGGGACGTCGAGCGCTCCCTGGCCGAGTTGCGGCGTGTGCTGCGGCCGGGCGGTGAGCTGCGGTTCTTCGAGCACGGGCGGGGCGGCGGACGGATCATGGAGGCCACTCAGCAGGCGCTGGACCGTACGGTGTGGCCCTGGCTGTTCGGAGGCTGCCACGTCGGCCGGGACCCGGTGGCCGCGATCAGGTCGGCCGGCTTCGAACTCGGGCCCGTGCGCAGGGTGCCCTTGCCGGAGCGGGGGCCACGCCTTCCCACGTCGTACTGCGTGCTGGGCACCGCGCGGAGGCCTGCGGACACGAAGCGGTAGCGAAGCAGCAGGCGCAAAGTGGTCACAGACTCCACTGCCGCAGCTCGCGCGCGATGTCGTGCACCGAGGCCTGTCCGCTCTTCACCAGCCGGGCCAGATCGCGCACCTGCTCGGGGGACGTGACGACCTTGACGCCGCTGGCGACCAGATAGCCGTAGGCGACCGCTGAGGCGAACAGGGCGTTCGAGCGCTCCAGCGCCGGGACATGCAGGAGGAGCTGGAGCAGCGCGGCGGCGCGGGCGTGCGGAGTGTCGTAGACGGGGACGCCGAATATCTCCGCCTCGTGCCGGGCGACCGCGGCGACCAGCGCGCCCCAGTCGGTGACCTGGGGGTCTCCGGGTGTCTTTTGTTCCGCGACCATCAGCAGCCAGGCGAGGTCGATTCTGAGGTTGTCCAACGGATCAGCGACGACCCTCACCCCGGCGTCCGTCCGGGCCCTCGCCCCCGCCTTCGCGCGCGGCGCCGAACTCCTCCGCGAAGACGGACTCGTACTGCTTCATGAAGTCGGCGGCGGACTCGACGAACGTGTGGCCGACCTCCCCGGTGTCCTGCCGGACCAGCTCCTCGATGTAGCGGTTGACGCTCATACCGCGCTCCAGGGCACGCTCACGGGCGGCTCGGGCCGTGCCCTCGTCCACCCTCACGTTCAGCTGGGTCTTCGCCATACCTAGACGCTAGCGCCGTACCGCTAGCAGCGGCAAGCATGCCGACATGACGGCCATGGGGCACAGGGAGGGGGACCACCTCTTGTGTGCCCCTTACACGAGAATCAGGGGGCCGGGACCTGCGGCGGAGACACATCCGCACCCAAGGGGGATACCGGCTGTGCGGTGCGTCACACTACGCTCGGCCGGGACAGGAAGCAGGGAAGCCAGGACCCGGGACAGGGAAGACGGGACGCCTGAGCGTCCACGAGCGAGGAGGCGGTCTTGTCCACTGCTGCTGCCGAGCACGCCCCCGGCCGCGCCGAGGAGGAGGGGATCGCCGCCCGCGCCCGCGGCCTCACCAAGGCGTACGGCTCGGGCGAGACGACCGTTCTCGCCCTCGACTCCGTCGATGTGGACATCGCGCGGGGCCGCTTCACCGCGGTGATGGGCCCCTCGGGTTCCGGGAAGTCCACCCTGATGCACTGTCTGGCCGGTCTTGACTCCGTGTCGGCCGGGCAGGTGTGGCTCGGCGACACCGAGATCACCGGTCTGAAGGACCGGGAGCTGACGCGGTTGCGGCGGGACCGCGTCGGGTTCATATTCCAGTCCTTCAATCTGATCCCGACGCTGAGTGCGGCCGAGAACATCACCCTGCCGATGGACATCGCGGGCCGCAAACCCGATCAGCAGTGGCTCGACCGGGTGATCGACACCCTTGGGCTGCGCGACCGGCTCACCCACCGGCCGGCCCAGTTGTCCGGCGGGCAGCAGCAGCGCGTCGCCTGTGCCCGTGCGCTCGCCTCCCGTCCCGAACTGATCTTCGCGGACGAGCCGACGGGCAACCTCGACTCCCGGGCGGGCCTCGAGGTGCTGGGTTTTTTGCGCGAGGCGGTGGACGGACTGGGGCAGACGGTCGTCATGGTCACCCACGACCCGGGAGCCGCGGCCCACTCCGACCTGGTGCTCTTCCTGGGGGACGGACGGATCGTGGACGAGATGCGGGAGCCGACCGCGGACGCCGTACTGGAGCGCCTGAAGCGCTTCGACACCCTCCGGGCGACCGCCGACGGCGCGCCCGGCCACGAGGACTGAGGCCACAGTGCTGAAGGCGACCCTGCGCAGTTTCCTGGCGCACAAGGGGCGGCTGCTCCTCTCGGCGCTGGCCGTCATCCTGTCCGTTGCATTCGTCGCGGGCAGTCTGATCTTCTCTGACACGGTCACCCGGACCTTCGACCGGCTGTTCGCCTCCACGGCGGCCGATGTGACGGTGAGCCCCAAGGAGGACCTCTCCTCTCCCATCCCCACCGGAGCGACACCCACGCTCCCCGCCTCGACCGCCCAGCGGGTGGCGAAGGTGGACGGCGTCGCGGCGGCCCATGTCGACGCCGCCGTCACCAACATCACCGTCGTCGACAGCAGGAACCAGCCCGTGGGGCCGACGACCGGCGCTCCCACCATCGCCAAGAACTGGTACGTCACCGACCGCAGCCCGGTGAAGCTGACGTCCGGGCACGCTCCGCGGGGCGACGGCGAAGCCCTCCTGGACGAGGACACGGCCCGGCACAAGCATGTGAAGATCGGCGACACGCTGACCGTGCTCGCCCGGCCCGGCTCGTTCAAGGTGCGCATCGTCGGGATCGCGACCTTCACCACGACCAACCCCGGCGCCGCCCTCGTGTTCCTGGACACCCCGACCGCCCAGACCAGGCTGCTCGGCAGCCCCGACGCGGCCACGAGCATCTCGGCGGACGCGCGGCCGGGCGTGGACGACACCCTGCTCAAGCGGCGGATCGCCGCCGCGCTCGGGTCCGGACCCTACGACCTCAAGACGGCTGGCGAGCAGGCCAAGTCCAACACCGACCAGCTCGGCACGTTCCTCGACGTGATCAAGTACGTGATGCTGGGATTCGCCGGAATCGCCGTGCTGGTGGGCGTGTTCCTCATCGTCAACACGTTCTCGATGCTCATCGCCCAGCGCACCCGCGAACTGGGCCTGCTGCGCGCACTGGGCGCGGACCGGCGGCAGGTGCGGCGGTCGGTGCTCATGGAGGCCCTGCTGCTCGGCCTGGTCGGCTCGACGCTCGGGCTCGCCGCGGGTATCGGGCTCGCGGCGGGGCTCATCCGGCTCATGAGCGCGTTCGGCATGAACCTGAAGTCCACGGAGATGGTGATCGGCTGGGCGACACCCGTCGTCGCGTATGTGGTGGGTGTAGGGGTGACCTTCGTCGCCGCGTATCTGCCCGCGCGGCGCGCGGCCGGGGTCTCCCCCATGGCCGCCCTCAGTGATGCGGAAGTCGCCGGGGTGGGGCGGCCGTTGAAGCTCCGGGCGGTGGCGGGCGCCATCGTCGGCGCGCTGGGCGTGGCGGCGCTGGCGGGGTGCGCCGGGGCCACGAGGACCGCGGCGGGCGCCTCCCTGCTGGGAGTCGGCGTGGTGCTCACGCTCGTCGCCACCGTGATCGCGGGCCCGCTGCTGGTGCGCCCCGTGATCCGTGTGCTGGGCGCCGCGTTCCCCGCGATCTTCGGCTCGATCGGCCGGATGAGCCAGCGCAACGCACTGCGCAACCCGCGGCGGACCGGTGCCACCGCCTCGGCGCTGATGGTCGGGCTCGCCCTGGTCGGCGGGATGTCGGTGGCGAGCGCTTCCATGTCGAAGTCGTTCGACCAGCAGATCGACAAGACGCTGGGCGCCGACTTCGTGGTGCAGAACAGCAACTTCCAGCCCTTCCCGCGGGAGATCACGGACAAGGTCCGCGCCACGCACGGCGCCGGGCTCGTCGTACGCCAGCGGCTCACGCCCGTCGCGGTCCGGCTGCCGGACGGCAAACGGGTCCAGACGGCAGCCGCGGGCTACGACCCCCGGCTCGACGACGTCGCGCACATCACCTACACCCAGGGCGACACCGCCGCCGCGCTGGCGGACGGCTCGCTCGCGATGGACGTGAAGTTCGCGAGGGACCACGGCGTCCATACCGGCAGCACGATCCCCGTCGAGTTCCCGGCCGGACGCCACACGGTTCTGAGGGTCGGCGCGCTCACCGACCAGGGCGGCTCGGACGGCTTCGGCACGCAGGGCGGACTGTACTTCGGCATGGCCACGCTCCAGAAGTACGTGCCGGACGGACAGGACTCGGCGCTCTATGTGAACGCCGGGCCCGGTACGCCGAAGGACCGGTTGCGCTCCCGTCTGGAGCAGACCCTCGCGCCCTTCCCCCAGGTCCAGGTGCGCGACCAGGCCGACTACAAGAAGCTCGTGCACGACCAGATCGCCGTGCTGCTCTACCTGGTGTACGCGCTGCTCGGCCTCGCGATCGTCATCGCGGTGCTCGGGGTGGTCAACACCCTGGCCCTCTCGGTGATCGAGCGCACCCGCGAGATCGGTCTGCTGCGCGCGATCGGGCTCGGCCGGCGGCAGTTGCGCCGGATGATCCGGCTGGAGTCCGTGGTGATCGCCGTGTTCGGGGCCGTGCTCGGGCTCGCGCTGGGGCTTGTGTGGGGTGTGTGCACCCAGCGGGTGCTCGCGCTTGAGGGGATGAAGGCGCTGGCGATTCCCTGGGGCACGATCGTCGCCGTGGTGGTGGGTTCGGCGGTCGTGGGCGTGGTGGCGGCTCTGCTGCCGGCGTTGCGGGCGTCCCGGATGAATGTGCTGGCGGCGATCGCGCATGAGTGACGGCGGGTAGCGGCCCACGGGTTGGAGCGGCCGGACGTCCGCATACTGGAATTGCGCTTCCGGCGCCGTGATCGCGTGGTGCGATCACGGCATGACCGAACTGCGGATACGGCCCGCGCGGCCCGAGGACCTGGACACCGTGCTCGCCTTCTGGAGGGTGGCCGCCGAGGGTACGAGCATCAGCGACGACCGGGACGGCATGGAGCGGCTCGTCGACCGCGATCCCGGGGCGCTGATCCTCGCCCTGACAGCGGACGGAGAACTGGCGGGCACCGTGATCGCGGGGTTCGACGGCTGGCGCTGCCATCTGTACCGGCTCGCGGTGCACCCGGAGCTGCGGCGCCAGGGGATCGGTTCGGCACTGCTGGCCGCGGCGGAGGAACGGTTCGTACGGCTCGGCGGGCGCCGCGGAGACGCGATGGTCCTGCAACGCAACGAAACCGCTCATCACGCCTGGCGGGCGGCGGGGTACGCGCCCGAGGAGAAGTGGCGGCGCTGGGTGAAGCCGCTCGCGGGCTGAAGCCGGCCTGTGGACAACCATCCGGGCGACTTTACCAATCCTTTACCATGGAAGAGTCGATCCGCCTTGCGGCGGGTCAACTCGTCCCAGCATGGAAAGGTGTGAGCGCCGGCCGATGGACAGTCCTCTCCGTGCACGACCTCGCGCGGTCCCCGCGTCCCTGTCGGATCCTGGGACTGAGGTGACCCGATGACCGAAGTGCTCCTGCTGGTGGTGGCGATCCTGCTCTCGCTGGCCTGCGGTGTCTTCGTGGCGGCGGAGTTCTCGCTCACCACCGTCGAGCGCAGCGCTCTGGAGCATGCGGCGCTGCGTGGTGAGCACGGGGCGGCGGGCGCCCTGAAGGCCGTACGCAGTCTGACGTTCCAGCTCTCCGGCGCTCAGCTCGGGATCACGGTCACCAATCTGGTGGTCGGCATGCTCTCCGAGCCGTCCATCGCCAGACTGATCGCGGGCCCGCTGGAGTCACTGGGGCTGCCGCGCTCCTCGGCCTCGTCCGTCGCCCTGGTCATCGGCACGGCGCTGTCGACGGTGTTCCTTATGGTGGTCGGTGAGCTGGTGCCCAAGAACTGGGCGATCTCCTCCCCGCTGGCCGTGGCCAAACGGGTGGGCACGGCGCAGCGCTGGTTCAGCGCGGCCTTCCGACCCTTCATCACCCATCTCAACAACAGCGCCAACCGGGTCGTACGCCGCCTCGGCCTCGAGCCCGCCGAGGAGCTGGCCTCGGCGCGCGGCCCGCAGGAGCTGGTGGCGCTCGCCCGGCACTCCGCGAAGGAGGGCGCCCTTGAGGCGGACACGGCGGAACTGTTCGTCCGCACCCTGAACCTGGCCGATCTGACCGCGGAGAACGTGATGACCCCGCGCGTCCAGGTCATCGCCCTCGATGTCCAGGCGACCTGCCAGGACGTGGCCAACGCGACGCGGGCGACGGGTCTGTCGCGCTTCCCCGTCTACCGCGGCGTCATGGATTCCGTGGTCGGCATCGCGCACATCAGGGACGTGGTGGGCGTACCCGCAGGGGAGCGGCCGCACTGCTCGGTGGCACGGGCGATGCGCGAACCGCTGTTCGTGCCCGAGTCCCTCACCGTCGACAGACTGCTCGACCAGCTCTCCGGCAAGAACACCATGGCCATCGTGATCGACGAGTACGGCGGGACCGCCGGGGTCGTCACTCTGGAGGACATCGTCGAGGAGGTCGTCGGGGAGGTGCACGACGAGCACGACCCGCAGGAGGTGCCCGACCTGGCCCCGGCGGGCTCCGACGACGCGGGCCGGGCGCTGTACCTGGCGGACGGCTCGGCCCGGATCGACCAGCTCGCGCGCGTCGGGCTGCGGGTGCCGGAGGGCCCGTACGAGACGCTGGCGGGCATCGTGGCGACCGCGCTCGGCCGCATACCGGTCAAGGGCGACAGCGTGGAGGTGGCCGGCTGGCGGCTGGAGGTGGCGGACGCCTCCGGGCGCCGGGCCGCCCGGCTGCTGATGCACGCGCCGGTGGCCGGGCGGGACGGTGAGCGGTGACCGTCGTCCAGTTGCTCATCGGTCTGTTGACGCTCGTCGCGAACGCGTTCTTCGTGGGAGGCGAATTCGCGCTGATCTCGGTGCGCCGCAGCCAGATCGAGCCCCACGCCGAGGCGGGCGACCGGCGCGCGCGCAGCGTGCTGTGGGGGCTGGAGCATGTGTCGGCGATGTTGGCGGCGGCGCAGCTCGGCATCACGCTGTGCACCCTGGTCCTCGGTGTGGTCGCCGAGCCCGCGATCGAACACCTCCTGGAACCCGTGTTCCACGCCGTCGGCATTCCGCCGGGCGCGGGGCGTGTGGTGTCGTTCGTGATCGCGCTGACCCTGGCCACCTATCTGCACATGCTGTTCGGCGAGATGGTGCCGAAGAACATCGCGCTCGCCGAGCCGGTGCGCCTGGCGCTGCTGCTCGGCCCGCCGTTGGTGGGCTTCTCCCGGGCCCTGCGCCCGGTGATCTTCACCGTGAACACATTCGCGAACGCCCTGCTCACGCTGTTGCGGGTGGAAACCAGATCCGAGGTCGCGGCGACCTTCTCGGACGACGAGCTCGCGCGGCTGGTGAAGGACTCCACCGCCGCCGGGCTGATCGACGACCGCGCCCAGGAGCGGCTGTACGACGCCCTGGAACTGGGCCGCCGGCCGGTGCGGGACGTGGTGGTCCCGCTGGCGCGCGTGGTCTACGCCCGGGTGGGCATCACCCCGGAGCAGTTGGAGCGCCTGGCGGGCGAGTCCGGGTTCTCCCGCTTCCCGGTCGTGGACGACAACCGGCGGATCATCGGGTATCTGCACGTCAAGGACGCGCTGGACGCGTCCCCCAAGGACAGCCCGTTCCGGTTGCGCGACATCCGCCCCGTCCCCCGGGTGCGCGAGGACACTCCACTGGACGATGTACTGACGGCGATGCGCCGCAGCCGTACGCACCTTGCGGCGGTGAACGGGGAGGACGGACGACTGGCGGGACTGGTGACGATGGAGGACGTCCTGCGGGAGTTGTTCGGGCAGCCGGCGTGAGCGCGAGCCGGCCCGGGAGCGTACAGGGCGACCGACCGGCGAGTATGTGCGCGGGATAGCATCTACGACGCCATGGAGACGAACCCCACCCACAGCAGCCTGGTCGCGGTCGGCGACTCCTTCACCGAGGGCATGTCGGACCTGCTGCCCGACGGCTCCTATCGCGGCTGGGCCGATGTCCTCGCGGGCCGGATGGCCACGCGGACACCCGGATTCCGGTATGCCAACCTCGCCGTCCGCGGCAAGCTGATCCAGCAGATCGTCGACGAGCAGGTGGATGCCGCCGCCGCGATGCGGCCCGATGTGATCACCCTGGTCGGCGGCCTGAACGACACCTTGCGCCCCAAGTGCGACATGGGGCGGGTGAAGGGTCTGCTCACGGAGGCCGTGGAGCGTCTCGCCCCCTCGTGCGACCAGCTCGTCCTGATGCGCAGCCCCGGCCGCCAGGGCCCGGTGCTCGAGCGCTTCCGCCCCCGCATGGAGGAGCTGTTCGCCTGCGTGGACGAGCTCGCCGAACGGCATGGCGCCCTCGTGGTCGATCTGTACGGGGCCCCCTCGCTCGCCGACCCTCGGCTGTGGGACGTGGACCGGCTGCACCTGACGGGCGAGGGACACCGCCGGGTGGCGGAAGCCGTGTGGCAGACACTCGGGTACGAGGCGGAGGATACGGAGTGGCGCACGCCGCCGCCCGCGACCGCGCCCCCGGGCTGGCTCGCCCGCCGGACCGCGGACGTCCGCTTCACCCGTCGGCATCTGCTGCCGTGGATAGGACGGCGGCTGACCGGCCGTTCCTCGGGCGACGGCCGCCCGGCCAAGCGGCCCGAGCTGGGGCCGTACGAGGCGCCCGCGGCCTGAGCGGGTCCGGTGGTGTCAGGTGCGGCGGGAAGGAGTCTGGCGTGACCACGAGCGTGATCAATCTGAAGGGCCGGATCCAGGAGTTCGGCGCCCGTCTCGAGGTGGCCCCCTCGGATGTCGTCTACATCGGCCGCCGGCTGGCCCGGGGCGGCTGGAACCTCCCCCAGCATCCGCTCTACAACCCGTTCCAGATCGACACCCAGAAGAAGAAGCACGACGGGACACGGGCCGAGGTGATGGCCAAGTACCGCGAGTATCTGATGGCACGGCCCGACCTTCTGGGGCTGGTGCCCGCCCTGCGCGGCAGGACGCTCGCCTGCTGGTGCGCGCCCGAGCTGTGCCACGGGGACATCCTGGCCGAGATCGCGGACCGGAAGTGAGGGGCGTGACCGGGGTCTCGTAGGTTCCGACGAAGCGCCCCATGGCGCTGGCCTGCACGAACCGCCAGTAGAATCCATCCACGTGACAGCTGCGCCCGCTAAGCCCCGTATCCCGAACGTCCTCGCCGGACGCTACGCCTCCGCCGAGCTCGCCACGCTCTGGTCCCCCGAGGAGAAGGTGAGGCTGGAGCGCAGGCTCTGGCTCGCCGTGCTGCGGGCCCAGAAGGACCTCGGGATCGAGGTGCCGGACGCGGCGATCGCCGACTACGAGCGGGCTCTCGACCAGGTCGACCTCGCCTCGATCGCCGAGCGCGAGAAGGTCACGCGCCACGATGTGAAGGCGCGGATCGAGGAGTTCAACGCCCTCGCCGGGCACGAGCATGTGCACAAGGGCATGACCTCCCGCGACCTCACCGAGAACGTCGAGCAGCTGCAGATCCGGCTGTCGCTGGAGCTGATGCGCGACCGGACCGTGGCCGTTCTGGCACGCCTCGGCAAGCTCGCGGGCGAGTACGGCGAGCTGGTCATGGCGGGCCGCTCCCACAACGTCGCGGCGCAGGCCACCACCCTCGGCAAGCGTTTCGCCACCGCCGCCGACGAGCTGCTGGTCGCCTTCGGGCGGGTCGAGGAGCTGCTCGGCCGCTATCCGCTGCGCGGCATCAAGGGCCCCGTCGGCACGGCGCAGGACATGCTGGACCTCCTCGGCGGCGACGCGGCGAAGCTCGCCGAGCTGGAGGACCGGGTCGCCGCGCACCTGGGCTTCTCGCAGGCGCTCACCTCGGTCGGCCAGGTCTACCCCCGTTCGCTCGACTACGAGGTCGTCACCGCGCTGGTACAGCTGGCGGCGGCGCCCTCGTCGCTGGCGAAGACGATCCGGCTCATGGCCGGGCACGAGCTGGTGACGGAGGGCTTCAAGCCCGGCCAGGTCGGCTCCTCCGCGATGCCGCACAAGATGAACACCCGTTCCTGCGAGCGTGTCAACGGCCTGATGGTCATTCTGCGCGGCTATGCCTCGATGACCGGCGAGCTCGCGGGCGACCAGTGGAACGAGGGCGACGTGTCCTGCTCGGTGGTGCGCCGGGTCGCGCTCCCGGACGCGTTCTTCGCGCTGGACGGCCTGCTCGAGACGTTCCTGACGGTCCTCGACGAGTTCGGCGCCTTCCCCGCGGTCGTCGCACGGGAACTCGACCGCTATCTGCCGTTCCTGGCCACGACCAAGGTGCTCATGGCGGCGGTGCGCGCGGGGGTCGGCCGGGAGGTCGCCCATGAGGCCATCAAGGAGAACGCCGTCGCCTGCGCCCTCGCGATGCGTGAGCAGGGAGCCGAGCGCAACGAGCTGCTCGACAGGCTGGCGGCCGACAAGCGCATCCCGCTCGGCCGCGAGGGCCTGGATGCGCTCATGGCCGACAAGCTGTCCTTCACGGGCGCGGCGTCCGCCCAGGTCCAGGCGGTGACCGGCCGGATCGAGGAGATCGTCAAGCAGCACCCGGAGGCCGCCGGGTACGCCCCGGGAGCGATCCTCTGACCCGGCTCACCCAGGCGGAGTTGGAGGCCGCCCGCGACCGGCTGGTGCCGGATGTGGTCGCGGACGGCCTCAAGGTTCTCTTCTGCGGCATCAATCCGGGTCTGATGACGGCGGCGACGGGCCACCACTTCGCCCGCCCCGGCAACCGATTCTGGCCCGTGCTGCACCTCTCGGGCTTCACCCCGCGGCTGATGAACCCGTCGGAGCAGTCCGAGCTGCCGGCGCTCGGACTCGGTATCACCAACGTGGTGGCGCGGGCGACCGCGCGCGCCGACGAGCTGACGGCCGAGGAGTACCGGGAGGGCGGCCGGATCCTCGGCGCCAAGGTCGAACGGCTGCGGCCCGGCTGGCTGGCCGTGGTCGGAGTGACCGCCTACCGGGCGGCCTTCGGCGACCGCCGTGCGGTCATAGGCCCGCAGGAGCGCACGATCGGGTCGAGCCACGTCTGGGTCCTGCCCAACCCGAGCGGTCTCAACGCGCACTGGACCGCGGCGACCATGGCGGAGGAGTTCCGGCGGCTGCGTCAGACCGCCGACGGTGACACTCACGACGGCTGACCGTCCTTTGCGGCCCGGACGTATCCGCTGCCGACCTCGCGGGTGCGCGCGGTGACGAGTACGATCCGGCCAACACGCGCACGAGCTGGGAGGACGGACGGTGGGGCGGCTGACCGGCGGGGACCCCTCTCTGCTGAGAAGGATCAACTCGGCGGTGGTGCTGCACGCGCTGCGCGCCGTCGACTGCGCGACCCTCACCGAGATCACCGGAGTGACCGGTCTGTCCCGCCCGACGGTCGAAGGCGTCGTCGAGGGCCTCATGGAGGCCGGGCTCGTGGTCGAGAAGGCGGCCGAGGAAGGCGCGGCCCGGCGACAGGGGCGGCCCGCGCGGAGGTTCAGGTTCCGGGCGGAGGCGGGCCATCTTCTCGGGCTGGACGTCGGTGCGCACCGGGTGACCGCGCTCCTGGCCGATCTCGACGGCCGCGAGCTGGGCACCCTGACGAAGGACGTCTCGGAGACGGCGCCGGCCGATGAGCGCCTGGAGCGGCTGCGGAGCACCGTCGCCGAACTGCTGCGCCGGGCCGGCGTGTCACGCGGCTCGCTGCGCGCGGTCGGCGTGGGCAGCCCCGGGATCGTGGAGGCGGACGGCACGGTGCGCCTGGGCACGGCCCTGCCCGAGTGGACGGGCCTGAACCTGGGCGAGCGGCTCAGCCGGTCGTTCAAGTGCCCCGTCCTGGTGGAGAACGACGCCAACGCGGCGGCCGTGGCCGAGCACTGGAAGGGCGCCGCCACCGAGTCCGACGATGTCGTGTTCGTGCTGGCCGGCCTGAGCCCGGGTGCGGGCGCGCTGATCGGCGGGCGTCTGCACCGCGGCTTCGGCGGGGCGGCCGGGGAGATCGGGGCGCTGCACCTGCTGGGACGCGAGGCGAGTCCCGAGACGCTGCTGTCGACCACGGACGAACCGCTGCATCCGCTGGACGAGCAGCAGGTGGCCGACGTGTTCGCCCTCGCCCGCGGGGGCGAGAAGCGGGCCCGGGCGGCCGTGGACCGGTTCATCCAGCGGCTCGTGCATGATGTCGCGGCCCTCGTCCTGGCGCTCGACCCCGAACTGGTCGTGATCGGCGGCTGGGCCGCCGGTCTGGACGGTGTACTGGATCCGCTGCGCGAGGAGCTGGCCCGCTACTGTCTGCGGCCTCCGCAGGTCACCCTGTCCCGGCTGGGCGAGGCCGCGGTGGCCACGGGGGCGCTCAGACTGGCGCTGGACCATGTGGACGAGCAGCTGTTCGCGGTGGAGAGCACGGTGACGGCCCGGCACTGAACGCGACCGGGCCGCCGTCGGGAAACACCGGTCAGGAGGCGTGGCGCTCCGGGTCGTGGTGGATCTCGACACCGCCGGTCGCGCCGAAGGTCAGACGGCAGGTGTCGGCGCGGTACGTGGCGACGGACACGGCGGCGGTGAGTCCGTCCGCGTGGTAGCGGGTCGTGACCACGAGGACGGGAGCACCGGGCAGCCGGTCGAGTTCCCTGGCGTCCTCGGCGCCGGCGGAGCCCAGCTCGACGGTCTGGGAATGGCCCTCCAGCTCCAGATGCTGGAGCTCCCGCAGCACGGTGCGGGCGCGTGCCGCACCCGGGAGGGTGCCGATCGCGGAGAGGCCGGGGACGGAGGCGTCCGGGATGTAGAGGAGTTCGGCGGCGACGGGCTGACCGTGCGTCATCCGGGAGCGGCGCAGGGTGTGCACCGGCTCGTTCCGGCCGGTCTCCAGGAGGTCGGCCACCGCGGCGGGCGGAGTCGCGACCGTGCAGTCCACGGGCTGCCAGGCGTCGTCGGCCGTGCCCGGCCAGGTGTGCTGCTCGAAGCCCACGGCCACGCCCATGCGGGGCGGGGCGACGGTGGTGCCCACTCCCCGGCGACGCTGGAGCCGGCCTTCCAGTTCGAGCTGTTCGAGTGCCTGGCGCAGGGTGGCTCGGGCGACGCCGAAGCGGGCCGCCAAGTCCCGTTCGTTCGGCAGGATCTCGCCTACGGAGAACTCGGAGTCGAGTGCTTGAGTGAGTACGGTCTTCAGCTGCCAGTACTTAGGCTCCGGCACCGACTCCAGCTGCGTGGTCCCCACCCTGTCCTCCGCAATCGCCGTGGCCCGTCGGCGTTTTATCGCCCTTGTTTATTAAATGTTGTTGCACTTCTCTGTGACCATAGGGCGGCCCCCACCCTTGGTCAAGACCAATCCTCGGACTTCGCCTCGGGGCTACCCGCGGGTAGCAGTTGCTGACAAGCTGTCTACGACGTGGTCCGCGACAGCGTTCGTCAACGTGCCCCAGACGCCCAGCCGAGGAGCAGCACCATGGCCGCAACGGTCTCTTTCAGCGTCCCCTCCCCCGACGGCCCGCGGACCGCGACGGTCTCCTACGCGCGCAAGGGCAGTGGCGCACCGCTCCTCCTGCTGCACGGCATCGGGCACCACCGGCAGGCCTGGGACCCGGTCGTGGACATCCTGGCGACGGAGCGCGACGTCATCGCCGTCGACCTCCCCGGTTTCGGCGCGTCCCCGGCCCTGCCTGCCGGGCTCGCGTACGACCTGGCGACCGTGGTGCCCGTACTCGACGCCTTCTGCGCGGCACTGGGCATCGACCGTCCGCACGTCGCGGGCAACTCCCTGGGAGGCCTGCTGGCTCTCGAACTGGGCCGCGAGAAGCTCGTACGGTCCGTCACCGCGCTGTCGCCCGCCGGGTTCTGGACCGATGCCGAGCGCAGGTACGCGTTCGCCCTGCTCCTCGGGATGCGGAGGGCCGCGCGTACCCTGCCGCCGCCGTTCGTGGAGCGGCTGTCACGCACGGCGGCCGGGCGCGCGGTGCTGGTGAGCGCCATCTACGCCCGCCCCGGCCGCCGTTCACCCGAGGCCGCGGCGGCCGAGACCTTCGCGCTCGCCCGCGCCACGGGCTTCGCCGACACTCTTCGCGCGGGTACGAACGTCCAGTTCACGGACGATGTGCCCGGACTTCCGGTCACGGTCGCGTGGGGCACCCGGGACCGGCTCCTGGTGCGCCGCCAGGGTGTGCGCGCCAAGCAGATCATCCCCCGGGCCCGGCTGGTGCGGCTGCCCGGCTGTGGGCACGTCCCGATGAACGACGACCCGGCCCTGGTCGCACGGGTCATCCTGGACGGGAGCCGCTGAGCGAGGACACACGGCCGGGACCAGCGCCCCCACAGGCGGCGTTCGCCCCGTCGCGGGGTCTCTCACCGCTTCCCCAGGCTCTTCGAGCAGGGGGTATACCCCCCACCGCGTTGTCGTCGGCTGCCATGCCTCCGCCATGACGCCCTCCTGCCCGCCGGCCGGTGATGGTTCGTCACAGCTGGTTGTTCACTTGTGGTTTGCGTGTGCGCTGCGGCGCACCAGTAGTTGTGGCTGAGCCCATTGCCGGAACCACCGACCGGAGGCGCTTTCATGTCCCAACGTCCCCTTCCCGGCCGCCGCAGCCTGCTGCGCGGCACCCTGGCCGCGTCCGCGGCCCTCACTCTGCCCTCGGCGCTCGGCGCCGCCCCGGCGTTCGCCCTCTCGGGCCGGCCGAAGGCGGGATGGGGCGTCCAGTCCGGCGACGTGAGCGCTCACTCGGGGCTCGTCTGGGTGCGCTCCGACCGCCCGGCCCGGATGATCGTGGAGACCTCGGCGACGGAGTCGTTCCGCAACCCGCGCAGATGGCAGGGGCCCTTGCTGGGACCGGACACCGACTTCACGGGCACGACGCGGCTGCACGGGCTGCCGGCGGGCGAACAGATCCACTACCGCGTGCTCCTGGCCGATCCGCACGACCCGCGGCGCACCGGGGAGCCGGTGGCGGGCACCTTCCGCACGACGCCGCTCGGGCAGCGCCGCGGGGTGCGCTTCCTGTGGTCGGGCGATCTGGCGGGCCAGGGCTGGGGCATCAACCCAGACCTCGGCGGATACCGGATCTACGACGCGATGGCACGGCTCGACCCGGACTTCTTCCTGTGCAGCGGAGACAACATCTACGCGGACGGTCCGCTGTCCGCGACCCAGGTCCTGCCGGGCGGCGGCACCTGGCGGAACATCACCACCGAGGAGAAGTCCAAGGTGGCCGAGACCCTGGCCGAGTACCGCGGCAACTTCCGCTACAACCTGCTGGACGAGAACCTGCGGCGGTTCAATGCCCAGGTGCCGTCGATCACGCAGTGGGACGACCACGAGGTCCGCAACAACTGGTATCCCGGCGAGGTGATCGCCACCTCCGACAGCCGCTACACCGAGAAGAGCGTCGACGTGCTCGCGGCCCGCGCGCGCCGCGCCTTCAGCGAGTACTTCCCCGTCTCCACACTGCCGCCGGGCGACAGCGACGGCCGCGTGTACCGGGTCATGCGGCACGGGCCGCTGCTGGACGTCTTCGTCCTGGACATGCGCACCTACCGCAACGCCAACTCGCCCGACAACCAGACCGTCGACCCGCAGGGGATCCTCGGCGCGGAGCAGGCGGAGTGGCTCAAGCGGGAACTCGCGCGGTCGCGTGCCGTGTGGAAGGTCATCGCCGCCGACATGCCGCTCGGCCTGGTCGTGCCGGACCCCATGGAGAGCCTGCCGGACTTCGAGGCGGTCGCCCAGGGCGACCCGGGCGCGCCGCTCGGGCGCGAGCTGCAGATCGCCGAGGTGCTGCGGTTCATCAAGCACCGCAGGATCACGGGCACCCTGTGGCTGACGGCCGATGTGCACCACACCTCGGCGCAGCACTACCAGCCCTCGCGCGCCGCGTTCACCGATTTCGAGCCGTTCTGGGAGTTCGTCTCCGGGCCGCTGAACGCGGGCGCGTTCCCGGCGAGCGCGCTCGACAACACCTTCGGCCCCGAGCGGGTGTTCGTGAAGGCGCCTACCGACTCCAACGTGTCTCCCGCTGGCGGCTACCAGTTCTTCGGCGAGGTCGACATCGACGGGCACAGCGGGGAGCTGACCGTGCGGCTGCGCGAGCAGGACGGGACCGTGCTGTTCACGCAGGTGCTGCAACCAGGGCACGTGGGCCAGTGAGCGGGCGGTCGGCAGGCCCTTAATCAAAAGAACAACAAAAAGGACAGAAGCATCCTTTACTCGTCGGACACAAAGCGTTTGTGATCACGCAACACCCTTCCTTCACAGTGGTTGCATGACTCCAGACATGTCCGATGTGACACGAACCAAGAACGGCAACCCGATACGCCACTGGCGGCGGAACGCGATCGAGCTCGCCGCGCTGTGGTGGTCACGCCGCCACGGTCATGCCCCGCCCACAAGTGATACCGGTGCCCGGCCGCTCGCCGAGAGGCAGCAGGCCGGGCAGTCCGGGACCGACACGGCCGACGGGACCAAGGCGCTGTGGCGGATGCGGACGACTGTGCGGGACGAGCCGGGTTCGCTGGCGGCGCTGTGCGCGGCGCTGGCCGGGCTCCGGATCGACATCCTGAGCCTGCAGACGCACCCGCTGGCACAGGGCACGGTGGACGAGTTCCTGCTGCGCACGCGTTCGGACCTGGAAGCGTCGGCGATCACCAACGCCGTCGCACAGGCCGGGGGCACGGAGAGCTGGATCGAGCGGGCCGACGCGCACGATCTGGTCGACGCCCCGACCCGGGTCCTCGGCCTCGCCACCCGCACCGCACTGGACGCCGCCGAACTTCCGCTCGCACTACGGCAGTTGCTCGGGCGGTGCACGATCCGCTCACTGCCCGCCCACTCCCCCGGATCCGGCCGCGCGCAGGAGAGCGCTCCCGTCGAGGGCGCACTTGAGGACACCGTGATGCGGCTGCGGGCGCCGGAGGGCGGGGTGATCACCGTCGAACGGCCGTATCTGCCGTTCACACCCACCGAGTTCGCGCGCGCCCGGGCGCTGGTGGAGCTGGACGCCCGGCTCGGCCCGCGCGTCCCCCGCGGCCAGGACGTCCTGACGCTGCCGGAGGGCAACGCGATCACCGTACGGCGGGCCGACACCTCGGACCTGGAGGCCGCCAAGGAGATGCACGCCCGCTGCTCGGCGCGCACGCTCGGCATGCGCTACCACGGGCCGGTGGGGGACGCCGACCGCTATCTGCGGCATCTGCTCAGCCCGCGGTTCGGCCGGACCCTCACCGTGGAGACGGCTTCGGGCCGCGTCGTCGGCCTCGGGCACCTGCTGTGGGACGGTGACGAGACGGAGGTCGCGCTGCTCGTCGAGGACGAGTGGCAGCACCGCGGCGTCGGCTCCGAACTCCTCGGCCGCCTGGTGACGATGGCGGTGGAGGCGGGCTGCGAGAACGTCTACGCCGTCACCCAGGCGTCCAACACCGCGATGGTCGCCGCGATGCGCGGCCTGGGGCTGCCCCTCGACTACCAGATCGAGGAGGGCACGCTCGTCATCACCGCGCGCCTGGACGCCACGCCGGTGGCCTCACGGCTGCCGTACGACCATGCGGCTCAGCCGCACGGCACACCGGCCGGCCGGGACTGACGGCGGGCGACGGCAGAACGGCGGCACGCGACGGCGAACGGCCCGGCGCACCCGAGCGCCGGGCCGTTCGGCCTTCCGGTGGAGCGGTCCGGGGCCGGCTAGCGCCCCGCGACCTCCGGCTGCCGCAGGCCACCCGCGCAGCGCCCCGCTCCCAGCGCTCCGTCGAGATCGGCCCACAGGTCCTCGACGTCCTCGAGCCCCACCGACAGCCGCAGCAGCCGGTCGCTCACCCCGGCGCCCCTGCGGTCCGTCGGGTCCACGATGCGGTGGCTGATGGACGCCGGGTGCTGGATGAGGGAGTCGACGCTGCCGAGGCTGACCGCGGGAGTGACCAGACGGACCCCGGCGATCACCTCGTGCGGATCGCCGTGCACCTCGAAGGCGACCATCGCGCCGCCGATCCGCGGATAGTGGACGCGGTCCACGCGAGGATCGGCCGCGAGCCGCTGCGCGAGCTCGGCGGCGGTGGCCGACGCGGCCCTGACCCGGATCGGCAGGGTCGACAGACCTCGCAGCAGCAGATAGCCGGCCAGCGGGTGGAGCACCGCGCCCGTCGCGAAGCGGACCTGGCGCAGCCGGCGTGCCAGCTCCTCGTCGCAGGCCACCACCCCGCCCATAACATCGCCGTGCCCTCCGAGGTACTTCGTGGCGCTGTGCAGCACCAGCCGGGCACCCAGCTCCGCGGGGCGCTGCAGCACGGGTGTCGCGAAGGTGTTGTCGGCCAGCAGCGGAACCGAACCGCAGGCGTGGGCCACGGCACGCAGGTCGATCTCGGCGAGTGTCGGATTGGCCGGGGACTCGACCATGACCAGGCCGGTGTCCGGACGCAGGGCGTCCGCTATGCCCGCCGGGTCGGTCCAGGTCACCTCGGAGCCGAGCATCCCGGCGGTCAGCAGATGATCGCTGCAGCCGTACAGCGGGCGTACGGCGACGACATGGCGCAGCCCCATACCGCCCCGGGCGAGCAGGACGGCGCTCAGCGCGGCCATGCCGCTCGCGAACGCGACCGCGCTCTCGGTGCCCTCGAGCCGGGCGAGCGCGGTCTCGAACCGGGCGACGGTGGGATTGCCCAGACGCCCGTACACGGGCGGGCCGTCCAGCTCCGCGCCGTCCGCGGCGAAGGCGTCGATACGCGCGGCCTCGTCGCGGCTGTCATGGGAGGGGTAGGTCGTCGAGAAGTCGAGGGGCGGAGCGTGCAGCCCGAGCTCGGCGAGATCCTCACGTCCGGCGTGCACGGCCTCGGTGGCGAGTTCCCGGCGGGCGCGGGCGCCCACTGCGTATCGGTCCTGCGCGTCGTACGCGCCATGGGTGCGGGAGTCCATGGACGGCAGACTGAACACTGGCCGGAGACATGACGCCGGATCCCGTGTTACGTTCGCCGCATGGCCGATTCCGTCGTACTGGATCCGGTGGATCTTCATCTTCTGCGGCTGTTGCAGAACGACGCCCGGGCGACGTACCGCGACCTGGCGGCGCAGGTCGGGGTCGCGCCCTCGACCTGTCTCGACCGGGTGACGAGGCTGCGCCGCACGGGCGTGATTCTCGGCCATCAGCTGCGACTCGACCCGGCGAAGCTCGGGCGCGGTCTCGAGGCCCTGCTGTCGGTGCAGGTCAGGCCGCACCGGCGGGAGCTGGTGGGCCCCTTCGTGGAGCGGATCCGGGCACTGCCCGAGTCCCGTACGGTCTTCCATCTCACCGGTCCCGACGACTACCTGGTGCATGTAGCGGTCGCGGACATGGCCGATCTCCAGCGGCTGGTCCTGGACGAGTTCACGGCGCACCGCGAGGTCGCGCGCGTGGAGACCCGGCTGATCTTCCAGCAGTGGGACTGCGGCCCGCTGCTGCCTCCCAGGGCGGACGCATCCGAAACCCGCTGAACCGGCCTATGCCGAGCGCTGAATCCAGGTGACGTGGACCACGTCGGCGTACCAGGATTGTGGCCATGTCAGACACCACCAGGAGCCTCTTGCCCCGGCAGGTCGCCGACGCCTACGTCGACGCCCTCGTCGCCCTCGACCCGGTCACCGGTACCTACCTCGGCGTGAAGGAAAGTTCGAGCAAGCTGCCCGACACCTCGCCCGCGGGCCAGGAGGCGCTGGCCGAGCTGGCGCGATCGACTCTCGCGGAGCTCGACGCGGCGGAGCGCCGGCCGGGCGGGGACAGCGACATCGAGCGCCGGTGCGCGCGCCTGCTGCGCGAGCGGCTCACCGCCGAACTCGCCATGCACGAGGCCGACGAGGGCCTGCGCATGGTGGGCAACATGCACTCCTCGGTGCACTCCGTGCGTGACGTCTTCACAATCACCCCCACCGCCACGGAGGAGGACTGGGCGGCGGTCGCGGAGCGGCTCCGCGCCGTTCCGGCCGCACTGCGCGGCTACCGCGAGTCCCTCGCCCTCGGTCTGGAGCGGAAGCTGTACGCGGGCCCGCGCCCGACGGCCACCTTCGTCGAGCAGCTCACCGAGTGGTCGGACACGGACGGCCGGGGCCACGGCTGGTTCGAGGACTTCGCGTCCTCCGGCCCCGAGGCGCTGCGCGCCGGACTGGACGAGGCGGCCCGCGCGGCGACCGCCGCCGTCGTGGAACTGCGGGACTGGATGCGCGACGTGTACGCGCCGACGGTCGAGGGCGCGCCCAACACGGTGGGCCGCGAGCGCTACGCCCGCGCGGCACGCTACTTCAACGGCGCGGACCTGGATCTGGACGAGGCGTACGCGTACGGCTGGTCCGAGTACCACCGCCTCCTCGGCGAGATGAAGAAGGAGGCCGAGAAGGTCCTGCCCGGCGCGAAGACCCCCTGGGTCGCGCTCGCGCACCTCGATGAGCACGGCAGGCATATCGAGGGGGTGGACGAGGTACGCGAATGGCTCCAGGGCCTGATGGACGAGGCGATCGAGGAGCTCGACGGCACGCACTTCGAACTGGCCGAGCGGGTGCGCAGGGTGGAGTCCTGCATCGCGCCTCCCGGCAGTGCCGCGGCCCCCTACTACACATCTCCGTCGAAGGACTTCTCCCGTCCGGGCCGGACCTGGCTTCCGACCATGGGGCAGACCAGATTCCCGGTGTACGACCTGGTGTCGACGTGGTACCACGAGGGTGTCCCGGGCCACCACCTCCAGCTCGCGCAGTGGACACACGTGGCGGACGACCTCTCGCTCTACCAGGCGACCGTGGGGTGCGTCAGCGCCAACGCGGAGGGCTGGGCCCTGTACGCGGAGCGCCTCATGGACGAGCTGGGCTTCCTCACCGACGCGGAGCAGCGGCTCGGCTATCTGGACGCCCAGATGATGCGGGCGGTGCGCGTCATCATCGACATCGGCATGCATCTGGATCTGGAGATCCCCGCCGACTCGCCCTTCCACCCGGGTGAGCGCTGGACTCCGGAGCTGGCGCAGGAGTTCTTCGGCGCCCACAGCAGCCGCTCCGCGGACTTCGTGGAGAGCGAGCTGATCCGCTATCTGTCGATGCCCGGCCAGGCGATCGGCTACAAGCTGGGCGAACGCGCCTGGCTGCTGGGCCGCGAGGCGGCACGGCAGCGGCACGGCGACGCCTTCGACGCGAAGGCCTGGCACATGGCGGCGCTGTCACAGGGCTCGCTGGGCCTGGACGACCTGGTGGACGAGCTGTCGCGTCTGTGACCCGGCCTGGCTGCCGGGCCGGGCACTTTCCCGGTCCGGCAGCCGGGGCCGGCGGCCGCGCATGGGCAGCGAGGCGTCAGTCCACGGCCCTGCGCACCTGCACGAGCACCGTCCACACCTCGGGGCCGGGCTCCACATAGGCGGCGCGGACCATGTACCGGCCCGGTTCCAGCGCCACCCGCAGATGGTCGGTGCGTGCGGACTCGTTTCCCGGCCACGCCGCGTCGAACAGCACCACATCGCCCGGAACGTCCCACCGCACATCCGGCTCCCACTGCGCCGTCCGCAGCGCCTCGGGGACGCGATCGAGCAGGGCGGCCTCGGACTCCGCGGCGCACCACCGTACGAAGGTGCCGTGCTCGGGCAGATAGGCGGTGGAAGCGGGCTCGTCGCCGAGGACCAGGGCGCGGGTGTCGCCGACCGGTACAAGGCCGATGTATCCCTCGACCTCGCAGGCCCGGTCGTAGTCGGAGGACATCTCGTCGCCGTCGGCGCCCGCCCAGAAGGGCAGCACCACCTCGGGTACCGCGATGAGCGGCCCGCCGCCCGACTCCACCCACTCGACAGTGCCTTGATCCGCGTAACCGGCCATGCCCAGAAGCTACACGCACGCGCCGGGCCGGAGGCACCGCCCCCACACCTCAGCAGCCGCAGTCGCCCGTGCCCGCGGGTGCCGTCAGAACGTCGGCCGCGCGGCGCTCGCGGCCCTCCCGGCTCTCGTACGCGAAACCCTCACGCGCCCAGTACTCGAAGCCGCCGAGCATCTCCTTGACCTGGTAGCCGAGTTCGGCGAGGGCGAGCGCGGCGCGGGCCGCGCCGTCGCAGCCCGGGCCCCAGCAGTACACGACCACCGGCACGGCCTTGTCGAGGAGTCGCTCCGCGTGCCCGGGGACGAGCGCCGTCGGAAGGTGCACCGCACCGGGGATGTGGCCCTGGTCCCATGCCGTTGCCGAGCGCGAGTCGAGGACCACGAAGCCGGGGTCCGCCCCGGCCGCGAGGGCGGCTGCCACGTCGGACACATCGGTGTGGAAGGCGAGGCTCGCCCGGAAGTGGGCGGCGGCGTCCGCGGGGGCGGCCGGGGCTACGCGCAGGACGGGGTTGACGGTCGTCGTACCGATGCTCGCGGTCGGGCTCACGGCCGGTCCTTTCGTCGGTGGATCTCCATGCCGTGAAATCTACGGACCGTGATCGCTCTCCTGAAGGAACGATCCACGGCGCACCCCTTGATCGACCGGGGATCGCCCTGCTATTCCTCGGGAATGACCGTGTATTCCCCGGATGCCACCGACTGGCGCATCCTCGATGTCCTCCAGCGCGAAGGCCGCGCCAGCTATGCGGAGCTGGCCCGTGCGGTCGCCATGTCCGCGAGCGCGGTCACCGAACGGGTACGGCGCCTCGAGGAGGCAGGCGTCATCCAGGGGTATGCCGCGGTCGTCGACCCGGAGCGCCTCGGCCTGCCGATCCTGGCGTTCGTCCGGCTGCGCTACCCGAACGGCAACTACAAGCCGTTCCACGATCTCGTCGCCGCGACGCCCGGGATCCTGGAGGCGCACCATGTCACCGGCGACGACTGCTTCGTCATCAAGGTCGCGGCACGCTCGATGCGGCACCTGGAGGAGATCTCGGGCAGGATCGGCACACTGGGCTCGGTGACGACGAGCGTCGTGTACTCCTCGCCCCTGCCCCGCCGTCCCCTCGGCCGCTGAGGGCGTCTCAGCCGGCACCCCGCTGCCGCACCACGGACCCCGTTCTGCCCTTCACGACCTCCAGCTGGGCGTGGATCCGGCGCCGCAGGTCCGCGACATGGCTGACGATGCCCACGCTGCGGTCCCGTTCGCGCAGGGAGTCCAGTACGTCCAGTACCTCGTCCAGAGTCTGGTCGTCCAGGCTGCCGAAGCCCTCGTCGATGAAGAGGGTGTCCAGGCGCACCCCGCCGGTCTCGTCGGTGACGACGTCCGCGAGGCCGAGGGCGAGCGCGAGGGATGCGAAGAACGTCTCCCCGCCCGAGAGGGTCGACGTGTCGCGTTCCCGCCCGGTCCAGGCGTCGACGACATGCAGTCCCAGGCCGCTGCGCCCGCGGCCCGAGCGGTCGTCGGAGTGAACGAGGGTGTAGCGGCCCGAGGACATGCGATTCAGGCGTACGGTCGCAGCCGCCGCGACCTGCTCGAGACGCGCGGCGAGCACATACGACTCCAGGCGCATTCTGCGTTCGTTGTCGGCGGACGTACCGGCCGCCAGTGACGCCAGCCGGGCCACCCGGTCGTACTCCTCGCGCAGGGGCGCCAGCCGCCGTGCGGACAGGGTGGCCCGCGTGGACAGGCGATCGAGGTCGGCGCAGCGCGCGGAGGCCGCGTCCTGGGCGGAGACCGCCTCCTGGAGCCGGCGGCCGGCCGCCTCGGCCGCCCGTTCGGCACCCGGGAGGTCCGCCGACGGCTGCTGCGCGGCGGCCGTGGTGTCCGGCTCGGCGAGCACCGCGCGTACGGCGGTGTCCTCCTGCTGCCAGGCGTCCAGGCGCCGTTGCAGCTCGCGGTGTGCCGTGTCGTCCAGGAGGGCGGCGGCTGCGGCCCGCGGGGTGTCGAACCCGGCGCGGAATGCGGCGTCGGAGAGCCGCGCGTCGGCTTCCTTCAGCCGCCGCGCGGCGTCCTCGGCCGCCCGTACGGCCTCGGCGGCCTCGGTGAACAGGGCGGTCCGGTGCTCCAGTTCCGCCGAGCGCTCGGACACGCTCACGGCATCGCCCCTTACCCGGGCCAGCTCCGCCTCCAGGGAGGCCCGTTCACGGTCCAGGGTGTCGCGACGGGAGGCCCGGGCCGCTTGCCGCAGCGCCGCCTGCTGCCGGTCGGCGTCCCGTCTCTCCTTCTCGTGTTCCGCCTGCCTCAGCTCTTCCTGCGCGGCGTGCAGCCGTGCGGCGCCCGCGCGCGCAGCGCCGTAGAGCCGCTCCAGTTCCTCGGCGTCCACGGCGAGCCGGGCGGTGGACGCCTCCCCGGCCTCCGCGGTGGCCGCGGCCAGCGCCTCCCGTACGGCGCCGAGCCGCCGTTCGTCCCCGGCACGCTCGCCGTCGGCACGCCGGTGGGCCGCCAGCGCCCGCTCCTCCGCCTCACGGTCGACGTGCCCGGCCGTCTTCCGCGCGGGCGAGGGGTGTTCGACGGCGCCGCAGACGGCGCAGGGCTCGCCGTCGGCCAGGCTCGCGGCGAGTTCCGCGGCGATGCCCGCGAGGCGCTGCTCCTTGAGTTCGAGCCAGTGCTCATGGGCCTGAAGGGCGCGTTCGCGGGAGCCGAGGACGCGGGCCTGCGCGGCCTCGGCCTCGCGTGTCAGTGCGTCCCGCTCACGGGCCGCCTCCAGCCGCCGCAGCGCGGGTTCGCGGCGCGCCGCGAGCTGCTCGGCCCGGGTCGCGTCCTCCTGTGCGCCGTCGATCCGCTTCTGGACGGCCGCACGTGCCGCCTCCCAGCCGGCCAGCCACTCCCCGGCGTCCTGGAGAACCACCTCGTCGGCGCGCTCCTCATGGTCCAGGTCCGTCCGCTCCGCGGCGAGGCCGGTCAGCCGTGCCTCGGCGCGACGGGCCGACTCCAGGCCGCCCAGCTCCTCGGCGGCCCGGCGTGCCGCGGTCGCGAGCTCCGTGGCGCCGGCCTGCGCGAGGGCCCGCGGGAGCCGGGCGCGCAGCCGTGCCTCCTCGTCCGCGGCGTCGCGGTGCTCGTTCTCCGTACCCTCGCGCAGGGCGAGGGCGGGAGCCACGGACTCGGCCTTTCGCGCGCGCCGCATGCGCGCCTGCGCCTCCTGGTGGGCGTCGGCGCGCTGCGCGAGCAGCGCCGCCCGCTCGCGGGCCTCGGCGAACCGCCGCTGAAGACGCGCCCGTTCACGCGTGTCGTCCATGAGGTGCCACGCGGCTGCCTGCGCCGACTCCGCGGCGCTCCGGGCGCAGTGCGCGAGGGTGAGACGCTCACGGGCCGTGCTGCGGGCGACGGCGGCCCAGCCCAGGACGGTGTCGGCGAGCCCGGGATCGCCCGGGGCGAGGTCCGGCAGGGGCAGATCGTCACCGGCCGCCTGCTGCATCCGGTGGGCATCGGCGAGCAGGGCTGTGTCCCCGTCCCGTACCTCGCCCTCCGCCGCCCGGCGCCACTCGGCCAGGCGCCTTTCGACCTCGGCGAAGTGGCGGGTGTCGAAGAGGCGGCCCAGCAGCTTTCCGCGGGCCTCGGCGTCGGCGCGCAGAAAGCGGGCGAAGTCACCCTGAGGAAGCAGGACGACCTGGCAGAACTGCTCCCGGCTCATGCCGAGCAGCTCGGTGATCTCCTCGCCGATCTCCTGATGTGAGCGGCTGAGGCTCTTCCAGGCACCGGTGGCGGTGTCGTACTCGCGCAGCGCGGTGTGCGCCTTTTCGACGGTCGTGCCGGTGCCACGCTTCTTCGGCCGCTCCCGCGGCGGCTGCCGGGTGATCTCCAACCGGCGCCCGGTCACCGTGAGTTCGAGGCGGACCTCGGTGCGCACGTGTGGCTCTGCGTGGTCGCTGCGCAGGGTCATTCCCTGGCCGCTATGGCGGGCACCGGGCACGGCCCCGTACAGCGCGTAGCACACGGCGTCCAGGACCGATGTCTTTCCGGCGCCGGTCGGTCCGTGCAGCAGGAAGAGCCCGGCGGCTGACAGTTCGTCGAAATCCACCTTCTGGGTGCCGCCGAAGGGTCCGAAGGCGGTGATCTCCAGCTGGTGCAGCCTCACCGGGCGGTCTCCCCGGCCACCGCGTCGGCACGCACCGAGTCGAACGCGTCCTGAAGCACGGTTCGTTCGCGGTCGTCCGGTCCCGATCCGCGCACATGCGCCACGAAGTCCTCCGCGATCTCCTCGTCCGAGCGGCCCGCGAGCCGCCGCGCGTACGACACGCCTGACTCCTCCTCGGCACGTTCGGGGTCGAAGACGAGGCTGAGGGTGTGCGGGAAACGCTCGGCCAGCCGGGCCATGGGCTCGGGGGGCCGCACGGGATCGGTGAGCGTGGCCTCCACCCACGCGTCCTCGTGGCGTTCCAGCCCGGGATCCGCGAGCAGTTCCTCAAGCCGCCCCCGGATCCGGGCGAGCGCGCGCGGCACCGGGAAGTCGATGCGTTCCGCCGTGACCGAGCCGTCGGACCCCAGGTCGATCAGCCACATGCCCTTGCGGTGCCCGGACTCCGAGAAGGAGTACGCCAGCGGGGAGCCGGAGTAGCGGACCCGGTCGGTGATGGTCTGGCTGCCGTGGAGATGGCCCAGCGCCACATAGTCCACGCCGTCGAAGACGCCCGCGGGCACCGCGGCCACGCCGCCGACGGTGATGTCCCGCTCGCTGTCACTGGGCTCGCCGCCGGTGACGAAGGCATGGGCGAGGACGACGGAACGGGTGCCCGGGGGGCGGGTGGCGAGGTCGGCGCGGACCCGGTCCATCGCCACCGAGAGCACCGCCTCATGACCCGCCTCGGGGATCCCGAACTCCTCCTTGACCAGGACCGGTTCGAGATAGGGGAGGCCGTAGAAGGCGACGTCGCCGTGGGCGTCCGCCAGGACGACCGGGGTGCCGCAGGCGGCGGGCTCCGTGCGCAGATGGATGCCCGCGCGGCCGATGAGCCCCGCGCCGACGCCGAGGCGGCGCGCCGAGTCGTGGTTCCCCGAGATCATCACCGTGGGCACTCCGAGGTCCGCGAGACGGTTCAGCGCGTCGTCGAAAAGCTCGACCGCGGCCAGGGACGGCACCGCCCGGTCGTACACATCGCCCGACACGACCACCGCCTCCACGCCGCGCTCGCGCACGGTCGTGACGAGGTGGCCCATGAATCCGGACTGGGCGTCGAGCATCGCCACCCGGTGGAACGCCCGGCCCAGATGCCAGTCGGAAGTGTGCAGGAATCTCACGGACCTCAGTCTGCCACCGGCGTCCCGTGCCGGACGGCCGGGCCCTTGGCCGTGGGAGTCGGGGTTGCCCTTGTCACAGGTGCTGTTGACGCCACGCGAGGTCATCCGCCTCACGGGCCTCGGCCGCGGTCACGCTCGCGTCATGCGTCCCCGTATGCCTCTCCGCCCAGTTCGAGCTCGGCCGTGCCCGCGGTGACGTCCGCGAGCCACGCCCGGAACGCCTCCACATCGGCGTCGGGCAGGCCGATCTCGATCGCGACGCTCTCCCCGTAGCGCACGTCCCGCACCTCGCGGCCCGTCGACCGCAGGTCGTTCTGCACCTTTCCCGCACGCTGGTGGTCGACCGTCACCGTCGCGAGCCGGAACCGGCGGCGGGTGACCGTGCCGAGCGTGTCCAGCGCCTCGCCCACCGCTCCCCCGTACGCCCTGATGAGCCCGCCCGCGCCGAGCTTCACCCCACCGTAGTACCGGGTGACGACGGCGACGACGTACCTCATGTCACGGCGCAGGAGCATCTGGAGCATGGGGACGCCGGCCGTGCCGCCCGGTTCGCCGTCGTCGCTCGCCTTCTGGACCTCGGCACCGGCGCCGATGACGTACGCGGAGCAGTTGTGGGTGGCGTCGGCGTGCTCCTTCCGGACGGCGGCGATGAACTCCGCCGCCTCCTCCTCGGTGGCGGCCGGCGCGAGGGAACACAGGAAGCGACTGCGGTTGACCTCGGTCTCGTGCATGCCCGCGCGGGCGACGGTGCGGTACTCGTCCTGCATCCGACCAGCGTATGCGGCGCCGCCGCGGGTACGGCACCGGGGACGGCGCGCGCCACGTGCCCGGTGCCCGGCGCGCTCGCCCCGCCGCCGGTGCGGACGGCCGCGTAGGGAATACTCGCTCGTCGTTGTCCGAACACCCGTAGCCGTGAGGCCCGGACCACACCGGGGCCGCGAGGCCCGGACCGCGGCCGTGGCCCGCCGGCCGCCCGAACCGACAGCAGGGAGAACGCAGCATGACCGGCACCGAGGTGGAGAGCCCGGACGCCGCCGGGCCCGGCCATGCGGAGCCCTCCGCCGCCAAGGCCCGTCGGCGGGCCTGGCTGCTGGAGGGCCTGAGCGAGCGGTCGGCCCGGCACCCGGGCCCGCACGCCACCCCGGACGCCGAGCACACGGGCCACACCTGGTGGCGGGTCATGTGCCTGACGGGTGTGGACTACTTCTCCACCCTCGGCTACCAGCCCGGCATCGCCGCGCTCGCCGCCGGACTGCTTTCACCGCTCGCCACCTTGGTGCTGATCGCGCTGACCCTCCTCGGCGCGCTCCCGGTCTACCGCCGGGTGGCCCACGAGAGCCCGCACGGCGAGGGTTCCATCGCGATGCTGGAGCGGCTGCTGCCGTGGTGGGCGGGGAAGCTCTTCGTCCTTGTCCTCCTCGGCTTCGCGGCGACCGACTTCCTGATCACGATGACGCTGTCGGCGGCGGACGCCGCGGCGCACGTGGTGGAGAACCCCTTCGCACCGCACTGGCTGGAGCACGGGAACCTCTGGATCACCCTCTTCCTGCTGGCGGCGCTGGGCGCCGTCTTCCTGAAGGGCTTCAAGGAGGCCATCGGTATCGCCGTGGTCCTCGTGGGCACGTATCTGGCCCTGAACGTCGTCGTACTGGCGGTGTCCGCCTGGGAGGTGCTCAGCCACCCGGTGAAGATCGGCGACTGGACGCACGCGATGACCGCCGGACACTCCTCACCGCTCGCGATGGTCGCCGTGGCGCTGCTCGTCTTCCCGAAACTGGCCCTCGGCATGTCGGGCTTCGAGACGGGCGTGGCGGTGATGCCGCAGGTCAAGGGCGATGCTACGGACACGCACGCCGACCCGGCGGGCCGTGTCCGCGAGACCCGCAAGCTGCTGACCACGGCCGCCGTGATCATGAGCTGCCTTCTGCTGCTGTCCAGCCTGGCGACGACGATCCTGATCCCGCAGGACGCCTTCAAGAGCGGCGGCCCGGCCAACGGACGCGCGCTCGCGTATCTCGCCCACGAACACCTGGGCGGTGCGTTCGGCACGGTCTACGACGTGTCCACGATCGCCATCCTGTGGTTCGCGGGTGCCTCCGCGATGGCGGGTCTGCTCAATCTGGTGCCGCGTTATCTGCCCCGCTATGGCATGGCCCCGGAGTGGACGCGCGCGGTACGCCCTCTGGTCCTGGTCTTCATGGTGGCCGGGGTCCTCATCACCGTGTGGTTCAAGGCGAACGTCGACGACCAGAGCGGCGCCTACGCGACCGGTGTGCTGGTGCTGATGCTGTCCGCCGCGTTCGCCTCGACCGTGGCCGTCCACCGGCGCGGTCACCGGGTGGCGGCGCTGGGGTTCGGCGCGATCACGGCGGTCTTCGCGTACACCCTGGTCACGAATGTGATCGAGCGGCCCGACGGCATCAAGATCGCGCTGATCTTCATCATCGCGATCCTGGGCACCTCGTTCGCCTCCCGGGTGCACCGCGCGTTCGAGTTGCGTGCGGCGGCGGTCACGTTCGACGAGGACGCGGCCAGGTTCATCGATGAGGCCGCCGCGAGCGGGCCGCTGCGGCTGATCGCCAACGAGCCCCAGGAGCACAGCAGCAGGGAGTACCGCGTCAAGGAGTACAGCCAGCGGGAGCAGACGCATATCCCCGGTGGCCGCCCCGTGCTCTTCCTGGAGGTCTTCGTCACGGACTCGTCGGACTTCACCGCCGATCTGGCCGTGCACGGGGAGGAGAAGCACGGGGTGCGCAGGCTGCGTGTGGCGGGTGCGACGGTGCCCAACACCATCGCGGCCGTCCTGATGGAGCTGCGCGAACGCACCGGCGAGGTGCCGCACGCCTACTTCAACTGGACCGAGGGCAATCCGTTCAGCCATCTGCTGCGCTTCCTGGTGTTCGGCGACGGCGAGGTGGCCCCCGTCACCCGCGAGGTGCTGCGCCGTGCGGAGCCCGCCCCGGACCGCCGCCCCCGGATCCACGTCGGCTGAACCCCGTCGCCGGGCTCCCGGAGGCCTAGGGTCTTTCGTTTGGATCCGGCCTGATCCAAACGAAAGACCCTAGTTCTTCACGCCCCTCGGGACGGTCACATCCGTCAGGAGTGCCGTTCGGGGGGCGAGGGAGTCCCAGGTGCCGCCATGCCAGGCGAGCACGGCGATCGCCGCGGTGGGGAACTTGAGGCGGACCCTGTCCAGGGTGTCGCCGACCCCGTCCCCGGCGAGCCGCAGAACCAGCTCCGCGAGCCCGGGATTGTGCCCGACCAGCAGCAGTGTCCCCACCTCGGCGGGGACTTCGTGCACGACCTCCAGCAGATCCGCTACGTCGGCGGCGTACAGGCGCGACTCGAACCGGGCGGCGGGCGGGGTGCCCCATTGGGCCGAGGCCAGTTCCCAGGTCCGGCGGGCGCGGACGGCGGTCGAGCACAGCGCGAGATCGGGCAGGCAGTCGGCCTCGGCGAGCGCCCGCCCGGCGGCGGGGGCGTCCCGCAGGCCGCGTGGCGCGAGCGGCCGTTCGTGGTCGTCGGCACCCTCCGGCCAGGCTGACTTGGCATGCCGCAGCACAACGAGCCTGCGCAGCGGGCCGGTTCCGGTGCGGGGCATCATGTCGCGGCCCCGATCTCCCGGGTGAGGTCCAGGCCGAGGAGCCGGTCGGCGTAGGCGTACGTCTCGAAACGCGCCCCTTCCGGCATGTCGTCGGCGTCCTCCACGCGCTGCAGCACCTCCAGGACGGCCGCCATGTCGAGATCGTCCTCCCAGGCGGCGCGCAACTCGTCCCGTACCCGCTCGGGAACGGGCCTGGACGGGTGTGTCGCCCAGGTGGCGACGGCTTTGCGCCAGCGCCCCAGTGTCTCCCGCGTCTCGGCCAGGACAGCCGCGTCGAGATCCACGGCCTGCCGGCGGGGGCGGGCGAGCAGGGCGAGGCGTACGGCGGCCGGCTCCGCCCCGGTGCCGAGGGGTGGTCCGCTCGCCGGGGCGACCTCCACGTACGGCCCGCCGGGGGCGCTGTCCTGCCGCCCGAGGACGTGCAGCACGCGTCCGACGCCCGGCGCGTCCGGGTCCATGGGCCGGATGCCGAGGTCGTCGGCGCGGGTCCTGAGCGCGGCGGACGGGTCGGCGACCGTGACGACGGGTGTTCCGCCCATTTCCAGGGTCCGCGCGAGCACATCCGCCATCAGCAGGATGCGCAGGGCCGAGGTGTCGGCACCGGTCACGTGCGCGTGGACGCGGAGCAGACCCGGGGGGATCGCGGTGGGTTCGCCGGTGCGGGCGTCAGTGATACGGAGCACGGCCCGAGCGTAGGCGGACGCGGGCCGCGGCGCAGGGAGGCGGGTCCATTCCCGGTGTCCCGCGGGCATCCCTGTCCAAGCCATGGCTTGGGTGCGGGAATGAAATCCGTAGGATTGACCGGTATTGCGGCACGCACGATGATCGGCAGGCGACGAAAGGTTCCCGCCCCGTGCCCATCGACACTGCCGCTCCAGACCACGCCATCGCGCTCCTGCGGGTCGACAGCCCTTGAGCCTGCTTCTTCGCCGACGTCGGCGTGCCGGCTCTCCGCTTCCCATGCGACTTCCTCTTGCGACAGTGGTCGGCTTCGCCGCCGTGGACACCCGTCATCTCACGTCGTCCGTGGCCGTGGTCGTGTCGAGGCTTCCGTGGCGGGCACGCCGAAGCCGGCGAAACGTTCACGGTCGTCGTGTCGAACGATGCCGAGCAGTTGGGATTGCCGCTGTAGAAGGCGGTGATCGTGTGAGGACCCGGGGCGGCGAAGGCCACCGTTTCGATCGCCATTCCAGCCGCGTTCACCGGAATGGTGCCCAGAGGGTGCGGGCCGTCGAAGAACGTGATCGTGGAGCCGCCTGTGACGTCCTGCGAGCAGGTCACAGTGGCTTCCAGGTTCGTCGGCTGGCCGATGACTGGCGTAGGGGGGATGGCTCGGACCGTGGTCGTGCTCGGCACCGGTGCGGACTGCGCCGCGGAAGCGGACGCGGAGAACGTCGCCAGCGCGGTCACCGCCGCGATGGTCACCGGTTTCCAGGCGCGGGCCTTCTGCCACTGCTTCAATGGAAGTGACTCCTGGGCGCATTCGGGGCGGTCTGACGCATTCGTTCACATGGATGACGGCACCTTACGGCGGTGCTGTGCGTGGTCCAGCACCGGCAGGACGGACGGCAACTCCGTTGGACCACAGACTCCACCGGATCGCCGGGCGCTCATCTGCCACCGCCGCCTGGCACATCACCAGGCTGGTCGGCCACGTACGGCTGCGAGAAGGGCAAGGCCGCGACAGACCGCAGAACCGGCCGCCGGCGGGTCAGCGCCCACCGACCAGGTGAAGCGCCGCTGAAGTCCGGCGGACATCTCAGGCCGCCCTTTCATCGACGCAGCCCGGGTGTGGGACCGCACGGCACGGGCCAGCCGCCCAGTCGGCGCAGCGCACCGGGAATGGCACACAGCCGAGGGCCGTTCCCTTCTGCGGTGAACAGGCGAACATCCGACCGAGTGGAGGCACGGCATGCGCAGTGAGACGGAGACGGTCCGGGAGATCCTCACAGGACTCGGCGACACCTGGGCGATCGTCGGTCTGTCCTCGAACGAGAGCCGTGCCGCCTACGGAGTCGCGGAAGTCCTTCAGCGCTACGGCAAGCGGATCGTCCCGGTGCACCCGAAGGCCGAGACGGTTCACGGGGAACAGGGCTATCCCTCTCTCGACGCCATTCCGTTCGACGTCGACGTCGTCGATGTCTTCGTGAACAGCGAGCTCGCGGGCGTGGTCGCCGCCGAAGCCGTCGCGAAGGGCGCCAAGGCCGTGTGGTTCCAGCTCGGCGTGATCGACGAGGACGCCTACGACCGGACTCGCGCCGCGGGGCTCGAGATGGTCATGGACCGTTGCCCCGCGATCGAGATCCCGCGACTCGGCTGACACATCGCGGGCCGCGCCCACTCGGGCGGGGTCAGGCGACCCAATGAGTGAACGCTTGCGCGAGTCAGTCACAGAGGGGCACCTCTCGCCTATAACGTTGCTACTGCGAAGTAACTGGTCTGGCGGCGACGAGAATCCCCTTCCCGCCACCGCCGCGCCGACGGTCCGGAGCCGCGCCGGCACCGGACCCGCCGGACTCGATGACGCCGTGCCCCTTAGGCTCTGTCGTCACGTTCCCGGCCGCTCTGCCGGGCCGGGTGCACAGCCGACGGGCACTGCGTGACGACAGGCGTCCGCCTGCTCCGCTGAGGTCTTCGCATCAGGGCGAGGTCTGACGAGAGCAGCGGCCGGTTCCCTCCGGGAGGCGGTATGTGGACCACGCTGGAGCAAATGGCCGCGGCCGCTCCTCAGCTCTTCCTCTACGTCGTGGGCCTTTTCGTCGCCATGATCCTTCTGTCGCTCGTCATCAGCCTGCGGCAGACGGCGGCTTCGGAACGCCCCGAGATCATCAGGGCTCTCGCGGATCTGATGACCTTCTGGAAGAAGAGATGACCGGCGCCGCCTCCTCGAAGGGGGCCATGGCCGGGGACCCGCCCCGCCCCGGTTCAGCGGGCGAGCCGTCCCAGCAGCGACGAGGCCGACGCGATGCCCAGGGCCGCGGCGACCGCCAGGACGGTGAAGTCGGTCAGCAGGTGGGAGGGCGTGCCCAGCAGGAGGCCGCGCAGGGCGTTCACCTGGTAGCTCAGTGGGTTGATCGTGCTGATGACCTGAAGCCAGCCGGGCATGACGGACACCGGGTAGAGGGCGTTGGAGCCGAAGAACAGCGGCATCGTGATCGCCTGCCCGATGCCCATCAGACGGTCACGGGTGAGCACGATGCCCGCGATCGTCATCGACAGGCAGGAGAAGAAGGCCGAGCCCAGCACGACGGCCAGCGCCACGCCCAGCAGCCGCAGGGGGTTCCAGGTCATGGCGACGCCCAGCAGCGCCGCGATGACGATGACCACGATCGCCTGGATCAGCGCCTTGACCCCGGCCGCGAAGGCCTTGCCGGTGATGAGGGCCGCGCGCGGGGTAGGGGTGACCAGCAGCTTGGTGAGGATCCCGGCGTCGCGCTCCCAGATGATCATGATGCCGTAGAAGATGGCGATGAACATCGCGGACTGGGCGATGATGCCGGGCGCCAGGTAGTCGATGTACGGGATGCCGCCGGTCGGTATGGCCCTGATCCGGGTGAACGTCTCACCGAAGATCAGCAGCCACAGAGCGGGCTGGATCGCCCGGGTGTACAGCTCGGTCCGGTCGTGGCGCAGTTTCTGCAGTTCGACCGCGCACATCGCGCCGACCCGGGCGGGCAGCACCTTCCATCCGGTGCGGGCCCGCGGCGGGGACACAAGGAGGTCGAGTTCCGCGGGACGTGGGGCGTCAGCCGACACGGGACGCGGTGCGGCGGGTGCTTCGGACATCGCGGAAGTCTCCTGACTGATCGTCGAGTCCACTGCCGGCGACGTCACGGAAGACGTCCTCCAGCGTCGGCAGCGGGCCTTCGGTACCGAGGCGTTCCTTCAGGCCGCTGCGCAGTTCTTCGGGCGTGCCGAGGGCACGGACGCGCCCTCGGTGCATCAGGGCCAGCCGGTCGCAGTACTGGTCGGCCTCGTCCATGTAGTGCGTGGTGACGAGCACGGTCATGCCGGTGGCGGCACGGACGGCGTTGACGTGCTCCCACACATTGGTCCGGGCGATCGGGTCGAGACCGATCGTCGGCTCGTCGAGGATCAGCAGCCGGGGGGCGCTCACCAGTGCCTGGGCGAGTTCGAGGCGGCGGACCATGCCGCCGGAGTACGTCTTCGCGAGCCGGTCGGCGGCGGCCGTGAGGTCGACGGCCGCCAGTGCCTGGTCCACGCGCCGGGCCCGCTCGCGGCGGGGGACGTCGAAGACACGGGCGAACAGGGCGACGTTCTCGCGCCCGGTGAGCCCGGAGTCGGCCGAGAGCTGCTGCGGTACGTACCCCAGCAGACGGCGCACGGCCATGCGTTCGCGGGCCGCGTCATGGCCGAAGACGCGGACCATGCCTGCCGGGATGGGGAGGAGGGTGGTCATGCAGCGGATCGCCGTCGTCTTTCCGGCTCCATTGGGGCCGAGCAGTCCGAACACCTCGCCGTCCCGCACGGACAGGTCGAGCCCGTCCACCGCGGTCGTCTCCCCGAAGGAGTAGCGCAGCCCCGCACAGGTGACGGCATCGGCCGCCGGGGCCGCCTCGCCGTTCGTCATGTCTTCCGCGTCTTTCGCCTTGCCCGTCATGCGTCCTCGGCCTCCTCGTGCAGGTTCTCCGCCAGCTTGCGCAGGGCCGGAAGTGCCGCCTCGAGCGCCTTGAGGTCCGTCTCGTCGAGACGGGCCACCTGGCGGCGCACGAGTTCCGTGCGCCGCTCGCGCCAGTCGCGCAGCCTCGCCCTCGCCGCCTCGGTGGGCAGCAGTCGCGCGGCCCGCCGGTCGGCAGGGTCGGTCTCGCGGATCAGATAGCCGTCGCCTACTAGGCGGTTGACCAGGGTCGAGACGGAGTTGCCGGCCAGGTACAGCTCCCTGGCCGCGTCGGACACGCCGATTCCCGGCCGTGTCACGACCAGGCGCAGCAGTTCGACCTCGGCGCCGCGCAGCCGGGGCGAGGTCATCCCGCGGCGCAATCGGCGCCGGATCGGTCGTTGCACTCCGACGAGCGCGTCGGCCAGTTCGTCGGCGAGGCTTTCCGCATCCACACTTCCGAGATTAGCTCTGTCTCAGAGGTATTGCGGACAAGAGATGGTCAAAAGGGTGACGCGGACGACGGAAGCGACGGGGAGGACGGAGACGGCAAGGACGGTGGACGCGCGCCCGACGCCGTCACGCGGCGCGGGATGCCATACGCCTCATTGCCCGGGATGGACGCCGTATCAGCCGGTACATCGGCCCGTGAACCGGCCGACGAGGTCGTACCAGCCGAGCTCCAGACGGCCCAGGGACATCCCGGGACGGGTGAGCAGGTGATCGATGAGCACCGTCTCGACATAGCCGAGCAGCGTGTGCGCGACGAGCTCGATGTCACCGTCGGCCCGCGCCTCGCGCAGCAGCATGCAGACATGCGCCAGCCGGAACTGGTACGGCGGGCTCGCGCGGCGGCGGCCCGGCTTGGCGTGGGCCGCCATGTAGAGGTCCCGGTTCGCGTGTTCGTGGTACATGACGGCCGGACCGAAGGCGCGCAGCCGCTCCGCCGCGGGCGCCCCCGGGCCGACGGGCGGCGGTCCGGAGAGAAAGGCGGCCTGGAGTTGCTCCTCCTGATGGCTGAGCAGTTCCACCAGCAGGCCCGTGCGGTCACCGAACCGGCGGAACACCGTGCCCTTGCCGACGCCGGCGCCCAGGGCGATGTCCTCCATGGTGACGTTCGCGATGCCACGCTCGGCCGCGAGGCAGGCGGCCACTTCCAGGAGCCGGGCGCGGTTGCGCGCGGCGTCCGCGCGCAGCGGCGCGGGCCCGCCCGTCGGCATGAGGGCGAGGTCCATCGGGCCGCCGGATCCGTTCTGCGGTGCGGGAGTGAGCGGAAGTGGCTCGTTCATGCCGCTTAGCGTAGCGCCCCGGGAAGACAATCGGACCCCGGTCCGTTTATTCGTGATAGAAAGTGGACCTGGGTCCGCTTAGCAGTTCCGGGGAAGTGGACCGAGGTCCGATTGAAGTGGTACAACTTTCAACGGACTCCGGTAGTCCGCTTGTATCGATCTCACACTCTGGGAGTTTCCATGTCCGTCCGCATCCTCGCCCTCGTCGGCAGCCTCCGCGCCGGCTCCCACAACCGTCAGCTTGCCGAGGCCGCCGTGAAGCACGCCCCCGAGGGCGTCGAGGTGGTGCTGTACGAGGGTCTCGCCGAGGTCCCCTTCTACAACGAGGACATCGACGTCGAGGGCACGGTGCCGGCCGCCGCCGGCGCGCTGCGTGCCGCCGCGGGCCAGGCCGACAGCCTGCTGCTCTTCTCCCCCGAGTACAACGGCACCATCCCGGCCGTCCTGAAGAACGCGATCGACTGGCTGTCCCGTCCGTACGGTGCCGGCGCCCTGTCCGGCAAGCCCGTCGCCGTCGTGGGCACCGCTTTCGGCCAGTACGGCGGCGTGTGGGCGCAGGACGAGGCCCGCAAGGCCGTCGGCATCGCCGGCGCCACGGTCGTCGAGGACGCCAAGCTCTCCATCCCCGGCTCGGTGACCCGTTTCGCCGCCACCCACCCCGCGGACGACAACGAGGTCGTCGAGGGTCTGACCAAGGTCATCGAGCAGCTGTCGCAGGCCGCCCCCGCCGCCGCCTGATGCCCCGGCCCGGGCCGTCCGCCGGCCCGGTCGGCGACATGGCTGTGGGCCAGGACCCTTCCGTCCTGGCCCACAGCCATGTCCAGGTCCTGTCGCCGCGCACGCTCAACCCCCTTGCGCCGCTGAGTGCCTGATCGCCCATCAGACACACGCCCGGCCTTCGCCCGCGCTTCTCCGGTCGTACTCCTTCGGCTGCTTACATCGAGGTATGGACCACATCACGTTCCTCGTGGCCGTTGTCATCGTCACGGCACTGGCCTTCGACTTCACGAACGGGTTCCACGACACCGCGAACGCGATGGCCACCTCCATCGCCACCGGCGCGCTCAAGCCGAAGGCAGCGGTGCTGATCAGCGGGGTGCTGAACATCGTCGGCGCCTTCCTCTCCACCGAGGTCGCCAAGACCATCTCGGGCGGCATCGTGAGCGACTCCCTGGTGACCCCGGGGATGATCTTCGCGGGTCTGGTGGGCGCCGTCCTGTGGAACCTGCTCACCTGGCTTCTGGGGCTGCCGTCCAGTTCGTCGCACGCGCTGTTCGGCGGGCTCATCGGGGCCGTCTGGGTGGGTGCGGGCAGCAAGGGCGTGCACTTCGACAAGGTGGTCGAAAAGGTGCTCGTCCCGGCGGTGGCCTCGCCCGTGGTGGCCGGGCTCGCGGCCCTTGTGGCCACTTACCTCGCGTACCGGATCACCGCCCGGGCGCGCAAGGAGTCGGTGACCCGGGGCTTCCGCGCCGGGCAGATCGCCTCGGCCTCACTGGTGTCGCTCGCACACGGTACGAACGACGCTCAGAAGACGATGGGCGTGATCACGCTCACGCTGATCTCCGCCGGCGCGCTCGGCCATGACGCGGGTCCGCCGGTCTGGGTGATCGCCTCGGCCGGTCTGGCCATCGGTCTTGGTACCTACCTGGGCGGCTGGCGGATCATCCGCACCATGGGCAAGGGCCTGACGGACATCGAATCGCCGCAGGGCTTCGCCGCGGAGGCCGCCTCCACGACCGTCATCCTCACCTCCGCCCACCTCGGCTTCGCGCTGTCCACCACGCAGGTCTGCTCCGGTGGCATCCTCGGCGCGGGCCTGGGGCGGAGGCTGGCGGAGGTACGCTGGGGCACCGCGGGCCGCATGGTGATCGCCTGGCTGATCACCCTTCCCGCAGCCGCGCTGGTCGGCGGTGTCTCGGCGGGCCTCGTCAAGCACGGCGGCAACCTCGGCACCGCGGTGATCGCCCTCGTCGCCCTCGCCGTCGCAGTGTTCATTGTGATCGTCTCGCGCCGTAACCCGGTGCACGCCGACAATGTGAACGAGACCCATGAGGTCGCCCTCCGTCCCACCACCCCGCCGCATGTCGGCACCGCCGCCTGATCAGGGAGTTTCAAGCCATGCACCTCGACTGGACCGCCCTCGGCAAGGTCACGGCGGTCAGCATCTCGGTCACCGTCGCCGTGGTCGTCGTCTTCGCCCTCGGTGTGCTCGGACTGGCCCGGACCGAGGCCGCCCGCGCCAGGGACGGCGGTGCCCACGCTCTCGGAGTGGTCCAGGCCGCGCTCTGCTTCCTGGCCTGCGCGGCCGTGGTGACGTACGGCATTTATCTGATCGTGCCGCAGTTGCACTGACGGACGTCGGTTTCACTGCGACATCGCGGGGAGGAACACGGATGGCACCACTGATCACGGAAGGCCTGCGGGTCGACTACAGCGACCACGACGACCCGATACTGCTCGGGGTCGACGGCACCCCGGTGGACACCTGGCGGGAGAACTACCCGTACGCGCAGCGCATGGAGCGCAAGGAGTACGAGTGGCACAAACGCCTCCAGCAGATCGAGCTGCTCAAGCTGCAGAGCTGGATCAAGGAGACGGGCCGCCGGCTCGTCGTCGTCTTCGAGGGGCGGGACGCGGCGGGAAAGGGCGGCACGATCAAGCGCTTCACCGAGCACCTGAACCCGCGGGGCGCCCGCGTGGTGGCCCTGGAGAAGCCGACCGAGCGCGAGAGCGGGCAGTGGTACTTCCAGCGTTACGTCCAGCATCTGCCGACCGCGGGCGAGATCGTGATGTTCGACCGGTCCTGGTACAACCGGGCCGGTGTCGAGCGCGTGATGGGTTTCTGCACCGACGACGAGTACGACCGCTTCATGCGCCAGGCGCCGCTGTTCGAGCGAATGCTGGTGGACGACGGCGTGGACCTGGTGAAGTTCTGGTTCTCGGTCTCACAGAGCGAGCAGCGCACCCGATTCACGATCCGGCAGGTGGACCCCGTGCGTCAGTGGAAGCTGAGCCCGATGGACCTCGCGTCCCTCGACCGCTGGGACGAGTACACGTCCGCGAAGGTCGCCATGTTCCATGAGACGGACACCGGCTACTCGCCCTGGACCGTGGTCAAGAGCAACGACAAGAAGCGGGCGCGTGTGGAGGCCATGCGCAGCGTGCTCGCCCGCTTCGACTACTCCGACAAGGACGAGGAGGTCGTCGGCCGTCCCGATCCGAGCATCGTGGGCGCCGCGGCGAACCTCCTCGAGGCGGGCGAGGACGACAGCGCCCGTTGAGCGCGCCCCGGCGGGGCCCGGCGGTGCGCACTCCAGCCGGCCTCAGTCGTGGGCCGGGCGGTTGGTGAGCCGGTGGTCGGCCACGCTGAGCGCCTCGTCCACGACCCGGCGCAGATGGCCGTCGCGCAGCGAGTAGATCACGCGACGGCCCTCCTTGCGCGTGTCGACCAGGCCCGCGAGCCGCAGTCGCGCCAGGTGCTGGCTGACGGCGGGCCGGGCCACCGCGCACACCTCGGTGAGCGTGGAGACGTCGCACTCGCCACCCGCCAGGGCGTGCAGCAGCGTGAGACGGGTGCGGTCCCCGAGCAGCGCGAGCAGTTCGGCGGCCAGCGCGAACTGCTCCTCGCCGGGCGTGCGCGCGTGTTCCTCGGCCGCATCCGACGCGTTCGGTCGCGCGTGGTGCGCGGCTGACAGGTGCATGCGTGCGCTCATACGCACATAATGGCTCCGTGGGGCGAACGCGTCCACCGTCGCGCGGCGAAAGGGGTCCTTCCGGTGAGCCACGAACACGAAGGACACGAGCACTCGCACAGCCACGGCCACGGCGATGGTCGTCTTCGTCACGGGCATGGGCATGAGCACCCGCACGATCACGGCCCCGGCCACCGCCACGGCCTCCTCTCCCGTCTTCGCCACATCCTCACCCCCCACTCCCACGAGACGGCCGACAAGCTGGACTCAGCGCTCGAGTCCTCGGCACGCGGCATGCGGGCCCTGTGGGTCTCACTGGCCGTGCTCGGGGGCACCGCGCTGGCGCAGGCCGCCGTGGTCGCGGTCTCCGGTTCGGTCGCACTGCTCGGTGACACCGTGCACAACGCCGCCGACGCGCTGACCGCGGTGCCGCTCGGCGTCGCCTTCGTCCTGGGCCGGCGTGCGGCCACGCGCCGCTTCACCTACGGATACGGCCGCGCCGAGGACCTCGCCGGAATCGCGGTCGTCCTGACCATCGCCGCGTCCGCCGCGTTCGCCGCCTGGGCATCGGTCGAGCGCCTGCTGGACCCACGGCCCGTGCAGCACATCCCCGCCGTCGCCGTCGCGGCCGTGATCGGGTTCGCGGGCAACGAGTGGGTGGCCCGTCACCGTATCCGGGTGGGCCGCGCGATCGGATCGGCCGCGCTGGTCGCCGACGGACTGCACGCACGTACGGACGGATTCGCCTCGCTCGCCGTCCTGGTGGGCGCGGGCGGCGCGGCGCTCGGCCTGCCGCTCGGCGATCCGCTGGTGGGGCTGGCCATCACGGCCGCGATCGCCCTCGTACTCCGGGACGCCGCGCGCGAGGTGTTCCGCCGGGTGCTGGACGCCGTCGACCCGGCACTGGTGGACCGTGCGGAGGAAGCACTGCGCCAGGTGCCGGGAGTGCGCGAGGTGGGCGAACTGCGGCTGCGCTGGATCGGGCACCGTCTGCGCGCCGAAGTGGCGGTGGTGGTCGACGGGGAGGTGAGCGTGCGCCGGGCGCACGACATCGCGGTCGACGCGGAACACGCACTGTTGCACGCGGTACCCGGACTCACCGCGGCCCTGGTCCACGCCGACCCGGAGCCGGCACCGGGCCTGACGGACCCGCATCTGGTCCTGTCCCACCACTACCCCGGCCTCGGCGCCTGACGCCGCGGGCCCGGGGTCCTTCGTCGGGATCAGGCCGGATCAGTGAGCGGGGCGAGCCGGTGCGTCAGACTCCGAGACTCTCGATCACGACCGCGTTGCCGAGCTCGGCGAACGCCTTCCCCGGCACCAGCAGTTTGCCCCGGCGCCGTCCGCTGCCGACGAGCACATACGGCAGGTCCACCACCGCGGCGTCCACCAGCAGCGGCCAGGCTCCGGGCAGACCGATGGGCGTGATGCCCCCGTACTCCATGCCGGTCTCCTCCGTCGCCGCCTCCATCGGAGCGAACGATGCCTTTCTGGCGCCCAGATGACGGCGGACCAGGCCGTTCACATCGGCCCTGGTGGTGGACAGCACCAGGCAGGCGGCCGGCATCGTCTCGCCACCGCGCTTTCCGGCGACCACGACGCAATTGGCGGAACAGCCGAGCAGTTCCCTGCCGTAGTGCTCCACGAAGACCGCGGTGTCGGCCCACTCGGGCTCGGTGTCGACGTAGACGATCCGGTCGGCCGGCACGCTGCCGCTCCAGTGGCGCACGGCGTCCGCCACCGGTGGGGCCAGCACGTCGAGGCAGTCGGGGGCGGGCATCGCGTGTTCGAAGTTTCCGATGGGTGCGCGCATGACCGCACGCTACCCCCGCCAGGGTGGTGGCTCAGCGCACGGGCGGCACGGAGACCGTCATCACCATCTCCATCGGCAGGTCGCCGTCGTTGCCGTAGATGTGGGGGGTGTTGGCCTCGAACGAGGCGCTCGCGCCGGCCGGCACGTGGTATTCGGTGCCGTCGACGGTGAGCGTCAGCACGCCCGCGATGACGTGGACCAGCTCGACGGTCCCGGTCGGATGCGGGTCCGAGGGGCTCTGGTCACCCGGCATCAGCCGCCAGTCCCACATCTCCAGGGGGCCGGGCGCCTCGGTGCCCGCGAGGAGGCGGTTGTAGCTGCCCGCGTCGGTGCTCCAGAGGCGAACGGCCTGATCGGCGGGGACGATACGGACCTTCGGGCCCTGCTCGTAGTCGAGCAGGGTGGTGATGCTGACGCCGAGCGCGTCGCCGATCTTGACCACCGTGCCGATGCTCGGATTGGTGCGCGCCTGCTCGATCTGGATGAGCATGCCGCGACTGACTCCGGCGCGGGCGGCGAGTGAGTCCAGCGTGAAGCCCCGCTCGGTGCGCCAGCGCTTGACGTTGCGCGCCAGGGACTGGGTCAGCAGGTCGAGGTCCGACACTTTCCGTCCAATATTTTGAATGACATAGTCTAGTCGAATGAACTAATGTGTGGTGCACCTGATTGTTCACTGAACTGTACTGCGAGGCACCCCATGACAGCACTCTTCGCCCTGGTCACAAGCCTCCTCTGGGGGCTGGCCGACTTCGGCGGCGGTCTGCTGACCCGGCGGATGCCCGCACTCACGGTGGTCCTGGTCTCCCAGGCCATCGCGGCGGCCGTGCTCGGCGCCATCGTGGTGGCCACCGGCGGCTGGAGCGAGGCGGGACCGCGGCTGTGGTTCGCGGTCCTCGCGGGCCTGGCCGGACCGGTCGCCCTGCTCGCCTTCTACCAGGCACTGGCCCTGGGCCCGATGGGTGTCGTCTCTCCGCTGGCCACGCTGAGCGTGGTGGTTCCCGTCGGCGTCGGACTCGTCCTGGGCGAGCGCCCGGGACCGATGCAGGCCGCCGGTATCGCGGTCGCCGTCCTCGGGGTCGTCCTCGCGGGCGGGCCCGAGCTGAGGGGCGCACCGGTCCAGCGGCGCGTGATCCTGCTCACGCTGATCTCGGCGCTCGGCTTCGGCACGGTCTTCGCCCTGGTCACGGAGGCGTCGACCACGCTCAGGGGGCTGTTCCTCGCGCTCTTCGTGCAGCGGATGGCCAATGTGGCCGTCGGCGGTGCCGCCCTCGGCATCGCCCTTCGGAGGGGTACGCCCGCGCTCCCGCCCGGGGGCGTCCCCTGGCGCACCCTGCCCTCGCTCGCCTTCGTGGGACTCGCCGACGTCGCCGCCACCGGCACGTACGCGGTCGCCGCCCAGCACGGCCCGGTCGTGGTGGCCGCCGTCCTCGCGTCCCTGTATCCGGTGGTCACGGCGCTCGCCGCGCGCGGATTCCTCAGCGAGCGGCTGCGCGCGATCCAGGCGGCGGGTGCGGGCCTCGCACTGATCGGGACGGTGCTGCTCGCGACGGGCTGACTCAGGACTCGGCGTCCAGCCCCGCCAGCCGGGTCTCCTCCTGGGGCTCCAGGTCCGCGAGCCGGGTCTCCTCCTCGAGATCCAGCTCCGCGAGCCGTGCCACCTCCTCCTCGTCCAGCCGCGACAGCGCCAGCAGCTGGCCTGGGGTGACTCCGTCGGGAATCGGTACGGGAGCCGGAGTTCTCAAGGGTGGCTGCCAGCCCTCCCCGGGTGTCCAGCGCCGCACCACACGCGCCGGGGCTCCGGCCACCACGGCATGATCCGGTACCTGTCCTCGTACGACCGCACCGGCCGCGACCACGACGTTCCGCCCGATCCTCGCGCCGGGCAGGATCACCGCTCCCGTCCCGATCCAGCACCCCGGGCCGATCTCCACCGGCTCCATCCGCGGCCACTGCTTGCCGATGGGTTCGTTCGGGTCGTCGTACGAATGGTTGGTCGAGGTCACGTAGACATAGGGCCCGAAGTAGCAGTCGCTGCCGATGGTGACCGTGGTGTCGGCGATGACATGGCTGCCCCGGCCCAGGACCACACCGTCGCCGATACGCAGGATCGGATCGGGCCCGAGATCGAGATCGGGCATCAGCCCGGCGGTCAGCGTGACCTGCTCGCCGATGATGCAGTGGGAACCGAGATGGATCCAGGGCTCGCCGAAGACCGTCCCCAGGGGGAACGCGAGCCTGGTACTTGTTCCCATCGCGCCGAAGCGGAAGCCGCCCGGATGTTCCGCCGTCACGGAGCCGGTGCGCTGGACCCAGGCCCAACCCGCGTGAACGGCACGCTGGGCGAGGCCACGACGCCATGATGAGAACGTGTTCTTGGTCCTGGGCACCCGCACACGGTACTCAGCCGGGCCTGCGCCCAAGGCGCCGTGCTGCTGTGATCTTCGCCCCACCGATGGCGTACGGTGCCGGGGAACCGGTCACGAGGAGACTTGAAAGGCAGGGCGGCGATGACGCACCAGCCCCTGATCAAGGGCATCGGCGGCAAGGACCCCCGGATAGACGACGAGGCGTTCGCTGCGCCCTCGTCCGTGTTGATCGGGGAGGTGACTCTGCACGCGGGCGCCAGCGTCTGGTACGGGGCGGTGCTGCGCGCCGACTTCGGGCCGATCGTGGTCGGCGCCGACAGCAATGTGCAGGACAACAGCACGCTGCATTCCGACCCGGGGTTCCCCGTCTCCATCGGCGAGCGGGTCTCCATCGGGCACAACGCCGTGGTCCACGGGGCCACCGTCGAGGACGACTGCCTGATCGGCATGGGCGCCACGGTCCTCAATGGCGCGGTGATCGGAACGGGGTCCCTGGTGGCCGCTCAGGCGCTGGTGCCGCAGGGCATGCGGGTGCCGCCGGGGTCACTCGTGGCGGGCGTACCCGCGAAGGTCAAGCGGGAGCTGACGCCGGAGGAGCGGGAGATGGTCACCCTGAACGGGACGGCGTACGTGGATCTGGCGCGGGAGCACCGAGAGGTGCACGAGAAGCCCTGAGATCCGTCAGGCTCAGTCGGCGGCCGGGACGCTCTCCTGCTCGGCCGCCTCCTTCTCTTCCGTCGCCCGCTTGGCCTTGCGCTTCACGATCAGCATGGAGGCGATGCCGATGAGCACCGCGGCCCCGAGTCCGACGAACGAGAACTTCTTCAGATAGGACTCGGCGACCAGGCCGACGTAGTACACACCCGCGGTCGTACCGCCGGCCCAGATGACACCGCCCAGGAAGTTGGCGATCAGGAACTTCCAGTACGGCATGCGCAGCACCCCGGCGAGCGGGCCCGCGAAGATCCGCAGCAGGGCGATGAAGCGGCCGAAGAAGACCGCCCACATGCCCCACTTCTGGAAGGACCGCTCGGCGGTCGCGACATGGCCCTCGCCGAAGTGCCTGGGGAACTTCTTCCCGAGCCAGGCCAGCAGGGGCCGTCCGCCCTTTCGGCCGATGGCGTAGCCGATGGAGTCGCCGATCACCGCGCCGAGGCTCGCGCAGGCGCCCAGGATCAGCGGGTTGATGTCACTGTGCTGGGAGGACAGCAGCGCCGCGGATACGAGGACGATCTCGCCCGGCAGCGGGATGCCCAGACTCTCCAGGCCGATGACCAGGCTCACCACGGCATACACGGCCGCAGGGGGTACCGTGTCGAGCCACTCCTGGACGTGCACCGCCGGTTCCTCCCCGATTCGGGTCCGCGTGTGGTCATTCGGGGATGCGCCAGGTCTGGCAGGCCCCCGGAAAGGGTACCCGGTCGGACGCCGATACGGCGGAAGTGTTCTTGACTCGGACTTGACCCAGGCTTGACGCACGCCGGAGACGACGCGGGATACGCGGGACTCGGCGCGACGACGGTCCGGGCCTCCGGCGCCCGGCAGGCGAAGGGCCCCGGCCGCCGGGGACGCCTGTCCCGGCCGGGGCCCTTCAGCCGTTGTCGGCCGCTGTCAGCCGTTGGGACGCAGGGTCCACACCACGGTCGTCTGAACACCTTGAGGGAGAAACCTGCCGTGATTCCCCGAGTGGCGGGTGTGGCCTCCACGACTGGGGCCTTCCCAAGCAGCTCACCCGCCAAAGTCGGCGGTGGTTCAGCCGGGGTTCCTGAGGCAGTTCAGCAGGGCTCGCAGCACCGAACGGCGGTGGGCGCGGAGCCGTTCCGCGGCTTCCGGGTCGTCCCGCGGAGTGTCCGCGTGGCCGAGGGCCTTGCGCGCGGCATATACCGTGAGGATTCCGAGGAGCAGCCGGACCGCCGCGCCGCTCGCGGCGGCGGATGCCAGGATGTACAGGGCGAGGCCGCTGGTGATGAGCATCGTCGCCTCCCTCTTCCGGGATCAGGAGCTCTCCTGTGTACCGGTCCGGTGCGTGCTCCGCTTCCCCGTAGGGACGTGGAGTTCTGCAGCATCGCCGGGTGCGTCGGGAGGCTCGGGAGAAGTCCACGTACCTACGGGGTTGTTGGCCGCCCGTGCCCAGGCGAGCATGCGCGCATGAAGAACTGGGACGACAGCGAAGACGACGGGCGCGAGCCGAGCACTCCCCGCAGGAAACGGGACCTGCCGTTCCCGTACAACCAGGACCTGTCAGGGGTCCTGCTGCGAGTCGGCCTCGACCGCCGTACCGCCTGGGGGCGTTCCCGGCTGGCGAACGACCCCGTGACGGCCTCCCTCCTGGCCGCCGGGATGCGATTGCTGGACCAGCACTTCGGTCCCGGGGCCGAGCGCCCCATGACGAGCACGAGCCTGCTGCTTGGGCCCTTGTCGCAGCGGTGCGTGGACGAGGCGTTCCGCGGCAACCCCGGACCGTTCGACCGTCACGGCGACGGCGCGGGGTTGCTGCGGGACCGCTGGAAGAAGCACTCGAACTTTGTCATCGATCTGATCAACTTCGCGGTGTGGAAGTGGAATTACCACCCGGAGTTCCGCAAGCAGCGCACCGCCACCACCAGGCGTCTCGTGCACGGGCGCAATGGCCACGACTTCGTGCGCGCCGTGCACGACATCGCCTACCGGCACACCGCCGAGAGCGTCGAATTGCCCTCCGTACGGCTCGGCCTGGCCCTGATGACGGCGGCCGACGGCGACGAGGAGACAGCGCGCATCACGGCCGGCATCTACACGGGCTACCTGGGCTCGTGGAAGGAGCTCTACGCCGCCGTCCTCACCGAGCGCGGCCTGCGCCTGCGCCCGGGCCTCACCCTCGACGACCTGGCCAACGCCTTGTCCGCGGCCACCGACGGCGTGACGCTTCGCGCCATCGGCGACCCGGCCTCCGGTGTCCTCGACGACGCCCAACGCCGCTCCCTCATGGGCACCGTGGCCCTCGCCGTGGTCCACTCCTTCCTCGAACCGCAGGACGAAGCGAGCGGCCTGACCCTGGAGCAGGCCGTCGCGGCACGCTTCGGGGGACGCCGACCCAAGCTCACCCCCGAGCAGTAGGCCGCGGGTCGCCCAACAGCCCAGCGCTTCCGGGCCTCACCCGGTACACCCGCTGGGGCCTGGTCCCCGATGGCCTGCACACCAAGACGCAACTCGACCGCCACGGGCTCAAGCCCGGCTCCGACCCGGTGGGCCAGGTACTCGAGCCCGAGCCGCACACCCCGCCTGGCAGACCCCGAAACGCGGCGGCCCTCAAGAGCACCCCCGCCGGGAGATCGTGGACGCGATCTTGTGTAGCGTGCCGTTCCGCATGCCGACCCGGCATCGCCGTCAACACGGGGGGAACGCATCATGCTTCGCAGAACCCGGCTGCTCATCGTGGCCGGAGTGGCCGTCGCCATCGTTCTGATCACCACCATAGTCAGCCTCATCGGCGGCTTTGACCGCACTGACGGCGGCCAGGTGGCCATCGTCCGCAACGGCGGCATGTTCGATGACCGGAACATCCGCCAGATCATCCAGCCCGCCTCCGGACTCACCTGGACCGGGCTCTACTCCACCAGCCACAAGTACCCGGCCCAGCAGCGCTTCTACACGATCACCGCGAAGGCCGACGCGGGCGACCGCTCGGGGGTGGACGTGGTTCACACCCCGTCTTCGGACGGCGTGGACATGGGCATCGAGGGCACCCTGTACTTCAGCCTCAACCTTGACCAGAAGGCGCTGCGGGACTTCGACAACAAGTTCGGGACCCGCACCTTCACCGCCGCGGACGGTCAGACGTACCACGCCTACGACGGGGACAAGGGCTGGTCCGCCTTCCTGGACCAGATCATCCGGCCGGTGATCGACAACGATCTGCGCGAGCAGATCTCCCGGTTCCGCTGCGCGGAACTGGTCTCGTCCTGCTCGTTGGTGCAGAACAACGGCAGCACCTCAGGCAGCCAGGTGGCCGGCAAGAGCAACAACGGCAACATCGCCGCCGTCCAGAACGCCATCAACAGCTCGCTGGCGGAGGACCTCGAATCCACCCTCGGGGACAAGTTCCTGGTGGGCCTGCGCTTCAACCTGGTCCGGATCAGCCTCCCGGACAATGTGCAGCAGGCTGTCGACAAGGCCCAGGCGGCCTTCGCCGCCGTCTCCGAGGCCCAGGCCAAGGTCGCCCAGGCCCGTGCGGAGGCGGCCGCCAATGAGGCCCGTCAGCAGGGCTACTCCAAGTGCCCGGCCTGCGCCACCATCGACGAGATGAAGGCCATCCCGCCGAACGTCAGCACCTTCGCACCCGGGCAGAGCTTCGCCGTCACCCCCGGCGCGAAGTAGCCGGACCCGCCCGTCGGGACCGGGCTCGCCGGACGGCGGCGCCCCGGGACGACCCGGCCCGGCCCGGCACGGTATCGGAGCCGTGCTACCCGACCGCGCCCGCTCCAGCCGTCCGCCTGATCTACGCGCACATGACGCCGGAGGCCGACGGCAGGGGTAGGGCTGCGATGGACGCCTGGTTTGCAGGCGATTCGTAACAGATCTCCCTGGCCGCTCCCTGAAGCTCGAATGAAGCGGCCAGGGAGCGGCGTTTCCCCAGGAAAATCCGTCAGCTGTTGGGACGCAGGGTCCACACCACGGTCATCTCGCCGGTCACCGCGCCGTCCTCACGCTGGATGGAGATGGCGACGGGGAACTCGGGACGCTGGCCGGCGTCCAGCTCGGCGACGACCTCGGCGGCGGGGCGGCCGAGGGTGGCGGTCGCGGTGACCGGGCCCATCGCGAGCTTCTTGTAGGCGATCTCGGCGCTGACGGCGAGCGGCACGGCCCGCGACAGCTGGTCGCCGAACGCCGCGATCACGATCGCGCCGCTGGCCGACTCGCCGAGCGTGAACATCGCTCCGGCGTGCGGACCGCCCACATGGTTGTGGTAGTCGCTCTGGTCCGGCAGGGCCACCACGGCCTTCTCCGGCGTGGTCTCCAGGAAGTCCAGGTTCAGGGTCCTGGCCATAGGCACCGTGGCGGCGAGCATCTCGCCGATCGACATCTGGTCTGCGCTCATGGCGCGATGTTACCCACGAGTAGTCACCTCTGGCCAGAGCCGCACGGTCGGCCGCCGTATCGTTACCGCCCATGTGGCCAGGAGAGCAGCCGCCGGGGGGCGGGCAGAGCCCGCAGCAGCCCACGGACGGACAACAGCCGAATCCGTATCAGCAGCCCGGCTATCACCAGCCGAATCCGTATCAGCAGAGCCAGCCGTGGAACACACCGGGCTGGACGCCTGGAATGCCCGGACCCGCTCCGGCAGGCCGCGGCCCGAACCGGACGAAGATCGTCTCGCTTGTCGGGGCGGCGGCCGTCGTGATCGCCACCGGTGTGACCGGTTTCGTCCTACTGGGCGGGCAAGGGCGCGGCGGCGTGGACCCCGGCCCCACCAAGTCCCCCTTGCCCTCCCCGAGCCGGAGTACGGACAACCCTCGTCAGGCGGACGGCAAGCACCCCATGATCAAGGGCTGGAAGGTCGTGGTGAACCCGGACGCCGGTATCGCGTTCGACGTTCCGCCGCAGTGGGCGCTCAAGGCCCCGAGCTGGGTCGACTATGTCACCAAGAACGGGGACTCCAGCGACAATCCGCTGATCGCCATGCAGGCCCCCGCGGCCCTCGAGGAGAAGTGGTGCGCCTCGGACGAGAACAAGGACGGCACCATGGAGTACACGCCGCTGGCCGAGGCGGGATCCCGGGGCAACAGGGGAGCCAACAGCCCCGAGGAGATAGCGGGCAAGGACCCGGAGACCTGGGTCTACGGGGCCTACACCCAGCCTGACAGGTCGAAGGTGAAAGCGGGCCCCGTGAAGTCGTTCACCTCCGCTTCCGGCCTCACGGGCAGCCTGGGCTCGGCCTGGTCCGTGGGCGTGAAGAAATCGAAAAAGTGCCAGACGGACGGCAAGGCTTGGACGTTCGCCTTCAAGACCCCTCAAGGTGACCTGTCCTCCTGGTCGTTCGTCGGGGTCAAAGGTGCATCCGAGGGCGTACCGGACGCGACCGTGGAAGAGATCGCCTCCACGGTGCGTCTCTTCAAGGACACCTCGGGCGGCTGAACACCGGTTTCCGGTACGGGTCTGACGATGGGCAGTGACCGAAACGTGTCTCAGGCGGCACTAGGGTTACTGCCCATGTGGCCAGGACAGCAGCCGCCCGGGGGCGAGCAGAACCCGCAGAACCAGAACGCGCAGAACCAGAACCCCTATCAGCAGCCGGGGTATCAGCAGCCGAACCCGTACCAGCAGCCGGGGTACCAGCAGCCGGGGTACCAGCAACCGAACCCGTACCAGCAGCCGGGGCAGGCGCAGTGGGGCTCGCCCTCGCCCCTGGGAGCGCCTCAGCCGCCGAACGGCCCGGGGGGCGGGAACCGGACCAAGTTCATAGCCATCGGGGCGGCAACGGCCGTGGTCGTGGCCGCCGGTGTCACCGGCGCCCTCGTTCTCGGCGGCAAGAAGGACGACAGCGCCGGCGGCAACAAGCCCTCGGTGTCCGCCAGTTCCTCGAAGCAGGCGTCGCCGTCCTCGACGTCGCCGTCGGCCAACCCGCGCGGGGACGAGACGGACAAGCCGACGGTCGCGGGGTGGAAGGTCGTCATCAACCCCAAGTGGGGAACCGCCTTCGATGTGCCGCCGGACTGGAACGTGCAGTCGCCGGACACGCTGATGGGCTTCGACGACTCCAAGAAGAAGTCCGGCAACTCCGCGATCGTCATGTCGGCGCCCGCGGTCCTCAAGGAGAAGTGGTGCACGTCCGACGAGGACAAGAACGGACGGGTCGACAACACCGCGCTCGCCGTCTCGGGCACCAAGGGCGCCAGCGGCGCGAAGAGCACCGATGAAGTCGCCATGAACACGGTGCCCTGGTGGGTGTACGGCGGCTACACCCAGCCCGACACGAAGAGCATCACCGTCGACAAGAAGACGAAGCCGTACACGACCGCGGCCGGCATCAAGGGCAGCCTCGCCTGGGCCCGTTCCAAGAACACGCCCCAGAAGGGCAAGTGCGACAGTGACGGCAAGGCCGTCTCGTTCGGCTTCAAGAACTCCAACGGCGACTTCGTCTCCTGGAACTTCTACGGTGCCACAGGCGTGAAGGACGAGGTCGCCGACGCGACGATTCTGAAGATCCTCAGCACGGTACGCCTCCACGGCACCCCCACGGAGGGGTGAGCACGCGCCGGGTGCCGCGAGGGCTCGGCACCCGGCAGAAGCGTCCCCCGCCTCAGATGTCCCCGTCAGCCGATGGTGAAGGCCCCGTCGGGCGGTTCGGGTGACGGGACCGCGTTCTCGTCGTACACGGGGTCGGCCCCGCCGAGGAGCCGCGTCAGCGCGGCGCCGTGCTCGACACGTGCGGGGAAGACGTCCGCCGCGGTGCGCCGGGCGACGGGGGCGATGTCCAGCGGCCGGTGGGCGGCGATCAGCACGGCGTTGCCGAAACGGCGGCCACGCAGCACGCCGGGTTCGGCGATCACCGCGAGCTCCTCGAACACCTCGGCGAACGTGGCGAGTTGGGAGCGCAGGAACGCGAAGGGCGCGGCGTCGGCGAGGTTCGCCAGATAGACGCCGCCCGCGCGCAGCACCCGGTCGACGGCCCGCGCGTAGGGCACCGTCGTCAGGTGGGCGGGGATGCGGGCGCCGCCGAAGACGTCCGCCAGGACGACGTCGGCGAAGTCCGGCGCGGCGGACTCCAGCCAGGCCCGGGCGTCGGCCGCGTGCAACGTGACACCGGCATCGGCGGGCAGGGGCAGATGCTCCGTCACCAGTTCCAGCAGACCCCGGTCGGCCTCGACCACATGCTGTCGTGAGCCCGGCCGGGTCGCGGCCACATAACGCGGCAGGGTGAGGGCGCCACCGCCGAGGTGCAGCACGTCCTGCGGCAGCCCCTCGCCCGCCACCGAGTCCAGGACATGGCCGAGCCGTCGCACGTACTCGAACTCCAGATGCGTCGGCGCGTCCAGATCCACGTAGGACTGCGGCGCTCCGTCGACCGTGAGCAGCCACGCCCTGTCGCGGTCCACGTCCGGCATCAGTCTGGCGGTGCCGTGGTCGACGGTGCGGATGACGGGTATGGGCTCGCTCACCACTCCATTGTGCCGGGGCCGGACGGGTGGGAGGCGCACCCCCTCCCCGTCCAGCCCCGGACCGCGCCCTCAGCCCACGGACGTCACGGTGCCCGCGCCGACCGTACGGCCGCCTTCGCGGATCGCGAAGCCGAGGCCGGGCTCCAGCGGGACCTCACGGCCCAGCTCCACCGTCACGGTGACCGTGTCGCCGGGCCGCGCGACGGCCGTCTCGCCGAGGTCGATGTCGCCGACCACGTCCGCCGTACGGATGTAGAACTGCGGCCGGTAGCCCGTGGACACCGGCGTCGTACGGCCGCCCTCCCGCGCCGACAGCACGTACACCCGAGCCGAGAAGCGGCGGCTCGGCACGACGCTGCCGGGCGCGGCGACGATGTGTCCACGGCGCACCGCGTCGCGCGGGATCCCGCGCAGCAGCAGCGCCACGTTGTCACCGGCCTGTGCCTCCTCCATGGGCTTGCCGAAGGTCTCCAGGCCGGTCACCACGGACTCGAGACCGGCGCCGAGCACCTCGATCCGGTCCCCGACGCGGACCGTGCCGCGCTCGACCGCGCCCGTGACGACCGTGCCGCGGCCGGTGATCGTGAGCACGTTCTCCACCGGCAGCAGGAACGGCGCGTCCAGATACCGCTCGGGCAGCGGCACATAGGTGTCCACCGCGTCCAGCAGTGCCTCGACGGCCGCGGTCCAACGGGGGTCCCCCTCCAGGGCCTTGAGCCCGGAGACCCGTACCACCGGCACGGAGTCGCCCGGGTAGCCCTGGGCGGTCAGCAGGTCGCGGACCTCCAGTTCGACCAGGTCGGTGAGTTCCTCGTCGCCCGCGTCGGCCTTGTTGAGGGCGACGACGATGTGGTCCACGCCCACCTGCCGGGCGAGCAGCACGTGTTCGGCGGTCTGCGGCATGATCCCGTCGAGCGCGGAGACGACGAGGATCGCCCCGTCGAGCTGCGCGGCCCCGGTGACCATGTTCTTGACGTAGTCGGCGTGACCCGGCATGTCAACATGCGCGTAGTGCCGGGTGTCGGTCTCGTACTCGACGTGCGCGATGTTGATGGTGATGCCGCGCGCCGCCTCCTCCGGGGCCCGGTCGATCCGGTCGAAGGGGACGTAACGGGTGTCGCTGCCGGTGCCCCGCTCGGCGAGGACCTTGGTGATGGCGGCGGTCAGGGTGGTCTTGCCGTGGTCGACATGGCCCATCGTGCCGATGTTCAGGTGCGGTTTGGTGCGTACGTATGCCGTCTTGGGCATGGCTGTACCTCAAAGCCTGTCAGTGGTACTGCGTGACAGCCCCGGCGACGGTTCGATCCGGCCGGGACGGGGACCCCGAGTTCTCACCGACCCTCCCCCTGCGGGGTCCGCCGGACGATCCGGGAAGGGTCAGCTTCGGGCGCCGTCGGCGGCGGCCATGAGGAACAGGACGGCAGCCTTCGGAGCATCCGCGGCGGCGGATGCGGCGTGAAGGAAGGCGTACCGGAACATGTCGTAGATCTTCGCCGAATCGCCCGGCCGCGTCGAATGGTTTTTGACGCGCCTCAGGCATCCAGGATTCAAGGGCGCCGGCTGAACCGCGCACCGCGGGCCCCGGTCCCGCGGGAGTCGGCCGGCGGGACCGGGGCCCGCGGTGCGCCGGGCGTCAGGTGAGCATCAGTTCCGGCTTGTACATGTCCAGCCACAGTGCCAGGTTCACGGTGCGCTCGAGACCGCGCCGTGAAGCCAGTGTGACCTGCGGGGTGTCCCGGTGGGCGGCCTGGTGCACCCGTTCGCGGTCGAGCAGGTCGAAGACCGGGTGGGAGGGGCGGGCGAGGATGTCCTTGACGTGTTCCTGGATGGCGACGGCGTACTTCGGGTCCTGGGTCGACGGGTAGGGGCTCTTGGTCCTGTCGTACACGGACCGCGGGATCAGGTCCGCGGTCGCCTCCCTGAGCAGGCTCTTCTCCCTGCCGTCGAACGACTTCAGCGACCAGGGCGTGTTGTAGACGTACTCGACGAGCCGGTGGTCGCAGAACGGCACCCGCACCTCAAGACCGGCCGCGATGCTCAGGCGGTCCTTGCGGTCCAGCAGGACCCGTACGAACCGGGTCAGGTGCATATGGCAGATCTGCCGCATCCGGTACTCGAAGTCGCTCTCACCGTCGACGCGGTGGACGTCCAATTCGGCGGTCCCGTAGCTGTCGGCGACATACGACTTGAGGTCCAGGGCATCGCTCAGCGCGCGATTCAGTACGTCTGAATCGCTGCCCCAGCGCTCGGCCTGGGCCATCCAGGGGAAGGTGTCGGCGCGCCGGGCATCCTCGTCGAAGAACTGGCGGTAGCCCCCGAAGACCTCGTCGGCCGACTCGCCGGACAGCGCGACCGTGGAATGTTCACGGATCGCCCGGAACAGGAGATAGAGCGAGGAGTCCAGATCGCCGATGCCCACGGGCAGATCACGTGCGCGGATGGTCTCCGCCCTTATGTCGAGGTCGGCGAGGGACTTCGCATCGAGGACGATGTCCTGGTGCTCGGTGCCGGAGGCGAGGGCGACGTCGTGCACGTACGGGGTGTCGGGCGTGGCGCGCAGTTCGTCGGCGATGAAGTTGTCGGTCTGCCCCACGAAGTCCACGGCGAAGCTGCGCACCTTCTCGCTGTGCTCGGCCAGTTGGCGGGCGGCCAGGGCCGTCATCACCGAGGAGTCCAGACCTCCCGACAGAAGAGTGCACCGGGGGACGTCGGCCACCAGTTGGCGGCGGACGATGTCGTCCAGCAGTGAACGCACCGTCGCGATGGTCGTGCCGCGGTCGCCGGTGTGCGCACGCGTCTCCAACTGCCAGTAGACGTGTCGGCGCATGCCCTGCCGGTCGACGGTGACGACGGTGCCGGGCTCGAGTTCGCGCATGCCGTCCCAGATGGCGTGGCCGGGCGTCTTGACCATCGTGAACATGTCCCGCAGTCCGTCGAGACGGATCCGGGAGGGGGCCAGCGGATGGGCCAGGATCGCCTTGGGCTCGGAGCCGAACAGCACGCCGTCGGAGGTCGGGTAGTAGTAGAAGGGCTTGACACCCATGCGGTCGCGGACCATCACCAGCCGGTCGCGGCGGCCGTCCCAGACCGCGAAGGCGTACATGCCGTTCAGCCGTCCGGCGAGCGCCTCGCCCCATTCGAGGTAGGCGTGCAGGACCACTTCGGTGTCGGAGTCGGTCAGGAAACGGTGGCCACAGTCGGTGAGCTCGCGGCGCAGCTCGGTGAAGTTGTAGGTCTCCCCCGAGTAGACCAGCACCACGGTGCCTTCGGGTGTCGAGACACTCATCGGCTGCCGGCCGCCGGGAAGGTCGATGATCGCGAGCCTGCGGTGGCCGAGGGCCGCGGGTCCCTCGGCCCAGGTGCCGTGGTCGTCCGGACCCCGGCAGGACATGGTCTCGGTCATCGCCTCCAGGGTCGCCCTCTCGCTCCGCAGATCACGATCGAAGGACACCCAGCCGGTGATCCCGCACATGTGGCACCTCCCGCGTTCGGACTCCGGGGCGAGCCCGATCACCTGCGGCTTCCTGCGGCCTCAGCCGCTCCCGGCGAACCAGTCGTAGTAAGCAGCCATGTCGAGCGTGCGTCACGCGCGGAAGGCGGTCTGTCCGTCCGCACGGGCCTCGCCCTGGCGGCGGCCGCCGAATTCCGTGCCGCGGCCGTCGGATCTCGGCCCGCTGCAGAGAAGTACCCAAGATCACGGGCGGTGCGTCCGGCCCGGCTGCTTTCGCCTTCTTTCGGCGGATGCGTCGGAGCCTGGATCCGGGAGAAAGGCACCGGATCCTTCGGCCGCCCCGGCCGCGGTACGGGCTTCGACACGCGGGAGTTCACCGATCACATGGATCACGGCCACAAGAATCACGGCCACAAGAATCAACCGTCCCGTACCGCCCGCGACGCGGACCATACGGCGATCACACACCCGTGTCGGTTAGGGTCGCCGAATGCTCGATGCCACCACCCTCCCTGGGGGCACCGCCACGGCCCCTGCCCGGGCCGCCGCCACGGAGCTCACCGCTACGCCGTCCGCCGACACCACTCCCGGAGCGACGCCCGCCGAAGCCGTCGCACCCGGTTTCCTGGCACGCAGGACCGGAGCACTGCTCTCCCCCTGGTCGCGGCTCGCGCTGCTGGTGCTGCTGCTCGCCACCGCCGCCTCCTGCGTGCTGCTGTTCCAGCCGCAGAGACTGCTGACGCAGGGCTGGCCGCCCCAGCTCGGGGGCACCGCGGCGGCCGTGGTCTTCGCGGTGGCGTACGGGCTGTGCACCGTCGCGTTCGTGCCGCGTCCGCTGCTCAACCTGGCGGCGGGGGCGCTGTTCGGCTCGCAGCTGGGCACGGGCACGGCGCTCGCCGGCACCGTGCTCGGGGCCGGGGCCGCCTTCGGGCTCGGCCGGGCGCTCGGCCAGGACGCGCTGCGCCCGCTGCTGCGGGGCCGCTGGCTGAAGGCAGCGGACGGGCAGCTCAGCCGGCACGGGTTCCGCTCGATGATGGCGGCCCGGCTGTTCCCCGGGGTGCCGTTCTGGGCGGCGAACTACTGCGCGGCCGTCTCGCGGATGCGCTGGAGTTCCTTTCTGCTGGCGACGGTGCTCGGGTCGATTCCGAACACCGCCGCCTACGTCGTCGCCGGCGCCCGTGCCTCCCGTCCCACCTCACCGGTGTTTCTGCTCGCGATGGCCTGCATCGCGGTGCCGGCGCTGGCCGGGGCGGTGGTGGCGTGGCGGGGGCGCCACCACCTGCGCGGCGACTGAGGCGGCCTGGTCGAGGGCCTCGTCAGCGAAGAGCCTCCAGGATCATCGCGTTGGCGAGTCCGCCCGCCTCGCACATCGTCTGAAGGCCGTAGCGCGCTCCTCGCGCGCCCAGCGCGTGGACGAGGGTGGTGGTGAGGCGGGTGCCGCTCGCGCCCAGCGGGTGGCCGATGGCGATGGCGCCGCCATGGACGTTGACCTTGGAGAGGTCGGCGCCCGTCTCCTGCTGCCAGGCGAGCACCACGCTGGAGAACGCCTCGTTCACCTCGAAGAGGTCGATGTCGTCGATGGTCAGTCCGGCCTTGCGCAGCACCTTCTCGGTGGCGGGGATGACACCGGTGAGCATCAGCACCGGGTCGGAACCGGTCACCGCGAAGCTGTGGAGCCGGGCGAGGGGGCGCAGGCCGAGGCGGGCCGCGGTATCGCCCGACATGATCAGAACGGCCGAGGCGCCGTCGTTGACGGGGCTGGCGTTGCCCGCCGTGACGTTCCACTCGATCCCCGGGAACCGCTCGGCGAAGCCGGGGTCGTAGTACGCGGGCTTGAGTCCGGCGAGGATCTCGGGGGTGCTGGAGGGCCGGATGCTCTCGTCGCGCGTGAGGCCCTCCAGGGGAGCCGTCTCGGCGTCGAAGAGGCCCGCGTCCCAGGCGGCTGCCGCCTTCTGGTGCGAGGAGACGGCGAAGGCGTCCATCCGCTCTCGGCCGATGGACCACTTGGAGGCGATCAGTTCGGCGCTGATGCCCTGCGGGACCAGGCCGTCCGGGTAGCGCGCGGCGACGCCGGGTCCGAAGGGGTCCTTGCCCGCGGGCACGTTCGACCACATCGGCACGCGGCTCATGGACTCCACGCCGCAGGCGACGACGATGTCGTACGCGCCCGAGAGCACACCCTGCGCGGCGAAGTGCACCGCCTGCTGGGAGGAGCCGCACTGGCGGTCCACGGTGGTCGCGGGCACGGTCTCGGGGAAGCCCGCGGACAGGACTGCGTACCGGGTGGTGTTCATGGCCTGCTCGCCGACCTGGTCGACGGTGCCGCCGATGACGTCGTCGATGAGCGCCGGGTCGATGCCGGAGCGCTCGACGAGGGTGCGCAGCGTGTGCGCGAGGAGTTCCACGGGGTGGACCTGGGCGAGGGCGCCGTTCGGCTTGCCCTTGCCCACCGGGGTGCGTACGGCTTCGACGATGACGGCGTCGCGCATGGTGCGGGCCTCCTTGTCCGGTGTGCCACTGCGGCGGTTACCAGTGAGTAGGAAATCTGGATCCACCATAACGCGAAGGGTTGGAAAAGCAAACCCTCGCTAAGCTGGGCTCATGGCCGCCTCAAAAGACCCGCGCCCCTGCTCGATCGCCGACACCCTGGCTCTCGTCGGCGAGAAGTACTCCCTGCTCGTGCTGCGCGAGGTATCCCTCGGCAACGGACGCTTCGACCAGCTCGTGCGCAACATCGGCGCCCCGCGCGACATCCTGGCCGCGCGCCTGAAGCGTCTGGTGGACGCGGGGATCTTGACGAAGAAGATGTACAACGAGCGCCCGCAGCGCTACGAGTACCTGCCCACGGCCGCGGCCTGGGAGCTGTATCCGGTCCTGATGACCCTCATGGCCTGGGGCGACCGCCATCTGCGCGACCACGGCGACCGCCCCATGGTGATCGAGCACGCCTGCGGCAATGACCTGGTCCCGGTCATGACCTGCTCCGCGTGCGGCGACGCGGTCCATCACTCGGACGTCACGGCGCACCCGCAGGCACCGGGCTGGACCGTCTCGGGCCCGGCTCCGACCGCGGCATAGCCATGGCGGAGCGGAAAAGGGCGCGCTGCGCACGCGGTCCTCTCGCTACACTCAGCCTCATGATCACGCCTTCGCCTCAGCACCGCATGATGCCCCGCCGACGGGGCTGCTGAGCACGGACGCGTACCGAATCCGAGGCCCCGGGACGGGGCCTCGGCCGTTGTGCGACGACGGGCCCCGCCACCCGGCAAGGAGGACCGATGACCGCACGACGCCACTACATCACCACGACCATTCCGTACGTCAACGCCCGCCCGCACCTGGGCTTCGCTCTCGAACTCGTCCAGGCGGACACGCTGGCCCGTCACCACCGCCACCGGGGCGAGCGGGTCCGGCTGCTGAGCGGAACCGACGACAACTCCCTCAAGAACGTCCTGGCCGCCGAATCGGCCGGCGTCGACGTGCAGTCGTTCGTCGACCGCAACGCCGACGCCTTCGCCGCGCTGCGCGACCCACTGGCGCTCTCACTCGACGACTTCATCCGCACCAGCAGCGACCCGCGTCACCGCGTCGGAGTCGAGCGGCTGTGGCGCCAGTGCGCCGCGTCCGGCGACCTGTACCGCAAGGAGTACGAGGGCCTGTACTGCGTCGGCTGCGAGCAGTTCTACACCCCCGGTGAGCTGGTCGACGGGCGGTGTGCGGAGCACGGCACCGAACCCCGACTCGTGGCGGAGGAGAACTGGTTCTTCCGGCTGTCCCGCTACGCCGACCGCCTCCACGAGCTGATCTCGACCGGCGGCCTGCGTATCGAGCCCGCGGCCCGCCGCAACGAGGTGCTCGCGCTGATCGAAGGCGGCCTGCACGACTTCTCCGTCTCCCGCTCCCACGATCGCGCCCGCGGCTGGGGCATCCCCGTGCCCGATGACCCGGGCCAGGTCATCTACGTCTGGTGGGACGCCCTCGGCAACTACGTCACCAGCCTCGGACACGGCACCGGTGACGGTGCGTACGACGAGTGGTGGGCGACCAGCGAGCGCCGCGTCCACCTGGCCGGCAAGGGAGTGGTGCGCTTCCACGCCGTCTACTGGCCGGCCATTCTGTTGTCGGCCGGGCTCCCACTGCCCACCGACATCCTGGTCCACGACTACCTCACGGTCGACGGTCGCAAGATCAGCAAGTCCGGCGGAGCCACGGTCGACCCGGCCGCGCTGGCCGCGGCGTACGGGACCGACGCGGTGCGCTGGTGGCTCCTGCGCGACGTACCCCGGGTCGGGGACGCCGACTTCACGCCCGACCGCCTGACCGCACGCGCCGACGCGGACTTCGCCGGAGGGCTGGGCAACCTGGTCCACCGCATCGTGACGATGGTTCACCGCTTTCGCGCCGGGACAGTGCCCGCCTCGGCCGTCGGCTCCTCCCCCGTGAAAGAGTTGGCGGACGCCTGCCGCAAGGCTCCCGCCCTGGTCGATGCCGCCCTGGCCGACTTCGACTTCCGGCGCGCCATCGGCGCCGTCTGGACGATCGTCGAGGAGGCCAACCGGTGCATCGACACAACCCGGCCCTGGGAACTGTCGCGGGAGGAACGGCGGGGCGACGGTGAAGCGGCGAAACGCCTCGACGCCGTGCTCCTCACCCTTGTCACCGCGTGCCGCGCGCTGGCCGACGAGCTGAGCCCGTTCGTTCCCGACGCCGCCGGCCGGATCACCAGTCAGCTGACACCGGCGGCCGACGGGCGCCTGCCCGCCTCACAGCCGCTCTTCCCCCGCCTTCAGGACGCGCGGCCGGACTGAGGGCCCGGAGGGGGTGCCGCCGACTGCGGCGGGGTGGACGACCGGCTTCCCCACTAGACCGATCGTCTGATTATGCGGCGTGTCTGCCGTCAGGGCCGCCGAGCGCGGCGAGGGCTGCCTGAGGGTGCCCGAAGAGGACATCCCCGTCCATCCATTCGCTTTCTCCGAGGAGTAATTGGACATGAGCGCTGAGAACCGCGCCCGGACCGGCATGGGGCCGCTGCCCAGGCAGGGCAGGTGGCGCGTCGTCGGTGCTGCGGCGTCGCTGGCTGTCGTGGTGCTTGGTTGTGCCGAACCCGCGCTTGCGACCCCGTTGGGCTCTCTGCCGGCGCACACGACCTCGGTCCGTGGCGGCGGCGATGACTGCCGGGACGGCAGGAGTGATCGCGGTGGCCGCGGAGACCACGACAAGTGCAGGGTCGGACCGACCGGGCCGACGGGCACCACCGGAACCGCCGGACCGACCGGAGCAACGGGCGTCACCGGACCGACGGGCACCACCGGAGACACCGGACCGACGGGCGCAACCGGAACCGGAGAAACAGGTGCCACCGGAGCGACAGGCGTCACCGGACCGACGGGACCGGGAACCGGAGCAACAGGTGCCACCGGAGCAACAGGCGTCACGGGACCGACAGGCGTCACCGGACCGATGGGACCGGGATCATCCGAACCGGTCCTGGGCCAGTTCCTCTCGACTCAGATCGTGCATGGCGTGACGCTTACTTGTACGAGCACCAACACGACCGCGACCACTTCCGAATGTGCGGGGCCAAGCGCCAACGGTGCCGAGATCGGGCTCACGAATGCCACATTCATGGAAATCTGCAATGCCGTCACCGGCATGAACTTCTTTAGCGTGGGCGGGGACGGTCCCCCCACGAATCCCTACTTCGTCTGGACCGGCACGACGTGGGCGCTCAGCTCGGCCGCCGGCCCCTCGCAACTCACAGACCTCACCTGCAGTCGTTGAGCGGCGAGGCCGGCGGTCGGCAAACCGCCCGTCGGTCGTCTCCGACGGGCGGGCCCGGCTGCCGACGGCCCGCGCCGGTCGCCCCGTCCGCGGGTCCAGCCGGGCCGCGCGGCCCCGGGGTCGGCACCGGGACCTCGGTCCTCGCCGGGAGGTTCGCTTCGGCCTTTGCCGGGTCCGGCGCGATCGGCGTCTTGCCTGCCCCCTCCACACGAACGACCGTGACCGAACCCATACCGTGCGCGTAGCCGTTCGGTAGCGCACTGTCAGCCCTTGCCCCTAGGCTGTCCGCATGTTCCCCGACGCAATGCGCCCTGGTTCCGCGCTGTCTGCCGACGACTTAAACGAGCGGATTCGTGCGCTGTGGCTACGCGCGGGTGGCTCTCTGTCGGCGCAGGAGCGCGCGGAATACGAGCTGTTGGTGGTGGAGTGGGCCGCGGCGATACGCTGCCAGGTCATCGAGGCGGCCTGAACGCCCGGACTTGACGTACCGTCGAGGCAGGCAGGGGACGCGATCAGGCCGTCATCCCTGGAAGTCACCGCCCACCTGCGACTCTGAGCACCGCTCCCGTCGCATACGAGGACTCCGGCGACAACAGCCACGCGATCGCCGCCGCGATCTCCTCGGCCCGGCCCGCCCGGCCCAAGGGAATCGTGGCGGCTGCCCGCCGTGGCCGGTCCGCATCGCCCATCGCCGCATGGATCCCGGTGTCGATCACCCCTGGGGCGACCGCGTTGACGCGGATCCCTTCCGGGCCCAGCTCCTTGGCAAGACCCACCGTCAAGGCGTCCACCGCGGCCTTGCTCGCCGCGTAGTGGACGTACTCCCCGGGGCTGCCCAGCGTCGCCGCCGCCGAGGAGACATTCACGATGGCACCGCCCCCGCGCTCGGACATCTCCTGCGCGGCACGCCGTGAACACAGCAGTGTGCCCAGAAAGTTGACCTCCACGACGCGGCGAAGCGCGGCGGGGTCCGTGTCCACGAGCCGGCCCAGCCGTCCCGTCACCCCGGCGTTGTTCACCAGGCCGGTCAGCGGTCCGAGCGCGTCGGCGGCCGTCGTGAAGAGCCGGTCGACGTCGATGTCGTCGGAGGTGTCCGCCTTCACGGTGAGACACCGCGCGCCGGTGGCGCGCACGGCAGCGGCGGTCCGTTCGGCCGACTCGTCGTCGCTCACGTAGACAAGGGCGACATCGTGGCCGTCAGCCGCGAGCCGCAGGCATGTCGCGGCACCGATCCCCCTGCTGCCACCCGTGACCACGGTGACGGGGCGCGTCATGGTTGTCTCCTTCCGCCGCCGCCCGTTCTTGAGGTGGATCTTGCCAGAGACCGCGGGCGTCAGCCCGGCACGCGGAATCGGGGCACGCACCTCGACACGCCGTAGGGATTCACGATTACACCCGTCCGGCCCACTGTCATCACTCCGCAGCCATATGCGATATGACAGTAAAAATGGCTATCAGTACCTTAGTTGGAGATCGGCTGCACGGCCGGCGTCTCAGCGACAGAAGGAACCGACATGCCCACGCGTACCATCGCCGTGAGCGCCGCAGTGAGCGCGGCGATCCTTGTCACCACCGGCATCACCTACGCCTCGACCCTCGAATCCACCCACGCCGCCCCGGCCGTGAAGCAGATGGCCAAGGCCGCGCCCAAGGCAGCCGCCCCCGCCCGGAAGACCATCCCCGTGTCCGCGAGCCCGCTCGAGGCGGCCCCGCTCGGAAACGGCAGTTCTCAAGGGGGAGGAGACCAGAACCAGGGAGAACAGGGAGACCGCGGCGGAAACGGCAGCAAGGGGGACCGTGGCGGAAACGGGAACCGCGGCGAAAGCGGGGACCGCGGCGGAAACGGGGACCGCGGCGGCAACGGGGGCCATGGAGGCGGGGACGGCTACGAAGGCGGCCGTGGAGAGGGCGGCTACGACGGAGGCCACGGAGGCAGGATCTACTTCAACGACCGCGAGTTCTCGGCCTGGTCGGACGGCTGCATCGTCGCGGCGAGCGGCCTGGGCTCCAGCAGCTTCAGCATCGACAACGACAGCGACAGGATCGTTGAGGTCTTCCGCGGATTCACCTGCGACAACGGCGCCCCGGTCGCGACCGTCGGCCCCCACGGCAGCACGTTCGGCGTCGTGACCGGCGGCAACCGGGACGACGGCCTACGCCTGGGCGGCGTGCGCTTCGACGACGCCGCCGTGGGCAGCTTCCGGGTGGTCGGCCGCGACGAGTGGTGACGGCGGCCCAGGAGCACACGGACCGCCGACCCGCCGGAATCGGGCCCGCGGCCGCGTCTCCCGGACGGGGTGGCCGCCTCCGGCCGACCACCCGGAACCGAAACACCTCGCACACCCCTTGGCGCCGCGCCTCCCGTCCCCAACACTGAGCCGATGACCCAGCGTGTGGAGCTCGCCACCATGATGGACCGGCTGGCCGTCGACGGACTCGTCACGGAGTACGCGGTCACCGTGGACGACGGTGACTGGGACGCGTACCGGGCGCTGTTCACCGCGGACGGGCGCGCCGACTACCGCTCGGCCGGTGGTATCCAGGGTGACGCGGGGCAGGTCGCCGACTGGCTGGCCGAGACATTGCAGCTGTTCCCGATGCGTCAGCACCTCATCGTCAATCGCCGCACCCGGTTCGGTGTCCTGGAACACGACGTCGGCGACACCGCCCGGATCCAGGCCGACTACGTCAACCCCATGCGGTTCGCCGCGCGGGAGGGGCAGGACGGCGGCACGTCCGAGCCGGACTTCGTCTGCGGCGGCCGGTACACGTTCGCGTTCTTGCGTACGGACGACGGCTGGCGGCTGCGCGAGGTGGCCGTCCACGAGAAGTGGCGCCGCCTGCCGCTTCCGCCCGCAGCGGACACCTAGGGTCCGACAGAACACCGGCGTCCGAGGAAGCGCCGCTCCCCCTCACACCTCCACACCCCCTGTCGTAGATCGTCCGGGGCGCGCACACTGGAGATGTGTACCGGGGAGGGAGGCGTTCAATGAGGATGCCCGGCGACTGGCTCACCCACCGCTGGAGGCGTGCTCTCGTCGCCGTGTTCGCGGGTGCCCTGCCCGTGTTCGCCTTTCCGGCACCGTCCTGGTGGTGGTTCGCGTATGTCTGCCTGGTCCCGTGGATCCTGCTCATACGGTCGGCGCCGACGGGACGGAGGGCCGCCTACGACGGCTGGCTCGGCGGCTTCGGCTTCATGGTGGCCGTGCATCACTGGCTGATCCCGAGCCTGAACGTGTTCACGTTCGTCATAGCCGCGCTGCTGGGCGCGCTGTGGGCGCCCTGGGGCGGGCTGGTGCGGCACTTCCTGGCCGGGGCGCCCAGCCGCCCCCGTGTGGCCGCCGCTCTCTTCGTGCTGCCCTCGGGCTGGCTGCTGGTGGAACTCGTACGCTCCTGGCAGGGGCTCGGCGGCCCCTGGGGGCTGCTCGGGTCGAGCCAGTGGCAGGTGCACCCCGCGCTGCGGCTCGCCTCGATCGGCGGGGTGTGGCTGCTGAGCTTCCTGGTGGTGGCCGTCAACGTCGCTCTCGCGGTGCTCGTGTCGGTGCGCGAGGCGCGCGTCCCCGCGCTGGCCGGGCTCGTCGCCACGGCCACCGTGACCTCGTCCGCCTGGGCGTGGGCGCCGAGGCCGGACGTCGACGGCCGGGTGCGGGTCGCCGTCGTCCAGCCCGGCATGGTCGACGGTTCCGACAGCGCCATGCGGCGCTTCGGCCTCGAGGAGTCACTCACCCGCCGGCTCGCCGGACAGCATGTGGACCTGGTCGTCTGGGGTGAGAGCAGTGTCGGGTTCGATCTCGCGGACCGGCCCGATCTGGCACGCCGCGTCGCGGAGCTGTCCAGGGTGGTGAAGGCCGACATCCTGGTCAATGTCGACGCCCGCCGCTCCGACCGACGCGGCATCTACAAGAGTTCCGAGCTCATCGGCCCAGGCGGCCCCACCGGCGACCGGTACGACAAGATGCGACTCGTGCCGTTCGGTGAGTACATACCGGCGCGGTCCGTGCTCGGATGGGCCACCTCGGTCGGCAGGGCGGCCGGTGAGGACCGCAGGCGCGGCAGCGAACAGGTGGTCATGGACGCCGGGCACGGGCTGCGTGTGGGGCCGTTGATCTGTTTCGAGACCGCGTTCCCCGACATGAGCCGTCATCTCGCCGAGGACGGCGCGGACATGCTGGTCGCCCAGTCCTCCACATCGACGTTCCAGCACAGCTGGGCGCCCGAGCAGCATGCCTCGCTGGCGGCGCTGCGCGCGGCGGAGACCGGCCGCCCGATGGTGCACGCCACGCTGACCGGCGTCTCCGCCGTCTACGGCCCGGACGGTGAGCGCATCGGCTCCTGGCTCGGTACGGGTCGCAGTACGTCGGCGGTGTACGACGTCCCGCTCGCGCACGGCGTGACCCCGTACGCCCGCTTCGGCGACTGGCCGGTGTACGGTGCCCTGCTGATCCTGGCCGGCATGTGCGCGGCGGAGGGGCTGCGGGCGTTCAGAGTACGACGGGGCGCTCCTGTACCGCAGTCACCACCCGCTCGCACAGTTCATGAGTCTCCAGTGCGTCACGGGCACTGAGCACCTTTCCCGCACGCGCCGCGTCGAGGAAGGCGAGCGCGGCCTGTTCGATGCCCCGCTGCCGGGCCACCGGGACCCAGTCCCCGCGCCGCCGCAGGGTCGGCTGGCCCTTGTGGTCGATGATCTCGGCGAGGTTGAGCACCTGCCGCTTGGTGTCCTGACCGGAGACCTCCAGGATCTCCTCCGCGGACCCGCTCAGCCGGTTCATCACGCCCAGCGCGGTGAAACCGTCGCCTGCCAGTTGCAGGACGACGTGGTGCAACAGCCCGTCCTGGACCCGGGCCCGTACGGTCACGTCGTCCACCGGGCCGGGCACCAGGAACCGCAGTGTGTCTACGACGTGGATGAAGTCGTCGAGGATCATGGTGCGGGGTTCCTCGGGCAGTCCGATGCGGTTCTTCTGCATCAGGATCAGCTCGCGGGGGTGCTCGGCACAGCGCATGTATCCGGGAGCGTGACGCCTGTTGAAGCCGACCGCCAGGCTGACACCACGGTCCTCCGCGAGCCGCACCAGCCGTTCCGAATCGGCCAGCTCGTACGCGAGGGGCTTGTCGACGTAGGTGGGTACGCCCGCCTCCAGCAGACGTGTGACGATCTCCGGGTGGGAGGGGGTGGGCGCGTGCACGAACGCCGCGTCCAGGTTCTGGGCGATGAGCGCGTCAAGGCCGACGTGCCGCTGTGGTCCGGGGAGGCGCAGAGTGTCGGCCACGCGGTGGAGCGTGGCGGGGGTCCTTGTCTGCAGGTGCAGTTCGAGCCCCGGCTGCATCCCCAGCACCGGCAGATACGCCTTCTGCGCGATGTCACCGAGTCCGATGCAGCCGACCTTCACGGGGCCTCTCCTGGGAATTCTGGGAATCGCCGACGGGTGCCTCGTCGGAAGCATGCGGCTGTCGCGGGGGCCGCCAGTCGGCGATGCCGTCGAAGCCGCGCAGCAGCAGCGCCGGCGCGGCCTTGGAGACAGCGGTGATCGAGGCGTTGCGTACGGCGATCGGCACCCGACCGGTCGTCATGGTCAGGCGGGCGGCCCGCACGGCCCGACGGGTGATGGCGGTCGTCCGGGGCAGCCGGTCCGCCGTGTAGGCGGCGAGACCGTCGATGACGGACGTCCCGTCCCCTTCGCCCGGACCAGGCCGGGGCCCGCGCAGGGCGAGCACGATCGCGTCCTCGATGGCCTGGTTGCCGCCCTGGCCCAGCGTCGGCGGCATGGCGTGCGCGGCGTCTCCCACCAGGGCGACCCGGCCCCGGTGGTAGGCGGGCAGGGGCTCGGCGATGTGGTGCACGTCGTGGCGCAGTACGTCCGTCGGACGGGCGGCGGCGAGTACGGCCGGAACCGGATCGTGCCAGTCACCGAATAGTCGTACGAGTTCGGCCTTCTCGTCGTCCGGTGCACGGCGCCCGGCGGGCACGACGGCTGCGGCGTACGCGTAGACCCGGCCGTCGTTGAGCGGGTGCGTGCCCCACATACGCCCCCTGCCCCAGGTCTCGTGCGAGTCGAACTCCGCGCCGGGCACCGGTATCACGACCCGCCAGGTGGTGAACCCGGAGTAGACGGCCCCGGGGTGGCCGGGGAACAGGGTCCGGCGGACCCCGGAGTGGATGCCGTCGGCGGCCACGACCAGGTCGGCCTCCAGTTCGCCGTCCGCCACGGCGACCCGGGCCGGGCGGTCCGCATCGCCTGGATCGATGAGTTCCGCCCGCGCGTCCGTACGGATGGCGGCGGGCGGGATCCGGGACATCAGGCTGTTCACGAGTGTGGCCCGGTGCAGCAGGACGAGCGGGCCGCCGAAGCGCTCGGCCGCCGCGGCGGCGCTGGTACGGGAGAGCCAGTGGCCGCGCGGGGTGCGCAGCCCACCGCCGCCCCGCCAGGCGGCGAGGTCGCGGATCTCCTCCCCGACGCCGATGACGTCCAGGGCGCGCAGGGCGTTCGGGGCGAGCGAGATGGCGGCGCCGACCGGCTCCAGGGAGCGGGCCCGCTCCAGCACGGTGACCCGCAGCCCGGTCTGATGCAGGGCCACGGCCGCGGTGAGCCCTCCGATACCGCCGCCGATGACCACGGCGTGCGACGGCTGTGCCATGACTCCTCCTGAGTGCGTCGTCGGCCACCACAACGGCACTACAGATGTAGTCGACCGTCGCGCCGACTGTACTACGGATGTAGTCGCACGGGTAGGTTGAGCTCCATGTCCGCACGCACCACGGGCGCCTCCCGCGCCGACCTCATCGCCGACAGCGCACTCGCCCTGCTCGCGGAGCGGGGCATGCGCGGGCTGACGCACCGGGCGGTCGACGAGGCCGCGGGGCTGCCCACGGGCTCGACCTCGAACCTCGCACGGACCCGCTCCGCACTTCTGGAACTCGCGGTACGACGCCTCGCCGACCGGGAGGCCAGGGTCCTCGGTCCGCTCGAGACCCCTGGGCCCGGCGACGGGCTGGGCGCCGTGGTGGACGGCCTGGCTCTGGCCGCCTACCGCTCCCTGACGCGTAACCGTGAACTGACCCTCGCCCGCTACGAGTTGGCGCTGGAGGCGACGCGCAGGCCAGAGTTGAGGCGCTACTTCGACGCGACGGGCGCCCGCTTCCGTGACCAACTGGCCGCCCTGGTCACGGCCTTGGGGTCGACCGCCCCGGATCGCCATGTGCTGTCACTGGTGGCCTGGCTGGACGGCCTGATGTTCTCCTGCGTGGCCGGTTCCTTCACCGCGGACGTGCCCAGCCTCGACGAGGTACGCACCGGCCTGCGGGAACTGCTCGACGCCATGCTCCGCACATGACGGCCCACCACAAGCGCGCGGCGCCCAGCGTGGCGCAAAACGTCACCTCCGGCGAATTCGCGTCCCTCCGTCCGGGGCCGTAGATCACCCGTGCGGGGCATCCTCCGCCTGTCCGCTCCCCAAACCGACCCTGACCCAGCAAAGTTGCGCAGGTGCATCGAACGACGACGACCGCAATCCTCCTGGTCACCGTGGCCGTCTCGGCCCTTACCGGCTGTGTGAGCGTCGAGGGCCCGCTCGCTCCCGACCCGCCGCCGGCGCCCTCGAAGCCCTCGGCGCCACGTCCCGACGGGAGCTCGAGTCCCCGAGTCGTGCAGGCCCCGGCGCGGGAGGCACTGGGGATGGTGCCGCCCTCCGCGGGCTCCTCGCCCGCAGCTGACGCCCTGGACGGCGATCACGCTCCCCTGACCGGCCCCGGTGCGGGGCCTCGAGCGGGAGGGCGCCTGCCGGAGGCCCTGCCTCCGGAGCAGCCCCCGTCCTGGCCGCATGTCGCGGTTCCGCCGACCGTGTCCGGGAGAGTCCCGAGGAATGCGGATGTGTGCGCGCTCGGCCGCCGATACGGCGGGTGGCGGCCCGACAGCCCCGCGGCGGTCATCTGCGGCAGGGTCTACCGGCGTTGAACCCGGGTCCTTGAAGGCCCGGCCGATTCCCGGGCGGCGCCCCTTCCGGAGGCCGGACGGATGACCCCGTCCTACGGGTACCTGCCATACGGGTATGGTCCTACTCCCTACGGGTAATGCCTCTGCGGCCCCAGACCGTCCCCGCCCGGGCCGTCCGCCGGCCCTGGCCGGCCCCCGGGTGTGCCGCCCCCCGCCGGCCACTCCTCGACCAGCCGCCGCTCCAGGCGTGCGATCGCCGCCCTGATGCCGTCGCCGTAACGGTCGTCGCCGAGGATGCCGACCGCACCGCGCGCCTGGCACAGATGGACATGGGCGGCGTCGGAGCGGCCGAGCTTCACATAGTCGGCCGCGAGGTTGAGATGCAGCGAGGGGTAGAACGCGCGTATGGCGAGCGCGCCGTCATGGTCGGCGACGCCCTCGTCGGTGAATTCCTCGGCGGCCGAGAGCGCCCGGAGATCCCAGGCGAGCTCGTCCGCGGGGTCGTCCTGGGTGTCCGCCATGTAGTGCGCGAGGGTGCAGCGATGCAGCGGGTCGCCGTCTTCTCCGATCTCCGCCCACAGGCGCAGGAACCGGTCCCGGGCCTCCTCCCGGTCTCCGCCGTGGTGCAGCATGACACCCTGACCGATCCGGGTCAGGACGGCGTCCGGCACCGCCTGCTCCTGTCGCTCCACCATCGCCGCCTCCGTGCTCGTCGCCCTCCCCCACTCCCGGCTTCGCACGAGCCACGAGCGGGGGACGCCATCCACGACGCTAACCGCCGCCACCCACTCTCGCGATCAGAGGGCTCCGTACGCGCGCTGGGCCAAGACGGTGACGGAGCCGGGCTGGCGGCGCCGAGCGTGCGGGTCCGGTCCCGGCCTGCTGTGCGGCCCGGACCCGCCGAGGGGCCTCAGCCGAGGTCGGGGATCGTCCAGTCGACCCGCTCGTGCCCCTGCCGGGCCACCGCCTCGTTGATCTGCGTGAACGGACGGGAACCGAAGAACTTCTTCGCCGACAGGGGCGAGGGGTGGGCGCCCTTCACCACGACGTGGCGCGTCTCGTCGATCAGTGGCAGCTTCTTCTGCGCGTAGTTGCCCCACAGCACGAACACCGCCGGGTCGGGGCGGCCTGCCACGGCACGGATCACCGCGTCCGTGAACTTCTCCCAGCCCTTGCCCTTGTGCGAGTTGGCCTCGCCGGCGCGGACCGTGAGCACCGCGTTGAGCAGCAGCACGCCCTGCTCGGCCCACGGCATCAGATAGCCGTTGTCCGGCACCGGTGTGCCCAGCTCGTCCTGCATCTCCTTGTAGATGTTCCGCAGCGAGGGCGGGGTCTTCACTCCGGGCCGCACGGAGAAGCACAGGCCGTGTCCCTGGCCTTCGCCGTGGTACGGGTCCTGGCCGAGGACCAGGACCTTCACCTTCTCGAACGGCGTGGCGGCGAGTGCGGCGAAGACCTCCTCACGCGGAGGATAGACGGGACCCTTGGCGCGCTCCTCCTCTACGAACTCGACGAGTTCCTTGAAGTAGGGCTGCTGCAGTTCGTCGCCCAGGACGCCGCGCCAGGACTCCGGCAGCATGGCGATGTCGGTCACGTCAAGTTCCTCCGATGTGCGGTCACTTCCAGGCCTCAGAACCTACAGGTGGCCACTGACAACGGGGGCGCGAACCCGATCGGGAGGGTGCCTACCAGCTGGTCTTGCGGGACAGCTCCCACATCAACATGATCGTCGAAGGGTCGAGCGCCCGCTCCCCGCCGGAGATGTCGTCGCTCTCCGCGACGAACTGCTTGCCCTGCCACAGCGGGAGCAGCCGCGCGTCGTTCACCAGTATCTGCTGGGCCTGCTCGAACGGCTTCACCACCTTGGCGCGGTCGCTCTCGCGCCGGGACTGCGGCAGCAGCACGTTCGTGATCTGCGGCGACTGATAGGGGGTGCCGAGTGCGTTCTGCTGCCCGACGAACGGGGAGATGTAGTTGTCGGGGTCCGGGAAGTCGGGGAACCAGCCGCGCCCGAACACCGGGTACTCGCCCTTCTGGTAGCCCTCCACGTACGTCTTCCAGGGGCGGCTCTTCAGCGTGATCTGGAAGAGCCCGGAGCTGTCGAGCTGCCGCTTGATCTCCTGGAACTCGGGAGCGGTCTCGGAGCCGTACCGGTCGGTGGTGTACCAGAGGGTCAGCGGGACACGCTGGTGGATGCCCGCGTCGGAGAGGATCTTCCGGGCCCTGGAGGTGCTGGGATCGCCGAAGTCGTCGAAGAAGTCGGTGGTGTGCCCGGTGAGCCCGGCCGGGACCATGGAGTAGAGCGGTTCGACGGTGTCCTTGTAGACGTTGTGCGCTATCGCGCCCCGGTCCAGGAGCTGGGACACGGCCCTGCGGACGGCGAGCTTGCCGGCCCACGGGTCCTTCGGATTGAACACCAGGTAGTTGATCTCGATGCCCGAGTTCTCCACGAGCTGGATGGAGTTGCCGGATGAACGGCTCTGCAATGCCACGATGTCCCCCGCGCCCAGACCGCGGTAGGTGATGTCGATCTTCGCGCTCTTGAGGGCACCGACCATGCTGGCGGAGTCCTGGAAGTACCGGATGGTGACCGCGTTGTTCTTGCGCTCGGCGTACCCCTTGTAGCGGCTGTTCCCGACGAGCCGGGCCTCCTTGCCCTCCTGGTAGGACTGGAGTGTGTAGGGCCCGGAGCCCGTTGTTCTGCCGTCCTTGCGTATCTGTGTGGCGGAGTAGTCGGCCGGGTCGACGATCGACATGGCGGGTGTGGCGAGGATGAACGGGAACGTGGCGTCGGGCTCCTTCAGATGGAAGACGACCTCACGCTCCCCCTTCGTCTCGACGCTCCCGAGGCTGCCCAGGAGGCCGGCCGGCCCACCGGGCACGTTGATCCGCTTGATGCGGTCGATGGAGTACTTCACGGACCGCGCGTCGAGCTTGTCGCCGTTGGAGAACGTCAGACCCGGGCGCAGGACACAGCTGTAGGACAGGCTCGTCCCGTCGGTGAAGGCACAGTGCTGAGCGGCGTCGGGGCCGGGCTCGGTGGCGCCGTCGGGGTAGTTGAGCAGGGTCTGGTACACATTGCGGAACAGCTCCCAGGAACTGTCCCAGGAGGCCGCCGGGTCCAGCGTGCTCGGCGAACTGGTGGTGCCGACGACGATCGGTCCCTTGTCGTCGGAGGACCCCGAGGAGAGCGCACCACAGCCGGCCACCAGGGACAGGGACGTGATCGCCGCCAGCTGACGCAGACAGCGGTTCCGGTTGAACACCCGCGCACTCCTCGATCTGCCGTTCCAGGGGTTGGCGGCAGACCCTACCGCAGCCCAGGGCCGAGAGGCCTGGTTCACGGAGGGGTACTTGACCAGGGTGTGGATGACGTCGTTGTCAGTTGTCCTTTTGTCCGGTACGCCTCGACACGGGCGCCGCTTCTGTCCACGCGGCGCCCGTGTCACGGGTCCGGCTCAGCCGACCCCGGCGTTCAGGAAGATGCCGCCGTCGACGACGAGCGTCTGGCCGGTGATCCAGTCGGACTGGTCCGAGGTGAGGAACGCGGCGGCGCCTCCGATGTCGGAGGGCACGCCGAGCCGGGCGAGCGGGTAGGCCGCGGCGGCCTCCGCCTCCCGGCCCTCGTAGAGCGCCTGCGCGAACTTGGTCTTCACCACGGCCGGTGCGATCGAGTTGACCCGCACCATGGGCGCGAACTCGTGCGCCAGCTGCAGGGTCAGGCTGATCATGGCGGCCTTGCTGATGCCATACGCGCCTATGAACGGCGAGGCCGAGAGGCCGGCCACGGAGGCGATGTTGACGATCGCCCCGCCGTTCTCGCTCTGCCAGGCCCTCCAGGTCTGCTGGGCGAAGCCGAGTGCCGAGACGACGTTCGTCTCGAACACCTTGCGGGCCACATTCAGGTCGAGCTCGGCGATCGGGCCGAACACCGGGTTCGTACCGGCGTTGTTGACCAGGAAGTCGACGCGGCCGAATGCCTCCATCGTGGCTTCCACGGCAACGGCCTGGTGGGCCTCGTCGTGGGCCTTGCCCGCGACGCCGATCACGCGGTCGGCGCCGAGGGCCTCGACGGCCTCCTTCAGGGCGTCCTCGTTGCGGCCGGTGATGCAGACGCGGTCACCGCGGGCGACGAGCGCCTCGGCGATGCCGTAGCCGATGCCGCGGCTGGCGCCCGTGACGAGGGCCACCTTGCCGGAGAGTTCGGGCTGTGCGGTCATGTTCGTTTCCCGGCCCTAGTCGAGCGGTCCGCCGGCGACGTACAGCACCTGGCCGGAGACGAATCCGGCCTGCTCGCCCGTGAAGAAGGCGATCGCGTTGGCGATGTCGTCGGGCTCGCCGACGCGCTGCACGGGGATCTGGGTGGCGGCGACGGCCTTGAAGTCGTCGAAGCCCATGCCGACGCGGTCGGCCGTGGCCTTGGTCATCTCGGTGGCGATGAAGCCCGGGGCGACGGCGTTGGCGGTGATGCCGAACTTGCCGAGCTCCTTGGCGAGGGTCTTGGTGAAGCCCTGCAGGCCCGCCTTGGCGGCGGAGTAGTTCACCTGGCCGCGGTTGCCGAGCGCCGAGGAGGAGGAGAGGTTGACGATACGGCCGAAGCCCGCGTCCACCATGTGCTTCTGGAGCGCGCGCGACATCAGGAACGCACCGCGCAGGTGCACGTTCATGACGGTGTCCCAGTCCGAGACGCTCATCTTGAACAGCAGGTTGTCGCGGAGCACGCCCGCGTTGTTGACGAGGATCGTCGGCGCGCCCAGTTCCTCGGCGATGCGCGCGACGGCCGCCTCGACCTGCGCCTCGTCCGAGACGTCGCAGCCCACGGCGATGGCCTTGCCGCCGGCGGCGGTGATCTTCTCCACGGTGTCCTTGCACGCGGCCTCGTCGAGGTCGATCACCGCGACGGAGCGGCCCTCGGCGGCCAGTCGTACCGCGGTCGCGGCGCCGATGCCGCGCGCACCGCCGGTGACGACGGCGACCCGCTGCTCAGTGGTGGACATTGCTGGTTCTCCTCGCCCTTGGAAAGCGTGGAACGCCTTCGTAAAAGTCTGCGGCTCCCACGGTACGCCCAAAGGTGAGCGACCGCTTAGTACCTTCAATAGACGTGACGCTAGAAGCCCTGGCACCCGGTGTCAACGGTGCATGCGGTCCATGTGATCCATTACCTCACAAGGAGGTCCAGCAACCGCTCCGCCTCGACGGCCGGGTCCGCGGTCAGTCCGGTGTGCACGGGCCCGGGCTGCACGACCGTCGAACGGGGCGCGATCAGCCAGCGAAAGCGGCGCCCGGCGTCGTCGTGGGCCGCCTGACCGGCCGCCGCGCCACCGGCGCACACGCCCTCCACGGCGCTCAGCGCGGCGCGCACGCCGGCCACGTCCGCGCCCGGATCCAGCGCCAGCAGCCTGCCCTCGTCCAGATGCGTCCGGGCGGCGACGTACGACCTGGCCCGGCAGTACACCAGCACGCCCGCGTTGATGCACTCGCCCCGCTCGACCCTCGGCACGATCCTCAGCAGCGCGTACTCGAAGACGTCACGCCCGCTCACTTGTCCCCCTCGAGGGCCTCGACGCCCCGGATGCGTTCATGGATGTCGGCGGCACGGGCCAGCAAGGGCCGCGCGTAGGCACTGCGCAGCTCGTCAGGGGTGCCGAAGCCCGGCTCGCCGGTCAGCCACTCGTCCGGGATCGCGGCGGTCACCTCGGCGAGCAGCTGCTCGGTCACGAGCGGTGCCAGCTCGGCGGCGGCCCCGGCCACGTCCGGCGCGAACGGAGCGAGGGCGTGGTCGGACGCGTCGTAGGGCCGGGCGGCGGATACCTCGGCACCGGGCCAGTTGTGGTGCCAGATCATGGTGGCGCCGTGGTCGATGAGCCACAGGTCACCCCGCCACATCAGCAGGTTGGGATTGCGCCAGGAGCGGTCCACGTTGTTCACGAGCGCGTCGAACCAGACGATCCGTCCGGCCTCCGCGGAGCCGACCGTGAAGGCGAGCGGGTCGAAGCCGATCGCGCGGCTGAGGAAGTCCATGCCGAGGTTGCGTCCGCCGCTCGACTTGAGCAGCTCCTGTACCTCCTGGTCGGGCTCGCCGAGGCCCAGCACCGGATCGAGGCCGATCGTCACCAGCCCTGGCACCCGCAGGCCCAGGCGGCGGGCGAGCTCCCCGCAGACGACCTCGGCGACGAGCGTCTTGCGGCCCTGCCCGGCGCCGGTGAATTTCATGACGTACGTCCCGAGGTCGTCGGCCTCGACAAGCCCCGGCAACGACCCTCCCTCACGCAGCGGCGTGATGTAGCGGGTCGCGATGACTTCCTTCAGCATCGCCCCAGGTTACTGACGCGTCGACGGTCCCGGGACACGGCCAGGGGATCGGTTGTGTCCCCCTGACAGCCGAACGGCAGGCGTGTTTGACGGATCCCCCATGCCGGAGAGGCCAAGATCACGACGTTGCCTGAACGGCCACCGGCCCCGGTCCGTACCACCGGACAGACAGATCTGCGAAGGCAGTTCGAGAAGTATCCGTGGAAGGGAACGTCAGCATGACCAGCGAATCGCTCCAGCCCGCTCCGGGACCGGCCCGCCGCACGGTCATGGCGGCGGCAGGCGCTTCGGGCCTCGCCGTCGCGCTGACCGCGTGCGGGAACTCCGACGACGCCACGTCCACCGGCTCCTCCCAGAACGACAGCACGGCGACCAAGGGCAGCGCGCCCAGCGGCGGGACGCAGGGCAGCAGCAGTCCCGGCGCCGGCTCCGGCGGCACCGTGCTGGCGAAGACGTCCGAGATCCCCGAGGGCGGCGGCAAGGTCTTCGCCGACCAGGGGGTGGTGGTGACCCAGCCGACCGCGGGGTCGTTCAAGGCGTTCTCCTCGAAGTGCACCCACCAGGGCTGCGCGGTGAAGGACATCGCCGACGGTGTGATCATCTGCCCGTGCCACATGAGTGAGTTCTCCGCGACCGACGGCAGTGTGAAGAAGGGCCCGGCGAACCAGCCGCTGCCCACCGCGAAGATCACCGTGTCCGGGGACGAGATCAAGCTCGCGTGAACGCGGGTGTGCCGCTGCTGAGGTCCGCCGCGTCCGGCGCGGCGGCTCAGCGCTCCGCCTGGTGCCGCGGTCCGAGACAGGCCAGGACCTGGTCCGTCGTCGCGACCGTGGCGACCAGTGCGAGAGTGTTGCTGATCATCGCGTGTGTGTAGTCGGAGGGCACCCCCGCGATGGCATCGGCGGGCACGACGGCGGTGTAGCCGTGGTTGACCGCGTCGAACACCGCGTTGGGGATGGCCACATTGGCGGAGACGCCCGTGACGACCAGCGTACGGCAGCCCAGGTTGCGCAGGAGCGCGTCGACCTCGGTGCCGGCGAGGGGCGACAGGCCGTGCAGTCTGCGCACGACGAGGTCGTCCCCGGTCACCTCGATGGGTGCGGCGACGCGTACCGCCGCGCTGCCGGACAACTGCTGGACGGGAAGCCGTTCCGCCGCGCGGAAGAGGCGCGCGTTGCGGCTGGCGCCCCTGCTGTCAGGGCGGCGCTCGGCGACCGCGTGGATCACCTGCACCCCGCAATCGTGGGCGGCGGCGACCAGCCGGGCCACATTGGCGAGAGCGCCCGAGGAGCGTGCCTCACCGGCGAGTTCGGGCAGCGCGCTGTCCGGGCCGACGACGCCCTGCTGGCATTCGACGGTGAGCAGCACGGTACTCGGCGGGTCGAGCAGTGCGCTGAGACGTTCCTGCGACGGCATGGCACCCCTTGTCGCCGACGGTCGGGGCGGCGAGATTAGCGGGCGTCGCGTGCGGAAGGAAGAACGCTGTTGCGGGCGGACGACGGACGGCTCATTCTTCTCTGACGTGGTGTCAAACAGGAAGAGCGAGGGGGATGACCGGATGACCGGTACACAGCGCCGAGGGCGCAAGATCATGATGACGCCCGGAGAGCTGGACGACTTTCTCACCACTCAGCGCACCTGCCGTGTGGCGACCGTGTCGGCCGACGGCTTCCCGCACGTGAGCGCACTGTGGTTCGCCTGGGACGGGGTCTCGCTGTGGCTGTACTCAGTGGTGCGCAGCAAGCGCTGGGCCGATCTGCGCCGTGATCCGCGCATAGCCGTCGTGATCGACACGGGCGAGGAGTACGAGCAGTTGCGGGGCGCGGAGCTGTCCGGCAGCGCGGAGTTCGTGGGCGAGAGCCCCCGCACCGGAGAGCTGTGCGCGGAACTCGACTTCCCGGAAACCCTGTTCGCACGCAAGAACTTCGGGCTCGAGGAGATGCCTCACGACGGCCGCCACGCGTGGATCCGGCTGAAGCCCGAGAAGATCGTCTCCTGGGACTTCCGCAAGCTGGGGCTGGGATAGCCCGCCGCCGCCGTACCTTTCGTCGCCGCTCACCCGCCCGGCTCGGCCGACATGTCCTGTCCGGCCGACCGCAGCGCATCCACTGCGGCACGGATGGAGGGGCGGCGGTCGGCGTCGGCCCTCCAGACGACGTAGACGTGCCTACGTACCCGCTGCCGCACGGGCACGGTCACCACGCCCGAGGGCATCGGATGGCGCCCGAGCAGCGGGGCGATACACACCCCGAGCCCGGCGGCGACCAGGTTCAGCTGCGTGTGCGTCTCGGCGGCGCGATGGGCGATGCGCGGCTCCACGCCCTTGGAGCGCAGGGTGAACATCAGCCACTCGTGGCAGAACTCGCCCTCGCCCCAGGTGATCCACTCGTCGTCGGCGAACTCCCCGAGGTCCACCTCGGTCCTGTCCGCGAGCCGGTGCCCCACGGGCATCGCGACTTCCGCCGGGTCGTCGAGGATCGCCGCCTTCACCAGGCCCTCCGGTAGCGGCATCGGCTTGTTGTACCAGTCGAGGACCACCGCGAGATCGAGGTCGCCGCGCACCACCGCGGCCACCCCTTCCTCGGGCTCCAGCTCACTGGAGCGCAGCCGCAGGGCCGGGTGGTGATTTCGCAGCGCGGCCAGCGCCTTGGGGAAGAGTCCGCGTGCCGCCGTCGGGAAGGCCGAAAGCCGCAGCTCGCCGGCCACCTGCCCACGCTGCGCCTCGAGGTCCGCCTGGGCGAGAGCGGCCTGTGACAGGATGCGCGCCGCATGCTCGGCGAGCAGCCTGCCGGCGTCCGTGAGCCGCACTCCGCGTCCGTTCTTGGCCAGGAGCTGCTGCCCGACCTCCCGCTCCAGCTTGGCCATCTGCTGGGAGACGGCCGACGTCGTCACATGCAGTCCTTCCGCCGCGCCGCTGACCGAGCCGTGCCGGGCGAGTGCGTCGAGCGTGCGCAGGCGCTCCAGATTCAACATATAAGCAATACTACGAGATATCGCATGGAAACTCTCGATTGTGCTACGGGGTTGTGGGCGTCATCGTTGGTGTCATGCGCCATGTCGCCCCCGGGCGGGTCTCCTCCGCCACCGCCGCCGATTCCGACTCCGTCTCCTCCCCCGTCCCCGCTCCGCGCCCGCGCGCTCCCCTCTCCCTCGGCTGGCGGGCCCGCTTCGGCGTTCTCTCGCTGATCTGGGGCTTCAGCTTCCTGTTCATCAAGGTCGGCACCGAGGCGTACGCCCCGTTCCAGGTCACGCTCGGCCGTCTGGTGTTCGGCACGGCGGTACTCGGCGCGGCGATGGGCGCCCGGCGTGAGCGCCTCCCGCGTGGTGCCCGTACCTGGGGCCATCTCGCGGTCGCCGCGTTCCTCCTCAACGCGTTGCCGTTCTCGCTCTTCGCGTATTCGGAGCTGAAGATCCCGTCCACGCTCGCGGGCATCTGCAACGCGACCTCGCCGCTGTGGGGCATGGCCCTCTCCCTGGTCGCGCTCTCCGAGGACCGGCCGACCCGGCGCCGGGTCGCGGGACTCGGCCTCGGCTTCCTCGGCGTGCTGACGGTGCTGGGCGCCTGGCAGGGATTCAACGGCGTGAACATGGCGGGTACGGCGCTGGCTCTGCTGGCCTCGCTCAGCTATCCGGTCGGCTGGATCTACGTCCGCCGCACCATGAGCGGCACCGGCAATTCCCATCTGTCGCTGACCGGGGCCCAGTTGCTGCTCGCGACAGCGCAGCTTGCCCTCGTCACACCGCTGTTCACCGCGATGCCGAGCCGACTTCCGGTCGTACCGCTGCTCGCGGTCATGGCACTGGGTGCCCTGGGCACCGGGCTGGCGGTGCTCATCCAGTACGGCCTGGTCGCCGAGGTCGGCCCCACGACGGCGCAGATGGTCACGTACTTCATCCCGGTCATCGCCACCGTGGCGGGCGTCGCCGTCCTCGGCGAGTCGCTGACCTGGGCGACCCCCGTCGGCGCGATCGTCATACTGGCCGGCGCGGCCCTGACGCAGACCCGCCCGAAGGGCGGCCGAGGGGCCTGACTCACACATAGCCCCGGGCCGGCGCCGGGCCCACGGCCGAGGCGACGGCGTCCGCCAGCCGCCGGATCTCCTCCTCGGTCAGCGTCGAGACGGTGATCCTGATGCCCGGCGGGGCGCTCAACCGGAAGCGCGCGCCGGGAGCGACGGCCCAGCCCGCGTGCAGCAGCCGCGCCACAGCGCCGGTCTCGTCCGGGACGGGAACCCACACGTTCATCCCGCTGCGCCCGCGGGCGTCGACACCGCGCCGCGCGAGCGCCTCGATCAGCGCGTCCCGGCGCCTGCCGTACTCCGCCGCGACCTTCCGCGCGTCCACGGCGCCATCGGCCCACAGCCGCACCACGGCCCGCTGGAGGATCAGACCGACCCACCCCGGGCCCAGCCGCTGCCGTCCGCGCACCCGGTCGACGGTGACGGCGTCGCCGGTGAGCACGGCGAGTCGCAGATCGGGCCCGTACGCCTTGGCGACCGAGCGCACGAAGGCCCAGTGCCGGGTGGCGCCGGCGAGGGGGTTGAGCGGAACGTCGACGATCCGGTGGCCGTGATCGTCCTCGATCAGCAGGGTCTCCGGGTGCTCCCTGAGTACGGAGCGCAGGGCACGCGCGCGTGCGGCGCTCACCGCGGCCCCGGTCGGATTCTGGGCCCGGCCGGTGACGATCAGGGCGCGCGCCCCGGCTGCCAGCGCGCCCCGCACGTCGCCGGGGAGCGGCCCTTCGTCGTCGATGCCGACCGGGAGCGTACGCAGGCCGAGCGCCGGGACGAGGTCGAGGGTCCTGCCCCACCCCGGGTCCTCGACGGCCACGGAGTCCCCCGGTTTGAGGTGGGCCGCAAGAACGCGCTCCACGGCGTCGAGCGACCCGGACACGACGACGAGGGGGCCGTCCGGCACCCCGTCCGCGTCCATGTCGGACCGCGCGATCCGTGCCAGTTCCGGGTCCACGGCGACGTGGCCGTACAGCACGGGCTCCCGGTCACCCTGGGCGGCGGCCTCGGCGAACGCCGGAGCCAGTGGCGGCAGCAGCGCGGGATCCGGATTGCCGCCCGCCACATCCCGTACGCCCTCGGGTACGTCCACTCTGATGCTGTCCCGCCCGGTCGTGGCGGGCGCGGGCCGCACCCGGCTGCCGCGGCGTCCGGCGGTCTCGATGACCCCACGCTCGCGCAGGATGCGGTACGCGGCGGCGACCGTGTTCGGGTTCACCTCGAGTTGAGCCGCCAACTCCCGCATGGGCGGGAGCACTTGCCCCGGGTCCAGCTCGCCGGAACCCACCGCGCGCTCGACGCTCGCGGCGATCTCGGCTGCACGCCGCCCCTCGATCCGATATCCTCCTAGCACAAAGCATATTATGCACTAGTGCAATCGGGAGCGCCAATGCAGGGAACCCGGCAGCCGACACCGCCGTCCGCCACCGCCTACACACCGAGCGACCGCACCGTCCCCACGCGCTCCGCGCAGCGGGCTTCGTACGACCGGGAACTGGTGCACTCGATACTCGACGAGGGCCACGTCTGCCATCTCGGCTTCGTGCGCGACGGCGCACCCGTCGTGCTGCCCACGCTGTACTGCCGCGTCGGCGAACGGCTCTACGTCCACGGCTCGACGGGCTCCCGCCCGCTGCGGATGACCGGCGGCGAGACGGACCCCGGTCTCGCGGTCTGCCTGACGGTGACACACGTCGACGGTCTCGTCCTGGCCCGCTCGGCCTTCCATCACTCGATCAACTACCGCTCCGTGGTGGTGCACGGCGTCGCCCGCCAGGTAACCGACCCCGAGGAGAAGCGGACCGCCCTGGACGCGCTGGTCGACCAGGTGGTCGCGGGCCGCTCACGCGACTCGCGTCCCGCCGACAAGAAGGAGCTGGCGGCCACCGCCGTGATCCGCCTCGACCTGGACGAGGTCTCCGCGAAGGTGCGCACGGGCGGCGTGAGCGACGAGCCCGAGGACCTCTCCCTGCCGCACTGGGCCGGCGTCGTCCCGGTCCGCGTCCAGTACGGCACCCCGCTCCCGGATCCTGGTCTCGCGCCCGGCACCGAGCTGCCGGACTACCTCGGAACGCTGTGATGCTGATCCACCCCTGGGACGCTGCACACGAGGACACCGAATGGCAGGACTGGCTCGCCGTCCACGACTTCGGGCAGCTGGCGGTGAACGGCAGGCCGGGCGAACCGCCGTATGTACAGCCGATGCACTTCGCCTACGACGCGGAGCGCGGCGAGGCGGTGACCCATCTGGCGCGGCCGAACCCACTGTGGCCCGCTCTGGAGGCGAACCCGGATGTGCTGCTGACCGTGGTCGACGACTACGTGTACGTGCCCGGTCCCTGGCAGGCGGCGCCGGAGGGCCCGTCCGAAGACGGTGTGCCCACGAGCCTCTACGCGGCGGTCCAACTCCGCTGCAGGGCCCATGTCGTGGACGATCCCGCCGAGAAGGCGGAGCTGCTGAACCGCCAGGTCGGCCACTTCCAGCCGGAGGGCGGCTCGGCCCGGGTCGCCGCGGGTGAGGCACCTTACGGCCGCCGGCTCTCCGGCATCCGCGGGCTACGGCTGGAGGTGGCGGAGGTCCGGGCGAAGTTCAAGTACGCCGGGAAGAGGCCGACAGAGGTCCAGGACCGCATCGCGGTCGAACTGTCCCGGCGGGACGGCCCGCGCGACGGCGTCGCGCGTGAGCATCTGCTGCGCAGGCGCAAGGCGTGAACAGGCGGTCCGCCTCGACCCGCGGACGCGGCGCAGGCGGACCGTTGCGCCGCCGGGTTCCGCGTCCGCGTCGGACTCGGGCCGACGGAGAGGGCCCGCGGCGGACGGGAGGCGTCAAGGACGGACGTGGACTACGCGGTTGTGCGGGCCGTCGGCTCCCGCTCCTTCCCGCCGGCCGCCACCGGCTCGGCGGAGACCTTCGCGGGGGCGGACGACTGCGCCGTGAACGCGCCCACCAGGACGACCGCTCCGCCGATCAGCTGCGGCGCGGAAAGATGCTCGCCCAGCAGCACCCATGCCAGTACGGTCGCGATGACGGCTTCGAGGCAGGCCACCACGCCCGCCACCTGGGGCGAGAGCCGGCGCACGGAGAGCACGCCGGTGATGTACGCGAGGACGGTCGCGACCAGCACGATCCAGGCCAGCAGCAGTACGGCCGGTACGGATGTGCCGTTCATGCGCGCGGTACCCGTGAGGACGGACCAGTCCAGGTTCCAGGGACTGGCGACGGCGGTCAGCACGGCGGCCCCGACGAGCAGCCCGTAGGCGATGACCCCGAGCGGATCCGGGGCCTCGTCGCCCGCCCCGGTGCCCTGGTCCGACAGGACGAAATAGCCGACCTGGCAGCATGCCGCGCCGAGCGCGAGAAGCAGTCCCAGGGCGTCGAAGCTCAGACCCGACCACACCTCCACCACACAGGCGAGTCCGCCGACCGCGAGGACCACGCCCACCGCCGCCGCCCGCGTCACGGGCCGCCGCTGGACGAAGCGCACCCAGCCGAGCACCAGTGCGGGCGCCAGGTATTCGACAAGCAGCGCGACGCCCACGGGTATTCGGGACAGCGCGGCGAAGTAGCAGGCCTGGACACCGGCCACGGCGAGCAGGCCGAATCCGGCGAGCAGGGCGGGACGGCTGCGCGGCAGCCCGCGATGGCGTACGGCGAACGGCAGCATCACGAGCGCGGCACCCGTGACCCGTAGCCACACCACATGGAGCGGGTCGAGTCCCGCCTCGATCAGCGGCTTGGCCGCGACACCGGATCCACCGAAGGCGACCGCCGAGGTGAGTGCGAGCCCCAGCCCGACACCCCTGCCACCATCGCTCGCCCTGCCCTGAGACGTCTGCACCGGCACATGATGACAGGCCGAGACATGAGCGTCACCCCCGAACGCACCTGTCTCAGAGGCTGGAATCCGTCCGGCGGCCCGCCGCCGCGTCCGCCGCCGCGCCCTGCGCCTCGATGCGCCCGAAGAGAGTGCGGATGTCGACACCGGCCCGGTCGAGGACATCGACCGCTCGCGACCCGGGATCCGCGACGACCGCCGCCAGGAGGTCCAGCCCGCACGCGCGCCCGTCGCCGCGCAGCACCGCGCGTCCGTACGCCGCGTCGAGGGCGCTCGCCGCCGCCGGCGACCAGCCCTCCGGTTCACTCACCACCGGCAGGGCACCGGAGTCCTCGACGGTGCCCTGCCACCGCAGGCCGTAGCCGATGGCGCGCTGCACGAGATAGCCGAGGAGCCGCGCGATCCCCGGGCCGTCGAAGACCGCGCGCACCTGCGGGTCGGACTCCAGCAGCGTGTGCAGCAGATGAGCCGTGTCGAGCTGACGGTCGCCGTCACGCACCGCTCGTCTGCGCGCACCCGAGACAACCGCCGCCAGCTCGGCGGTGAGCCTGGTGTCCAGGCCGGTGTGGTGTGCGCCGCGTTCCGCGGCCGGATGGTGGGGCTGATGGGGTGGCACGGCTCCCACCCCATCAGCTCGTACGACGTCGGGCATCCTCGGCGGGCAGCATTCTCGCCTCCCACGCAGGTTGGGCACGGCGGTGCCGGCTCTCATCCCTGCGGATGACTTCCACAATTCCTGACGGTTCATCAGTATTGAATGTTGCGACCCCCACGACTACGTTCCGCACACCGTAGCTGCGCCCGGCGCAGCGCCCGACGAAGGGGTGGTCGCATGGCCGAAGTCAGCGCGGAAGCACGCATCGACGCGCCCACCGAGAAGGTGTGGGCCCAGCTCACGGACTGGTCCGCGTACGGCGAGTGGAACGCCACCCACACCAGCTTCCCGAAGGGCGGCCCCGAAGCCCTGGAGGTAGGCGGGACCTTCGAGGAGAACATGAAGCTCATGGGCTTCCCGGCCGACGTCCTGTGGACCATCGAGGAACTGGAGCCGGGACGCGTTCTCGCCATCCGCGGCAAGGGCCCGATGGCCGTGAACGTCGCCACCCGCTACACCCTGACACCGGACGGCGGGGCCACCTCGGTGCGCATCGACGGCGAGTTCACCGGCGCCGCGGTCTCTCTCATGGCGGGCAAACTGAAGGACTCGGCAACGGCCGCGCTCAACGAGTCGCTCCGCAAACTGGGGGCCCTGGTGTCCTGAACGAACCGGCCCCCTCGGACATGAAGGCGCCCCGCGGCCATGATGCAGGATGCCGCGGGGCGCCGCCGCCTCACCTCTCAGCCTTCCGTCAGTGCTCGTCGGCCAGGATCAGGTACAGCTTCTTGCGCGCTTCATTGATGACCGCGAGGGCCTTGTCGCGCTGGTCCTTGCTACCGGTCTTCCAGACCTGGCCGAACGCCTCCATCAGACCGAAACCGGCCTGCCGGATCTCATGCAGGGCCTCCCAGTCGACACCACGGGACGCCTCCTCCCAGGGAGCGTCAGCGCCTTCCTCGGCCGCGGCACGGCCCGCCTCGGTGAGCGAGAAGAGCTTCTTGCCCCCCTCGGTCTCACTGCTGATGAGCCCCTCGTCCTCCAGCAGCTGGAGGGTCGGGTAGACCGAACCCGGGCTGGGCTTCCACGCCCCGCCACTGCGCTCGGCGATCTCCTGGATCATCTCGTAGCCATGCATGGGCCGGTCCTTGAGGAGAGCCAGGATCGACGCACGGACATCACCGCGCCGCGCCCTTCCCCTCGGACCGCCTCGGCCGCGCCCGCCCCAGGGGCCGCCGGGCCCGAAGAAGCCAGGACCGCCGAATCCGGGTCCACCCGGGCCGCCGGGTCCACCCGGCCCGAAGGGGCCGAAGGCCTCCCGCCGCCCGTCGAAACCACCCCGGCCGCGACGACCGGGTCCATCGTGCCGTCCACGGTGCCCACGCTGTCCGTGACCCTCAAATCCAAAGTCTTCCGCACGGGAACGCATCGCCATCACTCCATTCACTCGTTGATCGATCGCGATGCCTCAACGATATATCGGGACTGTTCTTATGACAAGCCCCTTGCCCGATGGCCGGCGGTGGACGGTCCACTGCCCCGCCCGGGTGCGTGATCCACTGCCGAGCGCGAACTGCCCGCCACCGACATCGCGGGCGCCGGTGCGCCATCAGGGCCCCGGGACAGGGCACCACCGGGAAGACCGCGACCAAGGCCAGACACCTGCGATTGGCCTTGGTTCCTCGCCCGCATCAGCCTCTAGCGTCGGTGCATGCGGATTCGAATCGTCGACGCCTTCACCGACCGCCCCTTCGCCGGCAATCCGGCCGGCGTCCTCCTGCTCGACTCCTTCCCGGACGACAACTGGCTGCAGCACGTGGCCCGCGAGGTCAATCACGCCGAGACCGCGTTCGCCCACCCGCTGCCCGACGGCGGCGAGGCGGACTGGGCGCTGCGCTGGTTCACACCCGCGACCGAGGTCGCCCTGTGCGGCCACGCCACCCTGGCCACAGCCCATGTGCTGCACACCACCGGAGTCCACCAGGGGCCCGTACGGTTCGCCACCCGAAGCGGCGTGCTCAGTGCCACGCCCCGCGAGGACGGCCTATTCACCCTTGACTTCCCCACGGCACCGCTCACTCGCGTGGAGATCCCGGAAGGCGTGGCCGAGGCCCTCGGCGCGCGGCCCCTCACCGCCGTCGACACCGGGCCGAACGTCGGCGACCTGATCGTGGAGCTCGCGGACGAGAAGACGGTGCTGGGGCTCAGCCCCGACCACAAGGCGCTCGGACGGCACTCGGCGCGCGGCATCATCGCCACGGCCCGTGCCGAGGATCCCGGCCGGGGCTACGACTTCGTCTCGCGCTGCTTCTTCCCGAACGTCGGCATCGACGAGGACCCGGTCACCGGCAGCGCCCACACCGCCCTGGCCCCCTACTGGTCCGAGCGCCTGGGCAGGCCCGACCTCACCGGCCTGCAAGCCTCACCCCGCTCCGGCCACGTCCGCACGGAGCTACGCGGCGACCGGACCCTGCTCGGCGGACGCGCGGTCACTGTCATCGAGGGCGAGCTTCTCGCCTAGGGTCTTTGGGGGCGTAGGAGGTCTGGTCCCGTACGCCCCCGCACCGTGCCCCGCCGCCCGTCCAGGAAGGCCGTGCGCTACGCCGTCGGCAGCCAGCCCACCTTGCCCGCCAGCAGCGCGTATCCGACGAACGCCCCGATGTCGAGGAGCGAGTGGGCCACCACCAGGGGACCGACCCTTCCCCAGCGCCGGTAGAGGTAGACGAAGACCACGCCCATCACCATGTTGCCGAAGAACCCGCCGATGCCCTGGTAGAGGTGGTACGAGCCACGCAGCACCGCGCTGGCCACCAGGGCCGTGCCGGGTGTCCAGCCCAGCCGACCGAGCCGGCGCAGCAGATACCCGACGACGATGACCTCCTCCAGGACCGCGTTCTGCACCGCCGACAGAACCAGCACGGGGAACTTCCACCACACGTCGGGCAGCGCCTCCGGCACCACCGTCAGGTTCGCGCCGAAGCCGCGTGCGGCCAGGTAGAAAGCGATACCCGTGGAGCCGATCACCGCGGCGATCGCCGCCCCGCGCCCCAGATCGGGCCAGGGGCGTGTCCGGTCGAAGCCCAGCGTGCGCAGTGACGCGCCCTCCCGCATGAGGAAGTGCGCGACGAGCGCGACCGGCACCAGAGCCGTCGCGATCCCGAAGAGCTGCCAGGCGAGATCGAGCCAGGGCCGTCCCGGCGCCGCCGAGGCGTTGAGGGTGGCCGCCTGGTCCTTCAGACCACCCGGTTTGGTGACCGATCCGACAAAGCTGATCAGTGCGGATACCCCGCTGGCGCCGAGCGAGAGGCCCAGAACCAGCAGTGTCTCGTCCCGGAGAATCCGTCGCGTCGGCCGCTGATCCGGACCGGAATCCGTCACCGACTCTGCCTCCACCTGCACTCCCGCCTCCCTTGAGCGATCCCGCGTCGTCCCATCTTCGCCCCGTCGGGGCCTCGAAAGAAGTTACGAAGATCGCATACCGCGAGCCGACCGGGAGAAAGCCACGGGCCACCAGAGCATCGGGTGCCGGTCGTTCACCCCAGCGGCACCGGTTCCGGTGACCCTACCGGCCAGGTGTGCACCGGCTCGCCGACGTACATCAGCTCCCGGTACCTGCGGGTCGTAGCAGCCAGCGCCGCCTGCCGGTCCAGTCCCTGTTCCAGGGCCCGGTGGAAGGTGGCGGCCTGCCAGCTCGCGCCGTTCGTCCTCCGCCGGCACCGTTCCTCGATCACCGACAGGTACAGATCCCGGTCGGCGGGCTCGACACCCCAGGCGTCGAGGCCCGCCTCGGCCAGTGGCAGCAGTTCGTCGCGCACGAGGTCCACGGCGTCCACCTCGGTGGTCCCGCCATGGCGTCCGCGCCGCGGCCACCGCAGACGGGCCTCGATGCCGTAGCGGCAGGCGGCGTCGAAGTTGGACGCGGCGGCCTCGAACGGCAGCCGCGTCCACACCGGCCGCGGCTCCTCGGCGAGCGCGCGGACGACACCGTAGTAGAACGCGGCGTTGGCGATGACATCGATGACGGTGGGCCCCGCCGGCAGCACCCGGTTCTCCACCCGGAGATGAGGAACCCCGTCCGCGATGCCGTAGACCGGCCGGTTCCAGCGGTAGATCGTGCCGTTGTGCAGCACGAGTTCGGCCAGCTTGGGAGTGCCGCCCTCGTCGAGGACGCGCAGGGGGTCCTCGTCGTCGCAGATCGGCAGCAGCGCCGGGAAATAGCGGAGGTTCTCCTCGAACAGCTCGTGCGCCGAGGAGATCCAGCGTTCACCGAACCAGGTGCGTGGCCGTACGCCCTGCGCCTGCAGTTCCGGCGGGCGCGTGTCGGTCGACTGCTGGAACAGCGGCGGACGGGACTCTCGCCACAGCTCGCGCCCGAACAGGAAGGGAGAGTTGGCGCCCACGGCGATCTGGGCCGCCGTGACGGCCTGCGCGGCGTTCCACACATCCGCGAAGCGCGCCGGAGTGACCTGAAGGTGCAGCTGGACCGATGTGCAGGCAGCCTCGGGCGCGATCGAGCGCGAGGTGCACTCCAGCCGCTCCACCCCGTCGATCTCCAGCATGAAGTCTTCGCCGCGCGCGGCCACGATCTGATCGTTGAGCAGGGTGTAGCGGTCGACGGCGGAGAGGTTGGAGGAGACGAGATCGTCACGGTCCAGCGTGGGCAGAATGCCGATCATCACGATTCCGGCGTCCAGCTCCTGGGCTTTCCGGTCGGCATAGCCGAGCGAGGTGCGCAGTTCCTCGGCGAGGCGATCGAATACCCGGCCGCCCAGCCGGTGCGGCGCTATGTTCACTTCCAGGTTGAACATGGCGAGCTCGGTCTGGAAATCGCGACTGGCGATCTTTTCCAGCACTTGCGCATTCATCATGCGCGGCATGCCGTCGTACCCCGCGAGATTCAGTTCGATCTCCAGTCCCATCAGATTCCTGGGCCGGTCGAACCGCTCTTCCTCCAGCAGTCGCATGAACCCCACCAGACACTGCCTGAGCTTTCGGCGGTAGCGCTGGCGGTCGGACAGGTCGAACGGCCCTGCCACGACCTTTTCTCCCATCGGAGCGTCCCTCCTCTTGATGGGCAGGCCGATGATCGGCCGCTGCTGTCCTGGGTCACGATGGATGATGCCCCGGCAACGCGATCGATAACGTCCCGCGCGCCGCCACCGCGCGCTAGTCTGGTGGCTCGGGCCTCCCGGCACATTCACGCGGCATGGGGCAATACGCAGTTTCACCCCGAAGTCTTGTCGTGAAAAACGCCGATGACAACCGGCCGACCGCTACGGACGGATATTCCGAGGTCGCGGCCATGATACCCGCGGAACAGCAGGAGGAATGCCTCCGGCAGACGTCCGGATATCTCCTTGTGCACCCCATGCGGGACGACTACACGAAACAATGCGTGAACGCGTGTCGTATAAACTTTCCGCACGGGGTAGAGAGTTGGCACTCACGGTCACGAGCCCTGCCGTTCCAACGCTGCCATTCCTCCGGGCGCCATCCCCCGGCACCTCTGACCCCGAGAGCTGACAGCGCCGTCCGCCCGCCCCGCCACGCCCTCGCTTCACCGTGCCTGTCGAATGAGAGGCGACCCACCATGCAGCTGCATGTCCCCCCGGCTCCCGCGCCCGCCCTCCGCTCCGTCCTCACGGCACTCGCTTCCCCCACCGCGGTCCGCGAGGCCCCCACCCCGTCCCTGCGTACCGCCCAGGGGCCCGTGACCCCCGAACTCCCGCTGCCGGTCCATGTCCTGGACCAGATCGCCCCAGCGGGCACGGCGGCCACCCGGCTGGCCGGATGGCGCTTCCTCATCCGCTGCGGCGGACGCGCCGTGGCCGCCGCCGAGACGATGCTGACCCCGGACGGCTGGGCGTTCTCGCACTTCTTCGAGGGCCCCTACGTCACCTCGACCGAGCGGGCCCTGCGCCAGGCGGAGTCAATGGCAGGGCCCTACCAGGCCCGGCTGCTGTCCGTGCCCGAGCTGTACATGCTCACCCTGTGGCTGCACGGCGACTGCGAGGCCGACGGCGCCAGTGGCCATCCCGCCGCGACCGACCTGCTGGTACCGCTCGCGCCCGCGCCTCCGGGCATCGCCGCCCATCGCCCGCATTCCGTAGCGGACCTGCTCCCGGTGCTCATCCTCCGGGTCACCAGAACAGCACCGATGCTCGGCTCGCCGACACCCGCGTAGCGCCCCTGAAGCCTCCGTGCCCCGCCGCCCTCGACGACGGCGGGGCACGGCGCATGTCCCGGCCGTGGCCCCTCGGCCCTACGCGGCCGTCACCCATCCCGAGCGTGTCGCTCTTTCGTGCTCTCTCCCGCTCGTACGAGGGACATACCGCTGGTCGGCCCGCATGGACTAGTACCTTCCGGCCATGTCGAACCACCCAAATTGACCGTCGAGTTGGATTGAACCGTCCGCGCGGGTGATGCGTCATGAACCTGTGAGAAGCCGTACAGCGAAATCCCTGCGGATTGACGCCCGTGGGGCAACACTGGGTTCCTGACCGAAGCATCACCAACGGGGAGCGGCCATGAAGGACGCGAAGAGCCGCAGGACAGACACGACAGCCATACCGGCCACCTCACACACGACAGAGCGAAAGATCCCATCCACCATGTGCCAGCACCAGCCACTGTGCCCGACCGCCGAATCCGCCGACCGGGAGTCCGCCCGCCTTGTGGCGCACCACCCGGAGCAGGGATGGAGCCTGCTGTGCAACGGCGTTCTGCTCTTCGAGGACACCGGTGAGCTTCTGCCCGACGGCCAGATCATCGCCCCGCACCGCCCGATGGGCACCGACCAGGTGATGACGGCTGCTTAGGACACGCAGGGGGCGCGCGAAGCCCCCGCCGAGGGCGCCCATCGCCCTGGACACACCAGGGGCCGGCCCGGAGACAGACGCTCCGAACCGGCCCCGACGCATGTCCGAGGGTGATTACTCCTCGTAAGCGTCCAGCGGCGGGCAGGAGCAGACCAGGTTGCGGTCTCCGAACGCCTGGTCGATACGGCGCACCGGCGGCCAGTACTTGTCGGCGGCCGAGACACCGGCCGGGAAGACGGCCTCCTCGCGCGTGTACGCGTGCTCCCACGTACCGCCGAGCGCCGCTGCGGTGTGCGGAGCGCCCCGCAGCGGGTTGTCCTCGGCGGGCCACTCGCCCGAGCCCACCTTCTCGATCTCCGCGCGAATGGCGATCATCGCGTCGCAGAACCGGTCGATCTCGGCGAGGTCCTCGGACTCGGTCGGCTCGATCATCAGCGTGCCGGCCACCGGGAACGACATCGTCGGCGCGTGGAAGCCGTAGTCGATCAGCCGCTTGGCGACGTCGTCGACACTCACGCCGGTCGCCTTGGTCAGCGGGCGCAGATCGATGATGCACTCGTGCGCCACCAGGCCGCCGGGACCGGTGTAGAGCACCGGGTAGTGCGGTTCGAGGCGCTTGGCGATGTAGTTGGCGGACAGCACGGCCGTCTGCGTGGCGGCCTTGAGTCCCTCACCGCCCATGAGCCGGACGTACGCCCAGGAGATCGGCAGGATGCCTGCGGAGCCCCACGGAGCCGCCGAGATCGGTCCGACGCCGGTCTCGGGACCGGCCGCGGGCTGCAGCGGGTGGTTCGGCAGGTACGGCGCGAGGTGCGCGCGCACACCGACCGGGCCGACGCCCGGACCGCCTCCGCCGTGCGGGATGCAGAACGTCTTGTGCAGGTTGAGGTGCGAGACGTCGCCGCCGAAGTGACCCGGCTCGGCGAGACCGACCAGCGCGTTGAGGTTGGCGCCGTCGACGTACACCTGGCCGCCGGCCTCATGGACGGCCGCGCAGATGTCGGCGACGTGCTCCTCGAACACACCGTGCGTGGACGGGTACGTGATCATCAGTACGGAGAGCTCGTCGCGGTACTGCTCGATCTTGGCCCGCAGGTCCTCGACGTCGATCTCGCCGTCGCCCGCGGTCTTCACGACGACGACCTTCATGCCGGCCATCACGGCGCTCGCGGCGTTGGTGCCGTGCGCGGAGGACGGGATGAGGCAGACCGTGCGCTGCTCGTCGCCGTTGGCGCGGTGGTAGCCGCGCACGGCCAGCAGACCGGCCAGCTCACCCTGGGAACCGGCGTTGGGCTGGAGCGAGACCTTGTCGTAGCCGGTGACCTCGGCGAGCTGCTCCTCCAGCTCACGGATCAGGGTGAGATAGCCCTGCACCTGCTCGGCGGGCGCGAAGGGGTGCAGCTGCCCGAACTCCGGCCAGGTGACCGGCTCCATCTCGGTGGTCGCGTTGAGCTTCATGGTGCAGGAGCCCAGCGGGATCATGCCGCGGTCGAGCGCGTAGTCCCGGTCCGCCAGCCGGCGCAGATAGCGCAGCATCGCGGTCTCGGAACGGTGCGCCTGGAACACCGGGTGCATGAGGTAGTCGTCGGTGCGCAGCAGGGTCCCCGGGAGCGCGTCCGCGGCGCTCGCGTCCAGTGCCTCGACGTCGGCCTCGACTCCGAAGGCGGTCCACACGGCACCCAGCTGGGCGCGGCCGGTCGTCTCGTCGCAGGCGATGCAGACGTGGTCGGCGTCGACGAGGCGCAGGTTGACGCCGCGCTCGCGTGCCGTGGCGACGACCGTCTCGGCGCGGCCGGGCACCCGCACGGTGAGGGTGTCGAAGTAGGCGCCGTGGACGACCTCGACCCCGCCGGCCGTGAGACCCGCGGCCAGGATCGTGGCGTACCGGTGGGTACGGCGTGCGATGGCCCGCAGTCCCTCGGGGCCGTGGTAGACGGCGTACATGCCGGCCATCACGGCGAGCAGCACCTGGGCGGTGCAGATGTTGCTCGTCGCCTTCTCGCGGCGGATGTGCTGCTCGCGCGTCTGCAGGGCGAGGCGGTACGCCTTGTGGCCGTCCGCGTCCACGGAGACGCCCACGAGGCGGCCGGGCAGGCTGCGGGCGAACTTCTCCTGCACCGCCATGTAACCGGCGTGCGGTCCGCCGAAGCCCATGGGCACGCCGAAGCGCTGCGTCGTACCGACGGCGATGTCGGCGCCCAGCTCGCCCGGCGAGGTCATGAGCGTCAGGGCGAGCAGGTCGGCGGCGACGGTGACGACCGCGCCCAGCTCGTGGGCCTGGTCGATGACCGGCTTGATGTCGCGCACGGCCCCGGAGGCGCCCGGGTACTGGATCAGTACGCCGTTGATCTCCCGCTCGGCGACGTCGGCCGGGATGCCTTCGCTGAGGTCGGCGACGACGACCTCGACGCCGGTGGGCTCGGCGCGGGTCTCGATCACGGCGATCGTCTGGGGCAGCGCGTCGGCGTCGACCAGGAACAGGCCCTTCTTGTTGCGGCCCATGCGCCGCGACAGCGCCATGGCCTCGGCGGCCGCCGTGCCCTCGTCGAGCAGGGAGGCGCCGGAGGTCGGCAGGCCGGTGAGGTCGGCGACCACGGTCTGGAAGTTCAGCAGGGCCTCGAGGCGCCCCTGGGAGATCTCCGGCTGGTAGGGCGTGTACGCGGTGTACCAGGCCGGGTTCTCCATCACGTTGCGCAGGATCACCGGCGGCGTGAAGGTCCCGTAGTAGCCGAGGCCGATCATGGAGTCGAGGACCTGGTTGCGGTCGGCGAGGGAGCGCAGTTCGGCCAGCACCTCGGCCTCGGTGCGCGCGCCCGGCAGATCCAGGGCGTCGGCGCTCTTGATCACGTCCGGGACGGCGGCGGCCGTGAGTTCGTCGAGGGAGCCATAGCCGATGTGCGCGAGCATCTTGGCGCGCGCCTCGTAGTCAGGACCGATGTGGCGGCGCTCGAAGGGGGTCCCCCGTTCGAGCTCGGAGAGCGGGATGCGGTGGGCGGTCATTGCGGGGGCCTCCTGGTCAGACACGACCTTCGAGGGGCACCACGGCGTGGGTACCCCGACGGCCTCCCCCTCTGTCATCTCAACCTGAGAGCTTCACCGGTCCGCCCCAGGGCGCTCCGGTTTTCACCGTCGGTGAGAGCGGATGCCAATGGCATCCGCTCTGCTTTCCAGAGTGACCTCGTCCGTGCGGTACGTGTGCCTGAGAGATTCCGGGGAGGGTTTGCTCCTTCGGCGCCTCCGGTTCGCTCCGAAGGACTCTCCCGCACGGGGTCATCAGCCGTCTGCCAGCGTACCAGCGGGTGCAATCAGGGAGCCCTCGAGTGGCCGCCTTGACGAATGTGCTCTTTTGTAGTGGTTGTGAATGAGTTGCGACCAGTTGGAGGGACCGTGAAGACCGATATCGATCCGCGGAATCTGATCGGCCGCAAGGCGTTCGACCGCAACGGCAACAAGATAGGCACAGTCGACGAGGTCTATCTCGACGACGCGACCGGAGTACCGGAGTGGGCGGCCATACGAACGGGTCTGTTCAGCCGGGACGCGTTCGTTCCGCTGGAGCCCAGTGAGGTGGTCGAGGGAGCGCTCTACGTCCCCTTCGAACGCGCCTTGATCAAGGATGCCCCCGACTTCGGCGTCGGACGCCATCTGTCCCCCGAACAGGAACTGCAGCTCTACCACCACTATGGGCTCGACGTGGCCACACCCGCTCCTTCACCGGACCGGGACCGGGACTTCGGGCATCTGGCCGGGTCGGACGAGGCGTGACGTTGCGCCGTCACCCTGCCGTACTCCTCGGTCACGCGCCTCATCAGGACACCGTGCCCGACGGTGCCGCCCGCGGGTCCGCGGCCTCGGGTCTCAGCGGTACCAGGGGAAGCGGATCAGCCGGTTCCAGCAGGGGATCGTCGGTGCGGAGCGTACGGACACGCCCCGGCGGTGAATCGGGGGTCTCGAAGCGAACGGTCACCCTGCCGAGGCCACTGCCCTGCACCCATCCGTGCCCGTACTCGCTGTGCCGGACGTCCTGGCCCGCACGCCAGACGTGCTCCGGCGCCGTCGCCGGCTCGTCCTGCGTGATCCCCGCCGCCGGCTCCTGCGCCGGCTCCTCGTGCTCTTCGTCAGCCGTGTCCCCCGCGGCGAGCCGCGCCTGGGCGAAGAGGTCCTCCTGCGTGTAGTCGGCGAGCCCGCTGACACCGACGCCCAGCAGCCGCACGCCACCGGTCGTGTCCACCGAATCCAGCAGCCTCGCCGCTGCCTCCTTCACCACCGCCGGGTCGTCGGTGGGCCCGCGCAGCGTCTCGGAGCGGGTCAGCGTCGAGAAGTCGTATCGGCGGACCTTCAGCACGATGGTCCGCCCCGACAGGCCGGCGTCCCGCAGCCTGCGCACACACCGGTCCGCGAGACGCTGCACCTCCACGCCGACCCGCACCCGGTCATGGATGTCGACGTCGTACGTGTCCTCGACGGACACCGACTTGGCCTCACGCTCGGCCACCACCGGCCGCTCGTCATGGGCCAGCGCCATCGCGTACAGCGCGTGCCCATGGGCCTTGCCCAGAAGCCGTACGAGTTCGTCCTCGCCCGCCTCGGCGATCTCGTCGACCGTGGTGATCCCGGCCCGCCGCAGATGGTCCCCGGTGGCGGGGCCGACCCCGGGGAGCGTGCGCACCGGCATCGGGCCGAGAAGCGCTCGCTCGGTACCCGGGCGTATCACCACGAGCCCGTCCGGCTTGGCCTGCTCGGAGGCGATCTTGGCGAGCATCTTGGAGGCGGCGAGGCCCACGGAGCCGGTCAGCCCGGTGACGGACCGGATGTCCGCGCGCAGCCTCACGCCCGTCAGCCGTGCCGATTGCTCGTCCCAGGCCACTCCCCCGGCCTCGAGGTCCACGAACGCCTCGTCCAGGCTCAGCGGCTCCACCAGCGGGGACAGAGCCCGCAGCAGGCCCATCACCCGCTCGCTGACCTCCCGGTAGAGCCCGAAGCGAGGCACCAGATAGGCGGCGTTCGGCGCCAGCCTGCGGGCCTGGGCCATGGGCATGGCCGAGTGCACCCCGAAGACCCGGGCCTCGTACGACGCCGTGGCCACCACTCCGCGCGGTCCGAGCCCGCCCACGACGACGGCCTTCCCGCGCAGGCTCGGCTTGGATGCCTGCTCCGCCGAGGCGTAGAAGGCATCCATGTCGAGATGCAGGATGGTGGGCGCGGACCTCACATGTCCGATGCTGCCCTATGCCACTGACAACGCGGCACGGCGGCAGCGTCGCCGCAGCCCGCGTGCCGCGCGGCAGTGGCTCGCGGCCCGCATGCCGGGCCGCGCCTCACACGGCGCGGTTGCGTCGCCGTGCCAGCTCGTCCGCCGGATTGTTGCCGACGATGGTCTCGCCCGTGTCCACGCGTTCCCCGTGCAGCTGGGACAGCGCGGCCTCCACGTCACGCCACACGACCCCGACGGCGATGCCGAAGATGCCCTGCCCGCCCTGGAGCAGGGCGTGGACCTCGTCCGGTGACGTGCATTCGTACACCGTCGCGCCGTCGCTCATCAGCGTCATCCGCTCCAGGTCGCGGAAGCCGCGCTCTCTGAGGTGCTGGACGGCGGTACGGATGTTCTGCAGTGACACACCCGTGTCCAGGAACCGTTTGACGACCTTCAGGACGACGACGTCCCGGAAGCTGTACAGCCGCTGCGTCCCCGACCCGTAGGCGGGGCGCACGCTCGGTTCCACGAGCCCCGTCCTCGCCCAGTAGTCCAGCTGGCGGTAGGTGATGCCCGCCGCGGCACACGCCGTGGGACCGCGATAGCCGATCTGGTCGAAAGCCGCGTCTCCGTCGCCCGGCACGGCCACGGGCCGCCGAGGGCCGGAGCCGGTCGCGCCGCCATGAAGCGGGTGCGGGCCGTTCTCCCCCAGACTGCGTCCAGGGGCTCCCCCCGCCGTGCCGCCGCCGCTCATTCTCACGCCGACCTCCGTCCTTGAACTGCCTTCTCGACGGTAGGCAGTCACCAGGGGTGCGTCAACGATCGCCACACTCGGCACGCCGAGTGATAATCACCCTAAGGGTGGTTTCCCGTGCCCATCCGCGGGGAAAGGCTAGCCGAATGCTCTGGCAGCGGTCCTTCAGACGCTCGCAGTGGCCCCCGGCAAGTGCCCGTCCGTGCATTCTTCACCCGCTGTACCGTCGCGTGCTCCGTCGGTATGGCTGAGGCTTCCGATATCGCCCCCCTGGGCCGTCACTGACTGCTGGTGCCGAAGTCCTCGGGCGAGATCTGGTCGAGGAACTCGCGGAACTTCTCGACCTCGTCCTCCTGCTCGTCGGGGATCGCGATGCCCGCGTCGTCGAGGACGCCTTCGCTGCCGTAGATCGGCGTGCCGGTACGCAGAGCAAGCGCTATGGCGTCGGACGGGCGGGCGCTCACCTCGACGCCGCTCGCGAAGACCAGCTCCGCGTAGAAGACGCCTTCCCGCAGGTCCGTGATGCGTACTTCCGTGAGCTCCTGGCCGACCGCCTCCAGCACGTCCTTGAACAGGTCGTGGGTCAGCGGTCGCGCGGGGGCCATGCCCTGCTGGGCGAAGGCGATGGCGGTCGCCTCCCCGGGGCCGATCCAGATGGGGAGGTAGCGGTCGCCTCCCACTTCACGCAGGAGCACGATCGGCTGGTTGGAGGGCATCTCGACCCGGACACCTACGACATCGAGCTCGTTCACACAGCAACCCTAGGCCGTGCCCGGGACGTTTGGGTAGTCGGGCACCGAACGGCCGACCTGTCCGCCCACGGCGAACACCTCTCTCAGGACAGCCGAAGTCCGAGAGCGGACTGCACCAGGGCGGCGTGCAGCTTCACCGCGAGCCCCGCCAGCTCCCTCGTACGGGCCTCGGCGTGTGCCCTGGTCTGTGGATTGCGGTGCAGCCTGAGCGGGGCCACCACCTGATCCACCAGACCCGCCTCACGGTCCGCGGCGGCCTTCATCACCCGCAGATGGCGTGGCTCGATCCCATGCCGTCCCAGTTCGGCCACCAGAGTGGCCACGGTGACCGTCTCCGCGTCATACCCACCGCCGGGCAGCGGCACGACGAGCCCGTACGACTCCCACTCCTCGAGGTGCTCCGCACTGATCCCGGTGGCCGCGAGCAGCTCCTCACGGGCGAGCCGCGATCCCGTGCCCGCCTCGGACTCGCCGAGGACGTCGCCGAACCCTTCGGCCTCGCTCCCGTCACGCGGACGGCCCAAGGTCGGCAGCCGTACGTCCTCGCCCCGCTCCACGGCGTCGAGGTACTCACGGATGACCTTCAGCGGCAGGTAGTGGTCCCTCTGCATCCTCAGCACCTGGGCGAGGCGTTCGACGTCCCGTGCGCTGAACTTGCGATACCCCGCGGGGGTGCGCTGCGGCTCGATGAGCCCCTCGGTCTCCAGAAAACGGATCTTGGAGATGGTGACCTCGGGGAACTCCTCGCGCAGCACGTTCAGCACGGTGCCGATACTCATCAGCCCGCCGTCCGCTGCGGCGGTGCCACTGTCGGCACCGCCGCTCGGTGTGTGAAGCATGGGGCCTTCCCTGGGGTCTCCCCGGACGGAGTCTGGGGGAGGGTCAGATACTCCGCTGACTCGCGTAGAAGACCAGCCTGTACTTGCCGATCTGGACCTCGTCGCCGTTGGTGAGCGCGACCTGGTCGATGCGCTCACGGTTGACATACGTGCCGTTGAGGCTGCCGACATCGGCGACCGTGAAGGATCCGTCCGGGCTACGGCGGAACTCCACATGCCGACGCGAGACAGTCACATCATCCAGGAAGATGTCGCTCTGCGGATGACGCCCCGCCGTGGTCAGCTCACCGTCGAGCAGAAAGCGGCTGCCCGAGTTGGGACCGCGGCGCACCACCAGCAGCGCCGAGCCGAGCGGCAGCGCGTCGACGGCCGCCTGCGCCTCCGGAGACAGCGTCGGCACCGGCGTCTGGCCGGTCACCTCCGCGTCGTATGCCTCCAGACCCGAGATCGAGATCGTGGAGGTCGTCTCCGACGCGCGCTCCGGAACCGCCCCGGGACGAAGCGGCGCACCGCAGTTGGAACAGAAGCGGCTGTTCTCCGGGTTGTTGTGACCGCACCTTGTGCACACCTGGGCCGACATGTCCCCGAAACCTATGGGGCCGGACGCGGCGGGGTCAACCGACGACGCGCCGTGACCTCCCGAAATGCCACCACCCGGACCAGCGACCTGATCCCGGAACAGCGGGCGCTGGCCCCCCGCTTCTCCCGGCTGTGCGCGATGGCGGGCGGCCGCGTCGGCGCCGCCCTCTCGCGCGCTCTTGCCGAACAACTTCGCAAACAACTTCACGGGCGATTCCCCTTGACCGAAACAGACCCGCCCGTGGGGCAGGACGAACCCTGACTGCGTACACCGGCCGACCCGGACATCTTCACAACGTCCGTATCCACCAGACAGTTTCCACCACGCACCACCCAATCGGTGCGTCGACCCCCCGCAACCTCATGCCCCTGCCTGACCGCCTCCATGCACCCCCGGTTCACTGCGAGGACGACCGAGCGTAGTCAGGCCGCTTCGCTGCTCGCAAGGCATCCACGACGATCTTCGCAGAACTGTCCACGGTGACCGTGGCCTGCTCCTTCTCGACAGTCTGCACAACTCCTCCGGGGATGTTCAGTGCCGGCTCCAGATCCTGCGGCTTGCCGATGACCTTGAAACGGTATGGCTGAGCGATCTTGTTCCCGTCCACGCTCACGCTCTTGCCCGAGTCCGTCAGATAGGTACCGGCCACGACCCGCACACCGTTCACCTGGATCGCCTCCGCGCCCGCCGCGCGAAGCTCCTGGATCGCGTCGAGCAGCATGTCCGCATGCACCGTTCCCTTCGCGTCCTGGATGGTCATCGTGATACCGGGCCCCTGAGCCGCCAGCGTGCCCGCGAGAATGCCGAGTTGCTTCTCCTTCTCGGCGGTCTGCTTACGGGCCTCCTCCGCCCGGTCCGAACTGTTCTCGAGCTCGGACCGCTGATCCTCGAGACCCTGCTTCTCGTCCTGAAGACGCTGTGTACGGTCACCGAGTTCATCGAGAATGCGCACAAGATCTTCCTGACGCGCACCCCGCAGGGCACTGCTGCCGTCACTGTTCGAGGCGACCTGGACGGCCAGGCCGAAGCCGAGGCCGAACAGCAGCAGGGCGACGATGAGTTGGGCCCGCGACAGGCGCGGCGGCCACAGTCCCTTCACCAGTCGCTGCCGGCCGGACTGCGCACGCGAGGAGTCCCCGTCCCCTTCCTGTTCCCCGAAGGCGCCGACGGGTGCCGCAGGCACCTCCTCCGGCAGCTCCCTGCGCAGCCGGGGTCCGGGCGTCCCGGAGGCCTCCTGCGGCCCCGGTGGCCTGGGCGTCTCACGCGGCTCGCTCGGCTCGACCGGTTCGCCCGGCCGCGCGTTCTCGTTCTCCGGGAGTCCGGGCGTCGCGTCCTCGTTGCTCATCGGCCTCACGCCCGGAACACATGCCGCCGGATCGCGGCGGCGTTGGAGAAGATTCGGATGCCGAGGACGACCACCACGCCGGTGGACAGCTGCGCGCCGACGCCCAGCTTGTCGCCCAGGAAGACGATCAGCGCCGCCACCACGACGTTCGACAGGAACGACACCACGAAGACCTTGTCGTCGAAGATGCCGTCGAGCATGGCCCGGAAGCCGCCGAACACGGCGTCGAGGGCCGCCACGACGGCGATCGGAAGGTAAGGCTCGACGACCGCGGGAACTTCCGGCCTCACCAGCAGACCGACCACGACTCCGACGACGAGGCCCAGTACGGCGATCACGATGTGCCCTTCTCTGTGCTCGGTTGTGCTGTACGTACGATCACACTCGGTGCCGCGGGCAGCCGGACGTCACCCTCTACGGAGATGCCGGTACGGATCCCGTAGTTCTCCTGCAGCGCATGCAGGTACAGCCCGTCGGCGCTGTTCTGGAACCTGGTGCTGAGCCGTTCCCCGTCCCCCACCGCGAGCACGGTGTACGGCGGTACCAGTGGCCTGTTGTCGACGAGTATCGCGTCGCCCGCGGCCCGGATCGCGGACAGAGCCGTGAGCCGCTGCCCGTTGATCGCGATGGCCTCGGCGCCCGACTCCCACAGCCCGTTGACGACACGCTGCATATCGCGGTCCCGGACGCGTCCCGTGTCGGAGAAGTCGGCGGTCTCACGCGGATTGCCGTTACCGCCCGAGGTCGCCTCCTTGGCGTCGTTCACGACGAGCTTCACGCCGGGGCCGTGCACCGCGACGGCGCCTGAGAGGAGGTCGACAAGATCGGTTCCGTCGCCGCTCTTCTTGAGTGCCTCGCGCTGCCGTGCGCTCACATCGTCGCGCAGCTTGTCGACCGTGCCCTCCAGCTTGTCGGCGGCCGCGTTCTCCCGCTGGATACGGTCGATGAGCTCCTGGCGCTCCTTGGCGACCGTCGGGGCCGCCACACGCGCCTGCGCCGCGCCCAGCGTCACCACGAGGGCGGCGAGCACGAGTCCCGCGGCGAGGCCGAGCTTCGCCCGTACCGTTTTCGGCATGCCACCGGCGCCCTCGCTCTTCCTCCGGGCTGCCGCCTCGGCGTAACCGTCGTCGAGGCTGTGATCCATGACGTTGGTGAGCAACGACATGGAGGCATCCGGACGCACGGGGCGAGCGGGCATGCTCCGAACGGGGGGCGGCTGCGGCATGCCGCACATCGTCGCACGTTGCGCGCGCATACTCCGAATGGCCCCACCGGCGTGCCGGACGGGCACCCCTGGGGGTACCGGTCCGGCACGCGCGTGTACTGCGCGTTCACGCGGCTCCGGGCCTACCGGCCCGCGCTGTCCACGACCGCCGCCCACTCGTCGAGCAGGGCCTGGGCGGAGGCGTCGTCGGGCCCCTCCGCCCACAGATGCGTGACGGCCTCCGCGGGGTCGGGCAGCACCAGCGCCCACCGGCCGTCGGCCTCCACCACGCGCACACCATCGGTCGTGTCGACAAAGCGGTCACCGGCCGCCTCCACGACCCGCCGCATCACCAGTCCCTTGACGGCCCAAGGGGTCGCCAGATCCCGCTTGAGGACGTGAGCCCGCGGAATCCGCGCGTCGATCTGGCTGAGAGTGAGCTGCGTCCGCGCCACCAGACCGATGAGCCTGACGAAGGCGGCCGTGCCGTCGAAGACGCTGCTGAACTCGGGGACGATGAACCCGCCGCGCCCGTCCCCGCCGAAGATGGTCGATTCCTCCCGGCCCACACGCGTGAGATCGTCCGGCGAGGTCGTGGTCCACTCGACCTGCGTCCCGTGGTAGGCCGCCACCTGTTCGGCGATCCTCGTCGTCGTCACCGGCAGCGCGACCTTCCCGCTGCGGCGCTCCGCGGCCACCAGGTCGAGCATCACCAGCAGCGCCCGGTCGTCCTCGACGATCCGGCCCCTCTCGTCAACGAGCGACAGGCGCTCGCCGACGGGGTCGAAACGCACTCCGAAGGCGGCCCGTGAAGAGGCCACGATCTCCCCGAGCCGCACAAGCCCCGCGCGCCGGGCGTCCGCGCTCTCCGTGGGCCGGGCCTCGTCCAGACCGGGATTGATCGTCAACGAATCCACGCCCAGCTTGCCGAGCAGGCTCGGCAGCACCAGTCCCGCACTGCCGTTCGACGCGTCTACGACGACCTTGAGCTCCGCTTCGGCTATCCCGGAGGTGTCGACGCTCCGCAGGAGCGATCCGGTGTACGAGTCGAAGACACTGGACGGGAAGTACAGGTCGCCGATCTCACCGGGGAAGGCACGCCGGTACTCCTGCCGCGCGAAGATCCTGTCCAGCTTCCGCTGACCAGCCTGCGACAGGTCGGCGCCCTGGCCGTCGAAGAACATGATGTCGACGGAGTCGGGCACACCGGGTGATGTCCTGATCATGATGCCGCCCGCGCTGCCCCGCGCGGTCTGCTGCCTGGCGACGGGCAGCGGTACGTTCTCCAGGTCGCGTACGTCGATGGCGCTCGCCTGGAGCGCCGAGATGACGGCGCGCTTCAGTGCGCGGGCACCCCGGGAGTGATCGCGCGCCGTGGTGACCGTGGATCCCTTCTTCAGGGTGGTGGCGTATGCGCCGGCGAGCCGTACGGCCAGCTCCGGGGTGATCTCCACGTTCAGGATTCCGGACACGCCGCGGGCGCCGAACAGATGCGCCTGGCTGCGGGACTCCCAGATGACGGAGGTGTTGACGAAAGCGCCGGCCTCGATGGTCTTGAACGGATAGACCCGCACATTGCCCTGGACGATCGATTCCTCGCCGATGAGGCATTCGTCGCCGATGACGGCGCCGTCCTCGATCCGCGCCGCACGCATGATGTCGGTGTTCTTGCCGATCACACAACCACGCAGATTGCTGTGCTGCCCGATGTACACGTTGTCATGGACAACGGCCCGGTGCAGAAAAGCCCCGCTCTTCACGACGACGTTCGATCCGACGACGGTGTGTTCGCGGATCTCGGCGCCCGCCTCGACCTTCGCGTAGTCACCGATGTAGAGCGGTCCGCGCAGCACGGCGTCGGGGTGGACTTCAGCGCCCTCCGCGACCCATACGCCAGGGGAGATCTCAAAGCCGTCGATCTCGACGTCGACCTTGCCCTCCAGGACGTCGGCCTGCGCCTTCACATAGCTCTCGTGCGTGCCGACGTCCTCCCAGTAGCCCTCGGCGACATAGCCGTAGATCGGCTTGCCCTCCTTCATCAGCTGCGGGAAGACGTCGCCGGACCAGTCGACGGGCACATCGGGATCGACGTAGTCGAAGACCTCGGGCTCCATGACGTAGATGCCCGTATTGACCGTGTCCGAGAAGACCTGACCCCAGGTGGGCTTCTCAAGGAAGCGCTCGACCTTTCCTTCGTCGTCGACGATGGTGATGCCGAACTCCAGCGGATTGGGTACACGCGTCAGACAGACGGTGACCAGTGCACCCTTTTCCTTGTGGAAATTGATCAGTTCGGTGAGGTCGAAGTCGGTCAGAGCGTCACCGGAGATGACAAGGAATGCGTCATTCTTCAGTGCTTCCTCTGCGTTCTTGACACTCCCGGCGGTACCGAGTGGCTTCTCCTCGTTGGCATACGTGAGCTCCATTCCGAGCTCTTCACCGTCACCGAAATAGTTCTTGACGAGCGAGGCCAGGAACTGCACGGTGACGACGGTCTCGTTGAGCCCATGCCTTTTGAGCAGCCGCAGCACATGCTCCATAATCGGCCGGTTGACCACCGGCAGGAGCGGCTTGGGCATGCTCGAGGTCATCGGACGAAGGCGGGTGCCCTCGCCTCCGGCCATCACGACGGCCTTCATGTCGGAAGCGTCCTCCTCTAAGAGACGACGGTTCAGCCGACTTCACCCGTCTAGATTGTCCCGCAGTTTCCCCGCGCGGGCCATCGAGCCGCTACGGCCCCCCATCGGCGGGCTCAATCGGTCATGGAGTCCGCCCTGACAAGGCGGCGAACCTGAACCACGTAGAGGACTCCTGCCCACCAGTACAGGGTTGTACCCCATCCGGCGAACGCCCATCCGAAAATGGCAGCCAGTGACGCGATCCATCCGGTGCCATCGCTGAGGAGCAGCAACGGGAAGGCGTACATCAGGTTGAACGTGGCTGCCTTGCCAAGGAAGTTCACTTGCGGGGGCGGATAGCCGTGCCGTCTGAGGATGCCCACCATCACCAGCAGAACCAGTTCCCTCGCGACGAGTACTCCGGTCAGCCAGAGAGGCAGAATCCCGCGCCAGGTCAACCCGACCAGGGTTGACGCAATGTAGAGCCGGTCGGCTGCCGGGTCGAGGAGCCGGCCGAGACTGCTGATCTGGTTCCAGCGCCTGGCGAGCTTGCCGTCCAGGTAGTCGCTGATGCCGCTCAGCACAAGGATGAGCAGGGCCCAGCCGTCGCAATTCGGCCCGCCGAACTCGGGCCAGAGGATCAGCCACAGGAAGACGGGCACGCCGAACAGCCGTGCCATGCTGAGGATGTTCGGGATGGTGAGGACCCGGTCTGTCTGGACGCGGGTCTCCTGGACCTCCACCCGGGGGCCTCCTGCGGAAACGAGCCGATGATGCCCCCTGACCTTACCTGCATGGTTCACGGCCCGGTATACAGGGGGCGGGAAGGGCCTCCTGAAACGCGCTGAAACGCACCAGAAAGCAGAAAACCCCGCACCGTATGGTGCGGGGTTTCCCTCAAAATTTGTTCGGCGGCGTCCTACTCTCCCACAGGGTCCCCCCTGCAGTACCATCGGCGCTG